>DATHVS010000175.1:0-17595 GCA_035461195.1 Nocardioidaceae bacterium
CTCAAGGGTGGCGCTCGCCCGGTTCGCGCCGAGGCGATGGCCGAGGAGGGCACGATCGACCAGGAGCTCTACGACGCGCTGCCCGAGGTCTCTGGCGACCCGGTGATCCCGTCCGACGAGCAGACCGAGAAGGCGGCGCAGTACCTCAACGAGAACTGGGCCCAGGCCGTCGGCTGACCCGTCGATGACCGCTGATCTCGAGGTGCCGGTGTGAGCCGTCGTTCGCGGCTCGCACCGGCACTGGGGCTGCTGCCGTTCCTCGCCTACCTGACGATCTTCCTGCTGATCCCCACCGTCACGGTGTTGGTCGGCGCCTTCCAGGAGGACGGACGTTTCTCGATGACGAACGTCGAGGCGCTGTTCGGGCAGACGGCCCGGCGGACCCTGTGGAACAGCCTCGTGCTCTCCGGGTCCACCGCCGTCATCGGCGCCGTCTTCGGGGCGATCCTGTGCTACCTCGTGGTGAGCGCGCCGCCGACCAGCATCTTCCGCCGCGCGGTGATGTCGGTCGCCGGCGTCCTCGCGCAGTTCGGCGGCGTCACGCTCGCCTTCGCCTTCATCGCCACCCTCAGCTTCTCCGGGGTCGTCACAGAGCTGCTGCGCGACACCGTCGGGCTCGACGTCTTCGGCAGCGGCTGGCTGTTCGGGCTGCCCGGACTGATCCTGGTCTACACGTACTTCCAGATCCCGCTGATGGTGATCGTCTTCCTGCCCGCGCTCGAGGGGCTGCGGCCCCAGTGGCGCGAGGCAGCGCTCAACCTCGGGGCCAACGCACGGCAGTACTGGACCCAGATCGGCATACCGCTGCTGTGGCCCGCGTTCCTCGGGTCGATGCTGCTGCTGTTCGCCAACGCCTTCGCCGCGTACGCGACGGCGGCGGCGCTGGTCAGCCAGGGCCAGCCCATCGTGCCCCTGCTGATCCGGGCGGCCCTCACCAGCGAGGTGGTCCTCGGGCGGCAGAACTTCGCGTTCGCGCTCGCCCTGCAGATGATCGTCGTCGTGGCCGTGGTGATGACGGCCTACGCCCTGTTGCTGCGTCGCACCTCCCGGTGGTTGCGATGAGGCCGACGAGGACGTGGCGCACCGGACGCGCCGTGCTGCTGGGCCTCTTCGCCGTCTACTTCCTCGTGCCGTTGTACTCGATGCTCGACTTCAGCACCCGAGAGCTCGGCGGCGGGCGGGCCGGCCGGGCCTGGGCGAACCTCGTCCAGGACCCGAATCTGACCTCGGCAATCATCACCTCGCTGCTGCTCGCGCTGCTGACCGTGCTCGGCATGCTGGTGCTGCTCCTGCCGACGATGATCTGGGTGCGACTGCGGATCCCCCAGGCCTCGCGCCTCGTGGAGTTCCTGTGCCTGTTGCCGTTGACGATCCCGGCGCTGGTGATCGTGGTGGGCATGCGCAACGTCTACACCTGGGTCAACTACCTGGTCAGTGACTCGGCGCTGACGTTGACCTTCGTCTACATCGTGCTCGTCCTGCCCTACGCCTACCGCGCGATCGACGCCGGGCTCTCCTCCATCGACGTCGTCACCCTCTCGGAGGCGGCGCGCTCCTTGGGGGCCGGGTGGCTGACGGTGATGCTGCGGATCGTGGTGCCCAACATCTGGTCGGGCCTGCTCGGTGCGGCGTTCATCTCCGTCGCGCTCGTGCTCGGCGAGTTCACCATCGCGTCGCTGACGAACTACGAGAACCTCCAGGTCGTGATCAACTTCCTCGGCAAGAGCGACGCCAAGACCTCGGTGGCGGCGTCGCTGGCAGCGCTGGTCTTCGCGTTCACGCTCCTCATGGCCTTGTCGTACGTCGGCCGCGGTCGCCGTGGCCAGGAAAGGATGATGACGTGACTCAACAGGGCACCCCCGGGGTGGAGGTGGTCCTCGACGGGCTGACCCGCCGTTACGGCGAGCTCCGCGCCCTCGACGGCCTCGACCTGCGGATCGAGCCCGGGGAGATGGTGGCGCTGCTCGGCCCCTCGGGCTGCGGCAAGACCACCGCGCTGCGCATCCTGGCCGGTCTCGACCTCGCGGACGAGGGTCACGTCCGGGTCGGCGGCAAGGACATCACCGCTGTCCCGGCGAACAAGCGGGACATGGGCATGGTCTTCCAGGCCTACAGCCTGTTCCCGCACATGACGGTGCTCGAGAACGTCGCGTTCGGCCTCAAGATGCGCGGGGTGGCCCTGAAGGAGCGCAACGCCCGCGGCTCGGAGATGCTCGAGCTCGTGGGGCTCGGCGACCAGCGCGACCGCTACGCCCACCAGCTCTCAGGCGGCCAGCAGCAGCGCGTGGCGCTGGCTCGCGCGCTGGCGATCGAACCCTCGGTGCTGCTCCTCGACGAGCCGCTGTCCGCCCTCGACGCGAAGGTGCGCGCCCAGCTGCGCGAGGAGATCCGCCGGGTCCAGCTAGAGGTGGGGCGCACGACGGTGTTCGTGACCCACGATCAGGAGGAGGCGCTCGCGATCGCCGACCGAGTGGGGGTCATGTCCGAAGGCCGTCTCGAGCAGATCGCGAGCCCCGAAGAGCTGTACAACAGCCCGCGCACCCGGTTCGTCGCGGAGTTCGTCGGCCTGACCAACCGCCTCGAGGCGACGGCGAACGGCTCGACCGCCTCGGTCCTGGGGTCCACGGTGCCGCTGCTGGAGGGTTCGGTCACCGGTCCGGGCATGGCCCTGGTGCGCCCTGAGGCGCTGGAGGTGGTGCCCGACGAGGAGGGGAACGCCACAGTGGCGTCGCGGTTCTTCCTCGGATCGCTGTCCCGGGTGGTCTGCGAGGTCGACGGCGGTCCGGAGGTGACCGTCCAGGCGGCGGGCACCACCGCGACGGACCTTGTCCCGGGCACCCGGGTCCGTGTGACGCTGTCGCCTTCGCCTGTGCTGGTGGTCCCTGCGGGATAGTTTGGGCTCGTGGCCACCGAGCTCCGACTCCGCGACGGCACCGCGGCCATCGTCTGGTCGCTGCTGCCGAGCGACCGTGAGGCACTACGGGAGGCCTACGAGCACCTGTCGCCCGAGTCGCAGTTCCACCGGTTCCTCACCCCGGTGCCGCACCTGACCGAGGCCATGCTCGACCATCTCGTCGACGAGGTGGACGGCATCGACCACGTCGCTCGGGTGCTGTTCGTGCTCGACGACGGCCAGACCGGCTACCCGGCGGGCATCGCGCGGATGATCCGCTACGCCGACGAGCCGACCGCGGCCGACGTGGCGGTGACGGTGGCCGACGAGTACCAGGGACGGGGGGTGGCGTCGGCGCTTCTCCAGGAGCTGCTGCGCCACCGCCTGGAGGGCATCGAGCGGATCGACACGATGGTGGCCGGCGACAACCCCGCCTCGCTGGCGATGCTGCGCCGTCTCGGGGAGACGACCGTGAGCAGCGAGGGCCTCAACATGCTGCGCGTCATCGTCGAGCTTCCTCCCGAGCCGCGTCCGGAACCGAAACCCGATCCAGCCGACGACTCGCCGCAAGACTCGTCACCGTCGTCACGGTGAGCACCACGACGATCACCGCGAGGGAGAGCAGGGTCGGGATCTCGGGGACCCACGGCCAGTGCTCGTGGCCCCAGTGCAGGGCGAGCTTGACCCCGATGAATCCCAGGATCACCGCCAGCCCGTAGCCGAGGTACACCAGCTTGCTCAGCGCACCCTCCAGGACGAAGTACAGCGCCCGGAGACCGAGGAGGGCGAACGCGTTGGTGGCGAAGACCAGGAACGGGTCCCCGGTGATCCCGTAGACGGCGGGGACCGAGTCGACGGCGAAGACGATGTCGGTGGCGAACACGGCCACCACGACGAGCGCGAAGGGGGTCAGCGCACGCCGGCCGTCCACCCGGCCGAGCAGCCGCGGGCCGTCGTACTCGCCGGTGACGGGGAAGAACCGACGCAGCACCCGCACCGTGCGCAGCTCGGCGACGTCGACCTGGTGCTCTGCGCCGACGATGGTGTCCCGGAGGATCTTCACCGCAGTGGCGAGGAGGATGAGCCCGAACACCAGGAACGTCCAGTCGAAGCGGGCGAGCGCCGCGGCGCCGAGCGCGATGAAGATGCCGCGGAGCACGAGCGCCCCGATGATGCCGTAGAGCAGGACCCGCTGCTGGAGGGCGCGGGGCACGGCGAAGGCCGCGAGCAGCAGCATGAAGACGAAGAGGTTGTCGACGCTGAGGGACTTCTCGACGAGGTAGCCGGTGAGGTACTCCAGGCCCCGGTCGGCCCCGAACTGCGACCACACGAACCCGCCGAAGGCGAGGGGCAGGGCGATGTAGAACGCCGACCACCCGAGGGCCTCCTTCATGGAGACCTCGTGCGGTCGGCGGGTCAGGACGAAGTCCAGTGCCAAGAGTACGACGACGCCGGCGATCGTCGCGAACCAGAGTGTGGGGGTGGCCACGGTTTCCACAGGGTCTCCTCAGAGGATCTCTCACGCTCTGAGGTCTCCTTCACCTGCGAGGCAGGCACCCGCCCGGAGCCGCTGTAGAGCGACCGTAATGACCGGGACGGGCTGTCGAAGTACTCCCCTCGGCAACGAGCATAAGGCACGCGCACAGGAGGTCCTGGAGATTCCCCCCAGGACCTCCCGAGACGCGCGGCATGTCAGGCGCGCGACTTGCTCTTGCCCGAGGCGCCCTCGGCTACGCCGATGAGCAGGACCGCGGCGATCACGGCCACGATGAAGCCCAGGACGTTCAGCTCACCGACGCTGCCGGTACCGAGCAGGCTCGCGACGATGCCACCGATCACCGCGCCGGCGATACCGAGCAGCAGCGTCATGAGGAGGCTGAGGTTCTGCTTGCCGGGCTTGATGAGGCGCGCGAGCGCACCGATGATCAGGCCGGCGATGAGGAATCCGATGATGCCCATGTCTAGCTCCCTTGGTTCATTCGTTGTCAGCAGACCGGTGGTTCCCACTGTCGCCGCTTGCATGCATGCGAGCGGACTCACCCGGACTGGGCAACCGCGGGAGCCGGTCCCGCCTGTCCCTCGAATGTAGCCCTCAGGAGGCGTCGCGAACAGGGGTCGCGCAGGTGGCGGGCTGGCTCATCCGCTGGGTGAGGCCGAACAGCAGGACGGCGACCGCGACGAGGGGTCCGGCGAGCTCGCTGCCGTAGCTGCGCAGCACCATCGTGGCCCCGACCAGGGTCAGCGCGGCCAGTGTCGCGCACGGGGTGCAGCCGACGTCGATGCCGCGGCCGGCCACGGGCAGGTAGCTGGCGAGCACGGCGGCTCCGAGCAGGGCAGCCACCCCCACCACGGCGTACCACCCCGCACCGGGGGGCGCCGCGGCCGCGCCTCGACCGACGACGACGAACCAGGCGGCCACGAGGGGGACCAGGGCGACCAGGGCAAGTCGACGCCGCGGCGTCCAGGGCTGGAGTGCGGAGTGGAGCATCGCGTTCCCTTCAACGACATCGGGAGCACCCGGAGGAATATCGAGGTGGCCGGGCCGGTTTGTTATGATACCCCCAGGGGTATCAACCACCAAGGTACAGGAGAGAGCACATGCGTGAAGTCAGCACTCAGGCATTCGCCTCGGCCCGGGCGGACGGGGCCGTGGCGATCGACGTCCGGGAGCCGGGCGAGTACCTCGCCGGCCACGTCCCGGGTGCGCGACTGATGCCGATGGGCGAGGTCGCGGCAGGCGCCGCCGAGCTGCCTCGCGACACCCCCGTCTTCGTCATCTGCGCCAACGGCAACCGAAGCCTCACGATCGCGGACCTGCTGATCCGCCGGGGGTACGACGCCAGGTCCGTGCGCGGCGGCACCTCCGCCTGGGAGTCGGCCGGATACCCAGTCGTCCGCGGGGCGCACTCCGACGTCGCCTGACAGGGTTCGGGGCCACGCCGGCTCGCAACTCGCGCGGGGGACATGTACGGTATTCCAAAGATATTTGGAGGAAGCCGTGGAGAACCGAGAGGCGAAGAGCGCACTCTTCGACCAGCTCGCCGTCGTGGGGAAGGCGTTCGGGAGTGCCAAGCGCCTCGAGCTCATCGATCTCCTGAGCCAGGGCGAGCGAACCGTCGAGGCCTTGGCACGGGAGGCCGGGCTCGGCGTCAGCACGGCCTCGGCGCACCTCCAGGTCCTCAAGCTCTCCAACCTCGTCAGCACCCGCCGGGAGGGCACCCGCGTCCACTACCGGCTCGCCGGTGAGGACGTCGCGGCGCTGTACGCCACGATGCGCACAGTCGCCCGTGAGCACTCTGCCGACGTGGACCGGGCCCTCGACTCCTACCTCGGAGTGAGCAGCCTCGGCGACACCGACGCGGGCGTGGTGGAGATCTCCCGCGAGGAGCTGCTCGAACGCCTCGAGTCCGGCGACGTGGTCCTGCTCGACGTACGGCCCCCCGAGGAGTACGCCGCGGGGCACATCCCCGGCGCCCGGTCGGTCCCGATCGGGCGGCTCGCCGAGGACCTCGAGGCCGTCGGGGGGCTCGGCGAGGACGCCGACGTCGTCGCATACTGCCGCGGCGCGTACTGCGTCCTCGCCCACGACGCGGTCCGTCTGCTCCGGGCCCGGGGCAGGCGCGCCCGCCGCCTCGAGGACGGCCTCCTCGAGTGGCGCATCGAAGGTCACCCGGTGGAGGTGGGCGCATGAGCACCGCCGTCCCCCAGGTCAAGCGCCCCCGCATCACCTGGCCGGCCCGTCGCTGGGTGGTCGCGGCCGCGTCCGCGGTCGCCTACGCCCTCTTCATCGCCATCCCCACCGACCTCGTCGACACCCCGTTCTTCGGCCGCGAGATCCCGCCGACGTGGTGGTCGTGGCCCGCACTTGCCGTCTCGGCGGTCCTCGCCGGACTGCTCACCGCCACCTACGTCGCGGTCCCGCGCTCCGACCAGCTCGACAGGTCCGCCAAGGGCGGGTACGTCGGAGGCTTCCTCACGTTCTTCGCCGTCGGCTGCCCGGTGTGCAACAAGCTGGTGCTGCTCGCTCTCGGCACCTCGGGTGCGATGACCTGGTTCGAACCGGTCCAGCCGGTCCTGTCGCTCGCGGCCATCGGCGTGCTCGCCTGGGCCCTGCGCGCCCGGCTGCGCGGCGAGGTCGCCTGCGCCGCACCCCAAGCCTGAACACCTCCCTCGCAACCCCCGGAAGGAACCCCATGTCCGACGCGCCCGAACGCAGCAGGGCGACCCTGCCGATCGTCGTGGCCGTTGTCGCCGCGCTGATCGCCGGCGTCATGCTCCTCACCCCCGCCCTGGCCGGCTCCGGCTCCGACGAGGGAGAGACCAACGGCACCGCCGCCGAGGTCGACCGGAGCGGCAGCCGCCCGCCTGTCGACCCCGAGAACGACCCGTTCGCCGACCTCGTTCGCCGGGAGGCCGACGACCCGACGGCGCTCGGCGAGGTCGACGCGCCGGTGGTGATGATCAACTACTCCGAGTACCAGTGTCCGTTCTGCGGCAAGTTCGCCCGCGACACCAAGCCCGAGCTCGTGGGGCGCTACGTCGAGGAGGGCATTCTCCGCATCGAGTGGCGCGACTTCCCCTACCTCGGCCCCGAGTCGATCACCTCGGCCAAGGCCGGCTTCGCCGCCGGGCAGCAGGACAGCTTCTGGGAGTTCCACGACGCGATGTTCGCCGACCAGCAGCCGCCCAACAGTGGCCGGCTCACCGAGGAGTACCTCCTCGACAAGGCCGAGCAGCTCGGCCTCGACGTCGAGCGGTTCCGCACCGACATGAGCTCCAAGGAGGCCGCCGCGACGGTCAGGAAGGATTTCGACGAGGGCCAGGAGATCGGTGTCACCGGCACCCCCGCCTTCATCGTGAACGGCCGGCCGATCATGGGAGCCCAGCCCACCGAGGTGTTCGTCGACGCCGTCGAGCAGGCAGCCGAAGCGGCCCGATGACGGAGGTCGGCCTGCTCGCGGCCTTCGCCGCGGGCGTCCTCGCGCTGCTCTCGCCGTGCAGCGCGCTGCTGCTCCCGTCGTTCTTCGCCTACGCCTTCGCCAGCCGCTCCGCGCTGCTGCTGCGAACGGCAGCGTTCTACGGCGGGCTGCTGATCACCCTCGTCCCACTCGGCACCGGCGCGACCGCCGCCTCGTCGCTGTTCTACGGCCACCGCGGCCTGCTGATCAGCATCGCCGGCTGGTCGATCATCGCCCTGGGCACGCTGCAGATCCTGGGACGCAGCTTCGCGATGCCCTTCGCCGGACGACTCCAGGCCTGGTCGAACCGGCAGTCGGGCAACACCGTCGGCGGCCGCGCGAGCTGGCTGTCCACGGTTGCCCTCGGCGCCGTCTACGGGCTGGCCGGCTTCTGCTCGGGCCCTGTTCTCGGCGCGATCCTGACCATGGCCGCGACCCGGGACTCCCCCCTCCAGGGCGGGCTGCTGCTGGCGGTATACGCCCTCGGCATGGCCGCACCTCTGTTCGTCCTGGCCGCGCTCTGGGACCGCTTCCAACTCGGCCAGAGGTCCTGGCTGCGTGGCCGGATGCTCGTCCTCGGACCGATCCGGGTGCACACCACCTCCCTGGTCTCCGGCCTGCTCTTCGTGGGGATCGGGATCCTCTTCCTCCGCTACGACGGGACGGCCGGGATCACCGGGACCCTGGGGCTCGGCGACACCACCGACCTCGAGTTCGAGGCTCAACGCTGGATCAGCGAGGTCGCCGCAACGGTCCCGGCCTGGGTCCTCCCCGCAGGCATCGCCGTCGTCGCCGGGCTTGTCGCCTGGCGACGGGCCCGACGCACCCCCACGTCCGGCGTACCTGACGAACGAGAGGAGACCGTCTCTTCGTGAGCGACGGCCGAACCCGCACCGTCTGACTGCTCGCCACCCTCGTCGCCTCGGCACTCGCCTCGACCCTGCTCCTCCAGGGAGCCGGCCACGCGGAGCCCGACATCGAGGAGGTCCGCGCCGACGTGGACCGGCTCCACCACGAGGCCGAGATCGCCTCGGAGCGCTTCAACGACATCAGGCTCCGGGTCGACCGGAGCCGCAAGGAGCTCACCACCCTGCGCCGTGACCTGAGGCGTCAGCAGCAGGTCGCCGACGACGTGCGCGAGGACGTGGCCGCCACGGTCGTCGCCCGGTACCAGGGGCGGGCCTTCTCCTCCACCGCCTAGATCCTGCTGTCCCAGGACCCCGACGCGTTCCTCGAGACGCTGTCGACGGTGGCCGCGCACGACGAGCAGCGGGCCCAGCTCATGGAGGTCTACGCGGTCCAGGCCCGACGTCTCCAGCTTCGGCAGCAGGCGATGCGGCGCGAGCTCGCCGGGATGCGCAAGGACGAGGACCGGCTCGAGCGGCAGAAGGAGGAGATCGAGACGAAGGCCGCGGAGGCCGACGAGCTGCTCGCATCCCTGGAGGCCGAGCAGCGCCAGGCCCTGGCCGAGGAGCAGACCGCCGAGGCCGAGCAGGCCGCTCCGAACCCGGCCTCGGGAAGGGCCGACGCCGTGGTGGACTCCGCGCTCGCCCAGGTCGGGAAGGCCTACGTGTGGGCCTCGGCCGGACCGGGCTCCTACGACTGCTCCGGTCTCACCATGATGGCGTGGGCCCAGGCCCGGCGTCAGCCTCCCGCACTCCTCGGGGGCCCAGATGAGCGACGGCACGTCGGTGTCGGAGTCCGAGCTCCTTCCCGGCGATCTGGTCTTCTACTACAGCCCGGTCAGCCACGTCGGCATCTACCTCGGCAACGGGCAGATCGTCGATGCCGCCAACCCGAGCACGGGCGTCCGGGTGGCCACGCTCCACTCCATGCCGTACTCCGGGGCGGTCCGGCCGGGCTGACATGATGTCCGGGTGGGGATCGCAGCAAGCTACCGCGCCAGCGGCGCCGACCTGCCCTTCGGCGACCCGTTGCCGTCCCACGGGGTCGCGATGGAGGGTTACTTCTGGCGCTTCACCGACCCCACCTCCGGGCGGGCGGTGATCGCACTCAACGGCGTCAACCGCGACAACTCGGGCGGCCACTGGGCCACGCTCGGGCTGGCCGCCCACCCCACCGGCTTCCTGCGGACCGCGGCCCACCCGGAGGGCCACGCCTCGACGACCGGCCTCGGTGCCCAGGCGGGAGCGGCCTTCCACGGCACCGCCGACCACCTCCGGGTCGACCTCGGTCCCGACGCTGGTGTCGACGCCGAGGTCACCTCCCCCGTCCCTTGGCCCCGGCGCGCCCTCGGCGGGTCCAGCGTCTTCCAGGCGGTGCCCGCCCTGAACCAGTACTGGCACCCCTGGCTCCTCGGCGGCGTCGCCCGGGGAAGCGCCGTCGTCGGCGATGACACCTGGGACCTCGACGGCTGGACCGTCTATGCCGAGAAGAACTGGGGCAAGGGCGGGTTCCCCGACTCGTGGTGGTGGGGCCAGGCCCACGGCTTCCAGGACCCCTCGGTGTGTGTCGCCTTCGCCGGCGGGGAGGTGACCGCCGGGCCCTTGCGCACGACGGTGACCGCCGTCGTCGTACTCCTGCCGGGCGGGCGGCTGGTCCGCCTCGGCGACCCGGTCGTCTCCCCCGTGCAGGCAGACGTGACCGACGAGCGCTGGCTGCTGAGGGGTAGCAGTGCCCGGTGGCGCATCGAGGTGGAGGGACGCGGCCGGCTCGACGACGCCCACGTCCTGCCCGTACCCCTCCCCGCCGAGCGCCGCAACGTAGCGGGCGCGATCGAGCACCTCGGCGCGTCGATGCGGGTCGCCGTGCACCACCGCGGTCGCCTCGTCTGGCAGGGCGAGTCGCACGCCGCCGCCCTCGAGCACGGTGGGCTCAACCGAGCGCGCCGGGAGGTCGTGCGACGCACGGGCTCCGCGGACGCCACCGACGCACCCCCCCTGCGCCGATGACCGGGTTCGACGGGATCCCCGAGGCGGCTCTCGACTTCTACGACGACCTCGAGATGGACAACACCAAGTCGTTCTGGGCCGACCACAAGCACGTCTACGAGACGGCCGTCCGGGCGCCGATGACCGCCCTCGCGAAGGCGCTCGAGGACGAGTTCGGCGTGGCCAAGGTGTTCCGGCCCTACCGTGACGTCCGCTTCGCCAAGGACAAGACGCCCTACAAGACGCACCAGGGGGTCTTCGTCCCGCGCGGACCGGCCACCGGGTTCTACGTCGAGGTCTCCGCCCCCGGCGTACGTGTCGGCGTCGGCTACTACGAGGCGTCCGGGCCCCGGCTGGCGCGCATCCGCGAGGCGATCGCGGACGACCGGCGCGGCGCCGACCTCGAGCGGATCGTCGGGTCGCTGCAGTCGGCCGGCTGGAACCTCGGCGGCGGGAAGCTCAAGACCTCGCCCCGGGGGTACGACGCGGACCACCCGCGTATCGAGCTGCTGCGCCACAAGTCGATGACCCTGGGCAAGCCCTACGGCTTCGCGTCGTTCATCCACACCCCGGAGCTCCTCGACCGGGTCCGCGACGACTGGCGGGAGGCCTCGCCGTTCGTGGATTGGGTCTGCGACAACGCGGGCGGGGACTGACCTCGGCGGTGAGGCGCGGTCAGGAGTCGGTTACGAGGTCGGGTCCGAGGACGTGCTCGACGGCCTTGCGCGGGTCGATACCGTCCTGGCGCACGACCTCGAGTGCTGTGATCAGGGTCTGGGCGAGCTCGCGGAGCTTGATGTTGGCGTTCTGCGAGCTGCGCTTGAGCAGTGCGAACGCATGGTCGGCGTCGACCCCGAGGGTGGCCATGATGACCCCTTTGGCCTGCTCGATCGTCCCGCGGGACTCGGCAGAGCGGCGCACGGCCTCGTCGATGTCCCGGGCGGTCTGGCTGCGCTTGGAGCCGGTCACGTCGACCATGTAGCCGCGCACCTCGACCAGCTTGCCGTCCTCGTCGTGCACCCCCTCGCCGACCGAGACCACGAACCGCGTGCGCATGCGGGCGTCGATGATGCGGTGCCACAGGGCGAACGGCTCGCCACTGCTGAAGGCGTTGAGGATGAGCGTCGTGGCGACCGCGGCGTCATCGGGATGCTTGTGGGCGACCAGGAGGTCGGTCGTCGGCACGACGTCGCCCGGCTCGAAGCCGTGCATGCGGTAGAGGTCGTCGGACCACCACCACGACCCGTCCACCACGTTGTACCTGAACGGACCGTAGGGTCCGGTGATGACAGCGGTCATGCCGGGCTGGAGGAGCGCATCGTCAACCCCTGGAGTGAGGACGGCACGACGTCGGGTTCGGGTTCAAGCTCCCCCTCCCGACGCCCGAGGCCGTCGACCGGATGGGCTGCCCTGCTCAACCCAGTAGAGATTGAAGCACGGCGGACCACAGAATCTGTAACGGGTCCAATGTTCCCATCCGGGGACGTCGGAAACCAGTGGTCCGATCAGCCCTTCGCCGCGGTCGCCATGGCGCGGTCGATCTCCCAGTGCGCTCGGATCGAGGTGATCAGCCCGGCCTCGTCGACGCGGTAGACGAAGACGCCCTCGGTGTCGATCCGGGTGCCGTCCTCGAGCACGCTGGTGATCGTGCCGACGTTGGCACAGGAGTCGCCGTTCGCGAACGAGTCGGTGATGGTGAAGTGGAACCTGTCTACGCCGGAGATGGCGAGGTCCCAGAACCGCCCGATCCCGTCGTGACCGCGGTGCCCCTTCCCCTCGGGGTCGAAGACGGAGGGGCCGACCGGGTCCTCGACCACCGCATCGGGGGCGAAGAGGGCCAGCCAGTCATCCTTGACCCCGCGAGCCACCGTGGCAGCCGAGCGCTGCGAGGCACGCCGTGCAGGGTGGTCGCCGTCGGGGGCGGTCCAGGTGAGGGCGTCGGAGTCGATCACGAGCAGAACTGTAACGCGTTCCACCCATGGCGGAAGGCCCTCCCCGCCAAATCCGACCCAGTCGACCGATCTGACAAACTTACGTTCATGCGAGTCTCCGCGAAGTCCGACTACGCCCTCCGGGCGCTGATCGAGATCGCGGGCAACCCAGGCGGGCAGGCCCTCAGCGCGGAAGAGCTCGGCCGACGCCAGGACATCCCCCGCGGCTTCCTGCAGTCGATCCTCGCCGACCTCCGTCGGGCAGGGATCGCCAGGAGCCAGCGCGGGCAGGCCGGCGGATGGCTGATGGCGCGCGACGCCGACGACGTGACGGTCGCTGACGTCATCCGGGCCGTCGACGGGCCCCTGGTCAGCGTCTACGGTCTGCGGCCCGAGGCGGTCTCCTACAACGACGCGGCCCAGCCTCTCCAGCACGTGTGGATAGCCGCGCGCACGAGCCTGCGCGAGGTCTTCGAGCGGGTCACGATCGCCTCCTTGGCCGCCAAACGGCTGCCCGACCAGGTCACCGACCTCACCCAGGACGAGGACGCGTGGCGGCCGCACTGATCCCGCCACGGGCTCAGGCGACGAGGGTCTCCAGCTCCCTGTCGAGCGCCCTCGCGGCGCGCTCCTGACGGACCGACCACCCGATCAGCGCGACCCAGGCCAGGGCGAGCGCACCGGCGACGAGTGCCACCGTCGAGCCCCCGGCACCGAGCGACTCCAGGATGGTCTTGCTGTTGGTCAGCAGGATCAGGCCGCCCGCGGCGACCCCGAGCACCCGGGCCGCCAGGTGCTTGACGAGCCAGGCCGCGAGCGGTGCGGCGAAGATGCCGCCGGCAAGCAGTGCCACGACGAACCCGACGTCGATACCCGACCGGCCCAGGGCGAGCAGGAAGCCGGCCGAACCGCCGATGGCCACCACGAACTCGGACGCCGACACCGACCCGATGACCATGCGGGGCGAGAGCCGTCCCGAGGAGAGCAAGGAGGTCGTCCCGACCGGCCCCCACCCACCGCCACCGATGGCGTCCAGGCTGCCGCCCACGAGGCCGACGGGAACCAGGAACCTGGCGGAGAGCCTGCCCTTGAACTGCGGACGCCGCCCGCCCAGGACGAGAAAGCGCCAGATCACGTAGAGACCGAGGCAGAAGAGCAGTCCCGCAACCCATGGCTTGGCCGTCTCCGCAGGGAGGCTGACCAGGAAGTGAGCGCCGAAGAAGGCGCCGACCCCACCTGGAACCGCGAGGATGCCCACGGTCCGCCAGTCGACGTTGCCGAGCTTGTGGTGGGAGATGCCGGATACCAGCGTGGTTCCGACCTCGGCGAGGTGGATGGAGGCAGAGGCCACGGCGGGAGCGATACCGGCGGCGATCAGCAGCGACGACGAGGTCACGCCGAAGCCCATCCCGAGCGAGCCGTCCACGAGCTGAGCGACGAGTCCAACGGCAGCGAGGACGAGAAGGTTGCGCACGTGGAACGCCTTTCAGGGAGGCCTGGGGTCGGCCGCTTAAGTCGAGTAGATCACTAAACTAAGGCGACTCCCCTGGCTTTAGTCAAATCGACACGCCACAGCAGGTCGCCGTCACGCACGGGACCTTCGCCCCTGCAAAAGGGACAGAACATGCCTCACCGTTGCCCGCATGGCCTCTCTCGGCGCTACCCGCCATGCCTCAGACTTCGCCCCCTGGTTCCGGGAGCGACCCCGGATGACGGTCGCCGTCGCGGCACTTCTGTTCGCGACCATCTTCGTCCTCCGCCTCACGTACGGCGTTCCGGTCGACGCGGTCAACCTGCTCTACACCCTGCCGGTCGCCCTGCTCGCCCTCGCCTTCGGAAGAACTGCGGGGATCCTCGCCGGCCTGGTGGCGGTGGCCCTGGTCGTCGCCTGGATCCTGCTGGCGGACGTGGACCTGTCGGCGCTCGGCTGGATCTCACGGGTCGTACCGCTGCTGCTGCTGGGCGGCCTGCTGGGCGATGCCTCGGACCGCCTGGCCACGGCCAGCGAGCAGCAGCGCCTCCTGGAGGCGGCGACCCAACGTCAGCGTGACGCCGCCGAGGTCAACGACACCCTCGTCCAGGGCATGTCCGCGGCCAAGTGGGCGCTCGAGGCGGGCCGTCACGAGGCGGGCCTCAAGACCCTGCAGGACACCTTGAGCCTCGGCCACCAGCTGGTGTCGAAGCTGCTGCGGGAGGCCGACATGGGCCTCGACGGTCACCGCTCGACGAGCCGCGACTGACCCTTCCGGGGTCGACGGGTCAGGTAGAGGCCGAGGAGGAAGGCCGACAGCACGACGCTCGCGACGAGCTTGGAGACGTCGGTCGCCGGCCAGGTCGGTTCCTCGAACCTGGCGCTGCCCTGGCTCAGCGGCTCGGCCGCCACCTCGAGGGTGGGACGGTGGATGCCGTCGGCCGGCAGCTGCATCAGCTGGCTCGGCGGCGAGGTGTCCACCGTCGACATGGAGTAGGCGAGCTCGAGAGTTCCCGTCTCGATCCGGAGCGCGGTCACCGCGACACGCCTGTCGTTGACCCAGCCCAGCAGCTCCCGCTGGGCGTGCCCGGCCGGACGCACGGTGTGCGCGAGCGAGAGCCGGCCGTCGCCCGCGACGTCGAAGACCTCGACGAACCTCACCCCGCGCACCTCCCGCAGGGCGGCGAGCTGCTCGCCGGACGGCGACCAGGCGAGGGTCGCCTCCTCGGCGATCGTCGGGGCCGGCACGGAGGTCCGGGCGTCCGATCCCCAGTCGTGGGTCACCAGCCGACCGTTCTCGACATAGGTGAGCGCGGCCCCGTCGGTCGTCCACACCGCCTGGCGGGCGGCGCGCTCGTCGACCCCGTCCAGCCTCGCCACGACCTCCCCGCTGCTCACCTCCATCACATGGAGCTCCCCGGCGTACACCGTGAGGAGGCGGCCGTCGGGCGAGAACTCCCCGACCGCTGCGTCGCCGGGGATCTGCTCGACGAGCTCGCGGGCCTCGTCGGAGACGGGGTCGAGCACGACCACGCCGTCCTCGAACCCCCAGGCCAGGGACCTGCCGTCGGACGAGACCGCGACCGCGTCGGCCTCCGGATCCGGGCGGTGGGGCGCCGAGAGGGCGCGGTAGCGACCGTCCTGGCTCGAGACCGCCACCCAGGGGTTCTCCATCCGGCCGGTCAGCCCCTCGCGCACCGACGGAACGGCGAGCACCAGGGCGACCGGCCCCACCGGCCCGTGGTCCTCGGTGGTCGGCACGGTGTCCCGGGGCGTGTAGACGAACTTCGGGACCTCGCCGGGCCCGGCATCCTGCGGTTCCGAGGACCGCAGCATCGCGACACCCTCGGTGAGGACGAGGTACAGGGCCGTGCCGAGAAGTGCCGCCACGAGGACGGCGACGACGAGCTTGATGCGTGAGGCGTGCACAGCGGCTTCTTCCCGGGTCGAGCGGACAGCAGGCGCCAGACTAGACCGGTCGGCGGCATCGCACTGCATCCTTTTCCGACGCCTGCCGGAACGGTGACGGTGCTCACCCGTAGCCCTGGGCGCGGATCGGGGGTTGTCTTTATTACTCATGGGTACGATAATTAAGTTACTGATGAGTACGCCGGGGCTTCCCCCTGCTCCGGGCTGAACCGGACCGGACCGCGACTGCGCCGGTACCCCGAAATCGATAGGTGGAGATGTGAGCCACTACAAGAGCAACATCCGCGACATCGAGTTCAACCTCTTCGAGGTCTTCGGTCGAGACGAGATCCTCGGCACCGGCCTCTTCGAGGAGGTCGACGTGGAGACCGCGAAGTCGATCCTGTCCGAAGTCGACCGGCTCGCCCGCGAGGAGATCGCGGCATCGTTCGAGGACGGCGACCGCAACCCGCCGGTCTTCGACCCCGCCGACAACACGGTGAAGATGAACGAGAACTTCGCCAAGAGCTACCAGGCGTTCATGGACGCCGAGTGGTACCGCCTCCAGCTCCCCACCGAGCTCGGTGGCCAGCCCGCCCCGGCCTCGCTGATCTGGTCGATGGCCGAGCTCGTCCTCGGGGCCAACCCGCCGGTGTGGATGTACGCCGCGGGCCCGAACTTCGGCAACGTCGTGTACCGCAACGGCAACGACCGCGACAAGAAGATCGCCCACCACATGGTGGAGCGCAAGTGGGGCGCCACCATGGTGCTCACCGAGCCCGACGCCGGCTCCGACGTCGGGGCCGGGCGCGCCAAGGCCACCCCCAACGAGGACGGCACCTGGAACATCGAGGGCGTCAAGCGCTTCATCACCTCCGGTGAGCACGACATGAGCGAGAACATCATCCACCTCGTGCTCGCGCGCCCCCACGGCGTCGAGGGCGTCGGCGGCCCCGGCACCAAGGGCCTCTCGCTGTTCATCGTCCCGAAGTACAACTTCGACCTCGAGACCGGCGAGCTCACCGGCGAGCGCAACGGCGCCTACGTCACCGGCGTCGAGAAGAAGATGGGCATCAAGGTCTCCACGACCTGCGAGCTCACCTTCGGTGAGAAGGAGCCGGCCAAGGGCTACCTGCTCGGCGAGGTCCACGACGGCATCGCGCAGATGTTCCAGGTCATCGAGAACGCCCGCATGCTCGTAGGCACCAAGGCGATCGCGACCCTGTCGACCGGTTACCTCAACGCGCTCGAGTACGCCAAGAGCCGTGTCCAGGGTGCCGACCTGACGCAGGCCGCCGACAAGACCGCGCCGCGCGTCACCATCACCCACCACCCCGACGTGCGCCGGTCGCTCATGGCCCAGAAATCGTACGCCGAGGCGCTGCGTGCCCTGGTGCTCTACACCGCCACCTGGCAGGACAAGGTCCAGATGGCAGAGCACAGCGGGGAGCGCGACGAGCTCGCCGAGCGTGTCAACGACCTGCTGCTGCCCATCGTCAAGGGCTACGGCTCCGAGCGGTCCTGGGTGCTGCTCGGCACGGAG
>DATHVS010000176.1:0-9831 GCA_035461195.1 Nocardioidaceae bacterium
TCGGGCCTCCTCGAGCCGCATCCCCGCCTGCCGGACGAACCGAGCGCCTCGGCCACCCTCCGGGCCGGCGCCGACCTGGTCACCGCCTCCGGCGACAAGCTGCTCGGGGGTCCCCAGTGCGGTCTCCTCCTCGGCCGCTCCACGCTGGTGGAGCGGCTGCGCAGGCACCCGTTCGCCCGCGCGCTGCGGGTCGACAAGCTGACCTTGGCCGCGCTGGAGGCGACCCTGACCGGCCCGCCCTCACCTGTCGCGCAGGCCCTGTCCGCCTCCGACGACGACCTCCGGGTCAGGGCAGAGAAGCTCGCGGCCGAGCTCTGCGTGGACGTGCCCGCCGAGGCCGTTGCGTCCACGGCGGCGGTCGGCGGCGGTGGGGCCCCCGGGGTGGAGATCCCGAGCGCCGCCGTCTCCCTTGCCGCCGACCTCGCCGAGCCGCTGCGCCTCGGCGAGCCGCCGGTGGTCGGGTACGTCACCCGCGGCCGCCTCCTGCTCGACCTGGTCACCGTGCCGGCCGACCAGGACCGCGTGCTCCTCGGGGCGGTACGCCGAGCCGCCGGCGCAAGGGAGGTCTGAGCGGGTGCACGTGATCGCCACCGCCGGCCACGTCGACCACGGCAAGTCCACGCTGGTGCGTGCGCTCACCGGCCGCGACCCGGACCGTCTCGAGGAGGAGCACCGGAGGGGCCTGTCGATCGAGCTCGGCTACGTGTGGACCGACCTGCCTCCTGTCGGCGAGGTCGCCTTCGTGGACGTACCCGGACACGAGAGGTTCGTGTCCACGATGCTGGCCGGCATCGGGCCCGTGCCGGCGGTCGTCCTCGTGGTGGCCGCCGACGACCCGTGGATGCCTCAGGCCGCCGAGCACCTCGCCGCCCTCGACGCGCTCGGGGTCTCCCACGGCGTCGTCGCGGTGTCGCGGGCCGACCTCGCCGACCCCGGCCGAGCCGTGGCAAGGGCGGAGGCGGAGGTCGCCCGCACGTCGCTTCGCGGGGCGCCGGTCGTGCCGGTCAGCGGACGCACCGGTGCGGGGCTCGACGACCTTCGCGCCCACCTCGTCGCGATGGTCGAGCAGCTGCCCCCGCCGGCCCCCGAGGCCGCCGTCCGGCTCTGGGTCGACCGCCGGTTCACGGTCAAGGGTGCAGGGACGGTCGTCACCGGGACGCTCCCAGCCGGCACGGTCCGGGTCGGTGACACCCTCGCGGCCGGCCCGAAGACCGTGCGTGTGCGGGGTGTGCAGTCGCTCGAGCGCAGTCGTGACGCCGTGGCAGGGACCGCCCGGGTGGCTCTCAACGTGGCGGGCGACGACCTCAGCGGCCTGGACAGGGGCAGCGTGCTCACCACGCCCGGAGCCTGGCACGACACCGACCTCCTCGACGTCCGAGTGGCCACGAACGGCCAGGACCCCGTCGAGACCCCGCCGGAGCGGGCGCTCCTCCACATCGGCGCCACCTCCGTCGCCGCACACTGCCGCCCCCTCTCCGGCGACCTGGTCCGGCTGCGCCTCGACCAGCGCCTCCCGCTGCGCCTCGGCGACAGGGCCCTCCTCCGCGACCCGGGCAGTCGGCGCATCTGGGGCGCGACCGTGCTCGACCCGGACCCGCCCCCGCTCCGACGTCGCGGCACCGCCGCGCACCGCGCCCGGAGCCTCGCCGACGTCGAGGGCCCCGACGCGGTCGGCGAGGTCGCCCGCCGCGGCCTGGTCGAGGCCGGAGTGCTGTCCCGGATCGGTGTCCCGGTCGACGAGGATGCCCTCGACGCCGCCGGCGCCGTCGTCGCCGGCGGCTGGCTGATGAGCCGGGAGCGCGCCGAGTCGGTCTCCGACGCGGTGGACCGGATCGTGTCCGAGCGCGAGCGGTCGTCCCCGCTCGATCCCGGCCTCCCCCTCACCGTGCTCGCCGAGCGGCTCGGGCTGCCCACCCCCGAGCTGGTCCGCGCCGTCGTCCGGCCTCCCTTGCGCGTGGAGTCCGGACGCGTGACGAGCCGGCGCGCCGTCGTACTCCCGGACGGGGTGCGACGCGCGGTCGAGGCCGTGCGCGCGGACCTGGAGGAAGCACCCTTCGCGGCACCGGACGCGAACCGGCTGCGCGAAGTAGGTCTCGACGACAAGGGCGCCGCGGCGGCTGCGAAGGCCGGCCTCCTGCTGCGTCCAGCGCCCGGCATCATCTTGCTGCCCGGGGCGGACCGGCTGGCCGCGGACCGGCTGGCCGAGCTGCCCCAACCGTTCACGACCAGCGAGGCAAGGATGCGGCTCGGGACGAGCAGACGGGTCGCGCTGCCCCTCCTTGCCCACCTCGACCGGGTCGGCCTGACCCGGCGGCTCCCCGACGACCGCCGCACGGTCACCGGCTGACAACGACGACAACCGCGCACAGGACCCGTTGCGTACGTCGATCCGCGACCGTGCCGGGTCAGCCCCAGGCGCTCCGGTCCCCGGGGCCGGGCGGGTTGATCCGGGGCTTGATGCGGGCATTGGGCAGGGGCGGGGCAGGCAGCCGGCTCCCGGCGTACCCCTCGACGCGGCCGAACCGGTCGGACTCCGCCTCCCACGCCTCGCGGAAGTCCACGATCTCGTCGTGGGATCGGCCGACGAAGTTCCACCACATGACGATGTGCTCGTCGAACGGCTCCCCGCCGAGGAGCATCACGCGGGCCGGCTCGTCACCGGGATTGGTGAGGGTGAGGGTGGTCGGGCCAGGCGCGAGGTACCCGAGGTCGGACTGCTCCAGGACGGTCTCCCCGAGGCCGACCGGGCCGAGGTCGACGAGCACGCCGTGCTCGAAGGCCGGGTCGACGTCGAGGACCACCTGCCGGCCGGGCCCGAGCACGATCTCTGCCCCGAGCAGGCGGGAGAACGTGTGCACCGGGGAGGTGTCACCGGCCAGCGAGCCGAGGAGGACACGCATCGTGGCGCCCTCGACGTGGACCGCCTCGGGGACGTGGTGGGTGAAGTCCCGCCGGACGTCGCGGGCATGGTCGGGCAGCGCGAGCCACAGCTGGACGCCGTGCAAGGTCGTGGTCGCCGGCGTGGACACCTCCGAGTGGGCGATGCCGTGGCCGCCGGTCATCAGGTTGAGCTCACCGGGACGGACCATCGCGTGCACCCCCAGGCTGTCGCGGTGCTCGATCTCGCCGGTGAACAGCCAGCTCACGGTCTGCAGCCCGGTGTGCGGGTGCGGCGGGACGTCCATCCCCCCGGTCCCGGCGACGTCGTCGGGACCGTAGTGGTCGACGAAGCACCAGGCCCCGATGAGGGAGCGCTGACGCTGCGGGAGGGTGCGACGCACGCTCATCGACCGGGGGCCGCCGAGGGGGACCTCGCGGGAGGTGACCACCTCGACCTGGGGATGCCCGACACGCTCGGTCGTCCCGGGCTCCTGCCCGCACTCGATCTCGTCGGGGTGGGTCTCGACGTTGCTCACCCCGCCTACTGTGGCACGCCCTCGATCTCTCCGGGAGTGCGCAGCCGCACTGCGACGACCGCGACGTCGTCGTCGTGGTCCTCGGGGAGCAGCTCGGCGAGCACCCGGTCGCACATGTCCGGCAACGGCAGGTAGGAGAACCGGTCGACGGCGTCCCTCAGCGTCGCGAGCCCGGCGTCGAGGGCCTCGCCCCGCCGCTCGATCAGGCCGTCGGTGTAGAGCAGCAGGGTGCCACCCGGGTCCAGGGTCGCCTGGCTCTCCTGCCGGTCGAGGTGGGTGAGGACACCGAGAAGCAGGTCCGGCTCGTCGTTCTCGAGCACGACCGCGCCTCCCCCGGGTGGGACCACGAGGGGAGGCGGGTGGCCGGCGTTGGACCAGCACATCGTGGCCGGACCGGCGGCACCGGGCTCACGCGGGTCGACCCGCACCACGAGGCTCGTGGCGGTCGTCTGCACGTCGAGGCCCTCGATCGCGGCGTCGAGACGGCTCAGCATCTCCGCGGGTCCGGTGTTCGTGGTGTAGCTGATGCCGCGCAGAAGCGCCCGCAGCTGGCCCATCGCCGCGGCCGCACGGGTGTCGTGCCCCATGACGTCGCCGATGACCAGGACCGTGCTGCCGTCGGCCTGGAGGAACGCGTCGTACCAGTCCCCGCCGACCTGGGCCTCCTCCGCGGCGGCGACGTAGCGCACCACCACCTCGGCCTGCTCGGTCTCGGGGGGATCGGTGAGCAGGCTCCGCTGGAGTTCGGCGGCGAGGTCCCGCTGGCGGGCGTACAGGGCGAGGGTGTCGAGCGCGACCCCGGCCCGGCGGCCCACCTCGACCCCCACGGCGAGGTCCTGCGAGGCGTACGCCGGGGAACCGGCCGTCCTGACCAGGGTCATGGAGCCGCGTACCTCGTCACGGCCGGGGAGCGGGACGGACAGGACGCTGCGGACCCCGAGACGGGCGACGACGGCCCGGGTGTGCTCGTCGGGGACGAACTCGGCGAGCTGCTCGTCGGAGACGGTCGGCACGAGCACCGGGGACCCGGTCTGCACGGCCCGCCTGCTGGGGGTCTTTGCGCTGAGGCCGGTCCTGATCCCGGCCTGGGCGACGGCTGCGTCGTGCTCGAGGGCGGGGTCGCGGTGGCGCACGACCACGCGGTGGCTCTGGCCCCGCTCGTCGTAGGTCTGGAGGCTCACCCAGTCGGCGAAGCCGGGGACGACCTGGTCGGCGAGGCGGCGCAGGGCCCGCTCGACGTCGAGGGTGCCGGCGAGGGCCTCCGAGATCCGGCCGAGGAGGCCGACGTGCTCGGCGAGCCGGTCTCGGGTGCGCTCGGCGAGGCGCCGGGCGGTGACGTCCAGCACCAGGACCAGCACGGCCTCCTCGCCGTTCTCCAGGCGAGTGGGAGCGGTGCTGATCTCCAAGGCGGTGTCCCCGGGGCCGTCGATCACCGTCGGCGGCGCGACATCGTTGAGCCGCCCCTCCTTGGCGAGCACGAACGCCTCGTCGAGGTAGTCCGGTGACGGGAACAGCGCCGGGAGGGGCTTGCCCGCGACGTCGTTGGCGAGCTCGAGGAGGTCGCCGGCCCAGCGGTTCCAGGTGACCAGCCGACCGTCGAGGTCGCCGACGAGGACGCCGAAGGGGGCGTGGTCGAGAAGCGCGCCGAGGGAGGCTGGCGCGAGCGCATGGGGCGTCGAGACGGTCTCGCGGGCGGTCACCGCGGCCAGGGTCTCCTGGTGGTCGCGCCGGCGGCGGCTCGCCTCGAGGACGTCGGCGACCGTGGCGGGCAGTTCGGGGCTGTCGGCTCCGAGGATCGTCAGGGAGGCCGGCATGTCCGGGGCGTACATCGCCGAGCGGCGTACCTCGTCGTCGTTCTCCGGGGTGGTGAGCACGACGACCCCGCACAGCGGCTGGGCCCGGTGGACCCACTGCACGGCCGACAGGGCCGAGGGGGCCGACGTGCCGATCACGACGGTGTCGGCGGCTTCCTCGACCGCCTTCCTCAGGCCGGTGATCTCGACCGAGCGGCAGCTGTCGGGGGCCACGGCACCCAGCGTGGCTTCCTCGTCGGGGGTCGCCGCGACGAGCAGGAGCGTCGTCATGGTGGCTGTCAGGTTCCGAGCAGGGGCACGTCGAGGAGGGCGCGGCCGGTCCAGGTCCTCAGGATGTCGGTGGTCGGGCTCATGACGTGGGCGGCGCGGGCGTCACGCAGGTGCCGCTCCATCGGGTGCTGGTCGCGGTATCCGATGCCGCCGATGAGCGTCATCGCCTCGTTGGTGACCGAGACGGCGGTGTCGGCGACCTGGGCCTTCGCCGCAGCGAGCGCGGGCAGCGCATCGGGCCCGCCTGCGTCGGCCTCCTCGGCAGCCCAGTACACGAGCCGACGGGTCGACTGCACCTGCGCCCAGAGGACGCCGAGCCGGTGCTGGAGGACCGGCTCGCTGGAGATGCTCCTGCCGGTGTGGGAGTGGCGGCGCTTCTTCACGTGCTCGATGGCCTCGCTGAGGGCGGCCTGGGCGACACCGAGGTAGGTGCCGGCCATGGCGGTGAGGAAGTAGGGCGCGACGACCTCGAAGACGAACCAGATCTGGTCGCCGGGGGCACCCAGGAGCGCGTCGGGACCGACCTCGACGTTCTCCAGCCGCGCGGCCAGGGAGGAGTTGCCGCGCATCCCGATCCCCTCCCAGGTTCCGTGGAAGGAGAGTCCGGGGGTGTCGCCCCAGACGGCGACGCACGAGAACTCGCCGGGCGGGGCGTCGGGGTCGGCGGCGACGGTGGAGACGACGTAGGAGTCCGCCTTGGACCCGTTGGTCACGAAGCTCTTCTCGCCGCTGAGGAGCCAGCCCTCGCCGTGGGAGACGATGGTGGTCTGCGGGAGCCAGAACTCCGCGCCCGTGCCCGGCTCGGAGAGGGCCAGGGTGGTGAGGTGCTCCCCGGCAGCGATCGGGCGGAGGAACTCCTTGCGCTGGCGCTCGGTCGGCTTGGCCCCGATCACGGCAGCGGCGACGTTGTGCATGCCGAAGCAGATGGCGGTGGAGGCGCAGACCTCGCCGAGCGTCTCGCAGACCCCGGCCACGGCACGCAGGCCGAGCCCTGACCCGCCGTCCTCGCGGGGCACGACGAGACCGCCCAGAGACGACTGGAGGGCGCGAAGCGCCTCCTCCGGCCAGACGCCGGAGTCGGTCTCCTGGACACGGGGGGCGGCCACGTCACGGGCGACCTCACGGGCGCGAGCGACCGCCTCGAAGACGGACGCTGCAGGGGCTGACATGCGCCCAGAGTAGCCGTCGGAGGCTCGCCGTACCGCCTCGCGCGAGGTGGGGGGCCCGAAATTGGCCGCTCCCGGTCCGGACCGTGCCCCCGAGATGTGTGAGTCGCTGCACATCGGGTAAAAGGTCGAGTTGTGAACCACTCGGGAGGCACTGGAGGCTTCATGACCATCCATCACCAGCAGGGCGACCGTCGGGAGGCCTACACCAGGCTCGCCGACCCGAGCATCTACCGCGACACCATCCCGCCCCGCGACGAACACGTCCCCCCGTCAGGCGACAGCACCGCTCAGTGGACCGAAGCACAGACCGCGCACGGGGACGTCGAGCGGACGGACCAGGACGCTGCGGGGTACGACGACGTCCCGGCCCGTCGTGACGAAGAGGAGTACGCCGAGGTCGGCGTGCGAGACCGTTTCGGGGGCGTCAACTGGGGTGCGGGCTTCTACGGCTGGCTGGTCGCGGTGGCGATGACGGTGCTCTTCACCGGAGTGGCCGGCGCCGGGGTCGGGCTCCTGGACCGCCTGGTCCCAGGCGTCCCGGGTCCGGCCGACCTCGCGCCACGAACGCTGGCCGTCGCCGCGGCGGCCACCCTCGTCGTGGTCCTGATGGCGGCCCACTTCGCGGGCGGCTACGTCGCCGGGCGCATGTCGCGCTTCGACGGCGGCAAGCAAGGTGCCGGCGTGTGGATCACCGGCCTCCTGATGACCATGATGGTCGGCGGCGCCGGGCTCATGTTCGGCTGGCAGTACAACCTGTTCGCGCGGGTCGACCTCCCCTCGCTCTCCCTGCCGGTCGAGACGTTCGGGCTCGCAGGCGTGGGCGTGGCGGTCGCGGCCCTGCTCGCAACGCTGCTCGCGGCCATCGGCGGCGGCAAGGTCGGACGCGGCTACCACCGCAAGGTCGACGAGTACGCCTACGACGCCGACCTCGACAGCTGGTAACGCCGACCGGTCCCGTCTGCCGCGCCCACCACCGCCGACCCGTCCCGTCTGCCGGGGGTTGACGGTGGTGGGGCGTCGTTTCCGGCGTATTGCGCCCGGGCTCTTGCCGGGGGTGACGGAACAGGCGGAGACTGAACCCCTCGTCCGGCCTCGCTCTCGGGGCACGGGGGCGTGGCCCCGGACTCCGTCCGACCGAAGGGCAGTCCTGTGCAGACACCCGCACCCGTCGACTACGCCAGAGCAACCAGCGTCGAGCACGCCCTCGAGCTGCTCGAACGCCTCGGACCCGAGTCCCGGCTGATCGCCGGGGGCCACAGCCTGCTCCCGATGATGCGGATCAGGCTCGCTCAGCCCGAGTGCGTCATCGACCTCAACGGGCTCACCGACCTCGACTACATCCGGGTGGACGGTGACGACCTCTGCCTCGGGGCGATGACGCGTCACGCGACCGTCCTCGACTCCCCGGTGGTGAGCGAGCACTACGCGATCTTCCAGGACGCGGAGCGGCTCATCGCCGACCCACCGGTGCGCAACCGCGGCACGGTCGGCGGGTCGTTCTGCCAGGCCGACCCGGCCGAGGACCTCGCTGCCGTCGGCTCCGCCTTGAAGGCGAACCTGGTGATCCGCTCGTCCCGGGGCAGCCGCACCGTGCCGGCCAGGGAGTTCCACGCCGGCCCCTACGACACGGTCCTCGACGACGCGGAGATCCTCACCGAGGTCCGGGTCCCGATCCGTCCCGGGGCAGCCAGCGCCTACGACAAGGTCAAGCGCAAGACCGGCGACTGGGCCGCCGCCGCGGCAGGCGCCTACGTCGTTCTCCGCGACCGTGTCGTCGCCGACGTCGGCATCGGGCTGACCGCCGTGGGCGCACCGCACTTCTGCGCCGAGGAGGCCGAGGCCTACCTCGTCGGCAAGGCGCCGACCGACGAGCACCTCGCCGAGGCGGGCCGGCTCACCGCAGCGGCCTGCAACCCTCGCGCCGACCAACGCGGGCCTGTCGAGTACAAGCTCCACCTCGCCAACGAGCTCACCCAGCGCGTCCTCCGCCGCTCGGTCGAGCGCGCGGAAGGAAGGCACTGACCATGCAGGTGACGATGACCGTCAACGGGACCGAGGTGACGCGCGAGATCGAGCCGCGACTCCTCCTCGTGCACTTCATCCGTGACCACCTCGGGCTGACCGGGACGCACTGGGGCTGCGACACCTCGCAGTGCGGCACGTGCGTGCTCCAGCTCGACGGGTTGCCCGTGAAGAGCTGCACCGTCCTGGCCGCCATGGCCGACGGCCACGAGGTCCGCACGGTCGAGGGCCTCGAGGTCGACGGCACGCTCGACCCGGTGCAGCAGGGCTTCATGGAGGAGCACGGGCTCCAGTGCGGCTTCTGCACGCCGGGGATGATGATGACCGCCCGCTGGCTGCTCGACAACGAGGCCGATCCCGACGAGGCCACCATCCGCGAGGCCATCTCCGGTCAGCTGTGCCGCTGCACCGGCTACGAGAACATCGTCCGCGCCATCCGCTGGGCCGCCGAGCACCAGGGCGAGCAGCACACCGAGCGCGAACCTCAGGCGAGCGACCAGGAGGTGCAGGCATGACCGCCACCGGACACGAGGCTCCCCCCGCCACCAGCCCTGCAGGCAACCCGATGGGCTTCGGCCGGATGCTCCGCAAGGAGGACGCACGCTTCCTTCGCGGCCAGGGGCACTACCTCGACGACCTGACCATGCCCGGCATGCTCCACGCCGCGATCCTGCGCGCCCCGGTCGCCCACGCGAAGATCATGTCGATCGACACCCGGGAGGCCGAGACGCACCCGAAGGTGAAGGCGGTCATCATCGGCAAGACGCTCGAGTCGCTCAACCTCGCGTGGATGCCGACCCTGAGCGCCGACGTCCAGGCCGTCCTCGCCACCGACAAGGTCCGCTTCCAGGGCCAGGAGGTGGCGATGGTCATCGCCGAGGACAAGTACGCCGCTCGCGACGCGCTCGAGCTGATCGACGTCGACTACGACGTCCTCCCTGCCGTGGTGGACGCGAAGAAGTCGCTCGACGCCGACGCCCCCGTGATCCGGGACGACGTCGAGGGTCGCACCGACAACCGGATCTTCGACTGGGAGTCCGGCGACAGGGAAGCCACCGAGGCGGTGTTCGACGAGGCCGAGGTCGTGGTCGCCCAGGAGATGCTCTACCCACGCGTTCACCCGGCGCCGATGGAGACCTG
>DATHVS010000177.1:0-6233 GCA_035461195.1 Nocardioidaceae bacterium
TTGACCGTAGCGACTCCAGAGGCTTTGTGCCTACATCCGTAGGCCTCAAGACCGTTTCAATCCGATTACGTCGGGAACCCGACGGCGTCACCGACGAAAGGGAGACACGTGGCACGGAAGAACCCGGTGGGCAAGCTCGCCCAGACCGCTCTGAGCACTCTGAAGGACCCCAAGGCCGTTGCCGGGAAGGTCGTGGGCCAGGCCAAGGGCACGATGGCCCTCGGGAAGATCGTCGCCGACACGGCGGGCGCCGTCGTGGGGAAGGCAGCTGGGAAGGCTGCCGGGAAGGCGACCGGCCGCAAGGGTGGTGGCGAGGGGATCCCCGCGTCGACGCCCTCGCCCGCACCGCGTGTGCCAGCGCAGGCCGAGCCGTCGTCGCCCGCCGACCTCCGGGCTGTTCCGGACGTGAACGAGCCGGCTGCCCCGCAGCCCGCGGAGCCGTCGAAGAAGCAGGGTGACGCACTCGCCGAGGAGAGCGAGGCACCCACGGCGAGGAAGGCTCCGGCCAAGCCTGTGGCGAAGAAGGCTCCGGCCAAGCCTGCGGCGAAGAAGGCTCCGGCCAAGCCTGCGGCGAAGAAGGCTCCGGCCAAGAAGACCTCCGCCACTCCCGCGGACGTGGCGGACGTGGTCGAGTCGGCGGTGGCCGAGGACCCGGCCAGGACCGCTGCCAAGCCGGCCCCCACGAGCACCAAGAAGGCCTCGACCACGAGCACCAAGCAGGCCTCGACCACGAAGACGCCTTCGGACAAGCTGCCCGCCAAGAAGTCCCCGGCCAAGAAGGCTCCGGCCAAGCAGGCGTCGACGACGAAGACCACCGCCAAGAAGGCGTCGGCGAAGAAGGCTCAGCCCAAGTCCGCGGCCGAGTTAGCGGCAGCAGAGGGCGAGGACGTGCGTACGTCGGCCGGTACTCCGGCGGCGGCGGAGGGCACGAACCCTTCGACAGGCGAGACGAGCCTGACCCAGCCGGGCACCGAGCCCGTGGTCGACCCGGCCTCGGCGAAGCAGGTCGGGAGTGAGGCCGAGAAGCTGCGGAAGGCCGCCGATAGCAACCCGGAGTGACCTCGACCTGTAACACGTTCTAGGTGGGCGGCTATCCTGCCACCCATGGACATCACAGGTGCAAGCGCAGTGGTCACGGGTGCGGCCTCCGGCATCGGAGCAGCGGTCGCTCGGCAGCTCGCCGCCCGGGGCGCGAAGATCGTGGTCGCCGACCTCCAGGAGGACAAGGGCAGGCAGGTCGCCGAGGAGATCGGGGGCCGGTACCTCAAGGTCGACGTCACGAGGACCGAGGACATCGTCGCCGCCGTCGAGGCGGCCGACGAGCTGGGCCCGCTCCGTGTGCTGGTGAGCTCCGCCGGCATCGGGTGGGCCCAGCGCACCATCGGTCGGGACGGCACTTACGAGTCTGCTCACGACCTCGACGCCTTCAAGAAGGTCGTCGCGATCAACCTGTTCGGCACCTTCGACGCGATCCGGATCGCGGCGACCGCGATGAGCCGTATCGAGCCCCTCGACGAGTCCGGCGAGCGCGGCGCGATCGTGAACCTCGCCTCGGTCGCCGCCTTCGACGGCCAGATCGGGCAGGCGAGCTACTCGGCGTCCAAGGGCGGCGTCGTCGGGATGACCCTGCCGATCGCGCGTGACCTCTCCGCGGTCGGCATCCGCGTCAACACGATCGCCCCCGGCCTGGTCGACACCCCGATCTACGGCGAGGGGGAGGCCAGCGAGCAGTTCAAGGCCAACCTCGAGCGCGGGGTGCTCTTCCCCAAGCGCCTCGGCACCCCCGAGGAGCTCGCGTCGATGGTGGTCGAAGCGGTCACGAACAGCTACCTCAACGCCGAGACGATCCGCGTAGACGGCGGCATCCGGATGCAGCCGAAGTAGCGCCTGTTCGGAACGGGTGTTCAGCCCACGTCGACAGACCGGGTTGGTCATCGCGACCATGGTGGTGCCGGCTGAGTCGGTCGTCGGGCCGGTCGGTCGGGCCGGTGGGAGTCGGAGCTGCCGAGGACCGGCACGAAAGTCCCGGCGACGAGCATCTGGTGCCAGCGGGCGAGCGTGCCCTCGTCGTCCATCGTCCAGGGACCGTTCCAGACCTCGATCGCGTCGGCCTGCGCGAGCGGCCCGAAGGTCCAGCCGGTCGAGGGGATCGGCACCGAGGGCTGGGCGATGATCACGAGACCGCCGAGCGCGCGCAGCTGATCGGCGAAGCGTGGCAGGTCACCGTCGGCCACCCGGTAGCGCCAGTCGACCCACGCCCCGGCGGGGAGCCCCGCCGCGATCCAGTGACCGTCTCGTGTGGTGACCTCCTCGCCGTGGAGGACCAGCAGGTCATCGGGTGTGGGACGGCCCCACACGAAGGCTCGCGGAGCTCGTGTTGTGCTCGGTCGAGGCGAAGAAGTCGAGCCCGGCTGCCCGGGCGGCCCTGACCATCTGGGCCGGGGTCCGCTGCCCGTCGGAGTTCACGGTGTGGAGGTGCAGGTCTCCGCGGTACCACCGGCTTCGCCGTGACCCTCCACTTCGGCCCACCCGGCCGACGGTTCGAGCCGACACCAGCACCACGTGCCGTCCCCGGCAGCGGAGGGTCCAGTCGACGCCGGGCGGGACGATCGCGACCGGGCCGAGGATCACGTGCCACGCGCCGGGGGTGATGGGGCCGGGCAGGTAGCCCGGCGTCGCCGCGGCCCGCGAGATCCGGAACGAACGGCGCGCGCCGCCAGACCAGCCTCGGAAGCCGGACGCGTTGCCGAGGTCGTGGCCCGAGGGGTCGAACATCCCGATGCCGATGACATTCGCGCTCATGCCGATCGGAATGGACGTGGAGTCGTAGTCGTAGGAGACCTCGATCTCGCGGCCCCCGCGCGGGACCTGGACCGGGACGTAGTGCCAGTCCGGGGTGCCGACACCGGTGAACGTCCCGGTGAACGTGCGGGTGCGGCTACGTCCCGCAGCAGCGGGCTCGAAGAGCATCGGGGTCGAGGCCGTCACCACGCCTGCTGCGAGCCTGTCGCCACGCCCGTCGTACGCAGGAAGGAGCGCCGGTCGAGGCGTGCGGAGTCGCGGTGGTCGCACATGTCCCTGCAACGCGTAGGGGGGCCGGGGTTACGGGGGCGGCAGGGGGTTCACGGGGCGTTCGCCGGCTTTTCCCCCGACCCGGGCCGCCGTACCCTGGGGAGGTTATGTCTGCATCGTCGCCACGCACCTATGAGGTCCGCACCTACGGGTGCCAGATGAACGTCCACGACTCCGAGAGGCTCACCGGCCTGCTCGAGGACGCGGGCTACGTCCGCGCGACCGAGAACGCCCAGGCGGACGTGGTGGTGTTCAACACCTGCGCGGTGCGCGAGAACGCCGACAACAAGCTCTACGGCAACCTGGGCCACCTGGCTCCGGTCAAGGCCAAGCACCCCGGCATGCAGATCGCCGTCGGTGGCTGCCTCGCGCAGAAGGACCGCGGCGAGATCACGAAGAGGGCGCCCTGGGTGGACGTCGTCTTCGGCACCCACAACATCGGCTCGCTGCCGGTGCTGCTCGAGCGGGCCCGTGTCCAGGAGGAGGCCCAGGTCGAGATCCTCGAGTCGCTTGAGGTCTTCCCCTCCACGCTCCCCACCAAGCGCGAGTCGGCCTACGCCGCGTGGGTGTCGATCTCCGTGGGCTGCAACAACACCTGCACGTTCTGCATCGTGCCCGCGCTGCGCGGCAAGGAGAAGGACCGTCGCCCGGGTGAGATCCTCGCCGAGATCGAGGCGCTCGTGGCCGAGGGCGTCACCGAGGTGACCCTGCTGGGCCAGAACGTCAACTCCTACGGCGTCGAGTTCGGGGACCGCTTAGCCTTCGGCAAGATGCTGCGGGCCTGCGGTGACATCGAGGGGCTCGAGCGGGTCCGCTTCACCAGCCCGCACCCGGCGGCGTTCACCGACGACGTCATCGACGCCATGGCTGAGACCCACAACGTCATGCCCTCGCTGCACATGCCGTTGCAGTCGGGGTCGGACAAGGTCCTCAAGGACATGCGCCGGTCCTACCGGCAGGAGCGGTTCCTCGGCATCCTCGACCGGGTCCGAGCCAAGATCCCCGACGCGGCGATCACCACCGACATCATCGTCGGCTTCCCCGGGGAGACCGAAGAGGACTTCCTCGAGACGATGAAGGTCGTCGAGGCCGCACGGTTCTCCGGGGCCTTCACGTTCCAGTACTCCAAGCGCCCCGGCACTCCCGCTGCCGTCCTCGAGGACCAGGTGCCGCGCGAGGTTGTGCAGGACCGGTACGAGCGGCTCGTCGAGCTCGTCAACGACATCGCCTGGGACGAGAACAAGCGCCTCGTCGGCCGGACGCTGGAGCTCCTCGTCGCGGAGGGGGAGGGCCGCAAGGACGCCGCGACGCAGCGGCTGACCGGCCGCGCCCGCGACAACCGGCTGGTGCACTTCACGGCCGTCGACGGAGAGGGTCGCGCGATCGACGTACGCCCCGGCGACATGGTCGAGGTGGGTGTCACCAAGGCGGCGCCGCACCACCTCGTCTCGGACGCACCCGTGGTCTCGGTGCGTCGGACCCGGGCCGGCGACGCCTGGGAGGCCCGCAACACCGCCCCGCAGCAGGGCGACGGCGTGATGCTGGGGCTGCCGACGGTCGGTGCCCCCGACCCGCTCCCCGCCTCCGCCGGCGGCTGCTCGCTCTAGCGGCACAAATTACCAAGGTATGCAGGCAATCTGTCTCTTCCCATGGTGATCTTGCCGTGGGAAGAGACAGATTGCCGCGGGAGCCTCAGAGCGAGGTGAGCAGGTCGCGGCAGGCCTGCTCGCACCTGCGGCAGGACTCGGCGCAGACCTTGCAGTGCTCGTGCATGGACGCGTGCTGCTCGCACTCGTCGCCGCATGCCTTGCACGCGGTGGCGCAGGCCTCGAGGACGGTGCGGGCGATGTCGGTGTTCCACGCGGTGTGGCGGGAGAGCACCTTGCCGGTCGTCTCGCACACGTCGGCGCAGTCGAGGTTCGTGCTGATGCACGCGGTCAGGTCGGCGACCATCTTCTCGCTCAGACAGGCGTCCGCGCACGACGTGCACGCCTGAGCGCACTCGAAGCAGGCGTCGATGCACGCCTGGAGCTTCTCCCGGTCGAGGCTGATGTCCAACGGGTGGGTCTTGAGCATCTGCGCGGTGGCAGTCATGTCTCTCCTCCTTGCTGTTGGGTCCTCTCCTCGACGTACCCCTGCTCGGTGCCGTGATGCAGGTCGAGCCCTCAGAACCCGTGTGTGAGGATCGGCTCGAGCGTGCCGTCGCGCAACCCTTCGATCACCTTCAGCTCGTGGGGTACGACGGGGGAGGGGAGGTCGTGGACGCCGAACCACCGCAGGTCCGCGCACTTGTCGGGCTCGACGATCCGGGGCTCGCCGGACCAGGAGGTCGCGAGCAGGAAGTAGTCGACCCGCTCGTCGATCGGGTCGCCGGTGGCACCGGTACGGTGCATCGCGCACAGCGGGGTGAGCGCGAGGTCGGTGATGCCGAGCTCCTCGGTCGCCTCGCGGGCGGCCGCCTCGAAGACCGACTCACCGCGCTCGATGTGGCCGGCGGCTGCCGTCGCCCAGTGGCCGTCCATGTAGCCGGTGTTCTGACGCAGCTGGAGCAGGATCTGGTCGTCGTCGCCGATCCCGCGCAGGAAGAGGACGTAGGACGCGGGTACGACGAGGAACCTGTCGGTCATGCCCGGACCCTAGCGTCCAGGATGCGTTCCGCCCGTCTCCTGCCTGCGCGCGGCAGATGGGCCGGGTCGGCGGGGTCAGGCCCCTGAGTGGCCGGGGTTCTTGTTGCCCAGCTCGTGAGAAGGGACCTCGGCGGGGTTCTCGCTCTCGTCGCTCTCGGGCAGCTCGGGCCCACCTGTCGTGGGGGCGGTGCCGTGGGTACGGCCGCGTGCGCTGCCGACCGTCCCGGTGCCCTCGAGGTCGCCGAGCCCTCCGGTGCCGGTCTCGTCGGCCGGGCCGGTGCGTTCGCTGCTGATGCCCATGTCACCCGCGAGACCGGAGGAGCTGGCCGCGTTGGGGTTGGCGGCATCGGGGTCCTCCGCCTCGAGCACGCGGTCGTGCGGCGTCGCGTCGGTCTCACCCGTGCTGGGGTTGTAGTCGGTGCCGGTCTCGTCGGACTCGACATCTCCCATCGCCTGGTACTCCTCGGCGCTGGTGTCCTCGGGCGGGCGCTCGTCGTTCAGGTCGCGGCTGGTCATCATGCTCCTCCTTGCGGT
>DATHVS010000178.1:0-41306 GCA_035461195.1 Nocardioidaceae bacterium
TCAGCTGCACCCCGACGTGAACCCCGACCCGGAGACCCAGGAGCGGTTCAAGGAGGTCACGCGTGCCTACGAGGTGCTCTCCGACCCCGAGAAGCGGCGGATGTACGACCTCGGCGGGGACCCGTTCGGCGCGGCAGGGGCGGGCGGCTTCGGCCAGGGCGCCGGCTTCTCGTTCACCGACATCATGGACGCCTTCTTCGGCGGTGGCGGGGGAGGTGCGGCCGGAGGCGGCCGCGGTCCCCGTCCTCGTGTCCGTCGCGGCCAGGACGCCCTGATCCGGCTCGAGGTCGACCTTGCCGAGGCGGCGTTCGGCACCACCCGCGAGCTGAAGGTCGACACCGCCGTGCTGTGCACGGTCTGTCACGGCGCGGGTGCGGCTCCGGGGTCGCAGCCGGTGACCTGCGAGACCTGCCACGGCCGGGGCGAGGTGCACCAGGTCCAGCGGTCGTTCCTCGGCGAGATCCGCACCATGCGTCCCTGTGCGGCCTGTCGCGGGTTCGGCACGATCATCCCCGAGCCTTGCCGCGAGTGCTCCGGTGACGGCCGGGTCCGTTCCCGCCGCAACCTGACCGTGAAGATCCCTGCCGGTGTCGACACCGGCACCCGCGTCCAGCTCAGCGAGCAGGGTGAGGTCGGGCCCGGAGGTGGACCCGCCGGCGACCTGTACGTCGAGATCCATGTCGCCGAGCACGAGGTCTTCACCCGTCACAACGCCGACCTGCTCTGCACCGTCACCGTCCCGATGACCGCGGCCGCCCTGGGCACCACCATCAACCTGCCCACGCTCGAGGCCGACCTGGTCGAGGCGGGAGCCGAGAGCGAGCTCGAGACCAGCATCGCCCTCGACATCCGTCCCGGCACCCAGTCCGGCTCCGAGATCGTCCTCAACGGCCGCGGCGTCCCTGCCCTGCGCGGTGTCGGCCGGGGAGACCTGGTCGTCCGCGTCGTCGTGGAGACCCCCACCCGCCTCGACGAGCGGCAGGAGGAGCTCCTGCGCGAGCTCGCCGCGATCCGGGGTGAGGAGGCCCCCGACGGACACGTCCAGGCCACCCACCGGTCGGTTTTCGACAAGCTCCGGAGCGCGTTCAACCCCCGATGAGCCTCCCGGTCTTCCACGTGCCCGACCTGGCGGGTGCGGTCCCCGGAGGCACCGTCGAGCTCAGCGGCGACGAGGCCCGGCACGCCGTCGTCGTGCGTCGGACCCGGGTCGGTGAGCGGGTGGCCCTCACCGACGGCACCGGCACCACGGTTGTCGGCACGGTCGAGGCCACCGCCAGGAACTCGCTCACGGTGAGCGTGTCAGAGATCCGCGAGGGCCCCGCCGGGTCGCCGCGCCTCGTCGTCGTGCAGGCCATCCCCAAGGGTGACCGGGGCGAGCTCGCCGTCGAGATGCTGACCGAGGTCGGCGTCGACGTCATCGTGCCCTGGGCCGCCTCCCGTTCGGTCGCGGTGTGGCGGGGAGAGCGGGCGGCGAAGTCACTGGCCAAGTGGCGCAGCACCGCCCGCGAGGCCGCGAAGCAGTCGCGCCGGTCGTGGTTCCCCGCCGTCGCCGAGATGGTGCGTACCCCGGACGTGGTGGACCTTCTCCGCGACGCCGCGCTGGCCGTCGTACTCCATGAGGGGGGCACCGAGCCGCTGGCCGCGCTCGACGTACCCGTCGAGGGGGACGTCGTGATCGTGGTCGGGCCCGAGGGCGGGATCAGCGAAGACGAGCTCGCGGCGTTCGCCGAGGCGGGCGCCGAGCCCCTGCGGCTGGGCAGATCGGTGCTGCGCACGTCCACCGCAGGTGTCGCGGCAGCGGCCGCGCTCCTGTCCCGCACCCCCCGCTGGTCCTGACCCACTCCAGCTGTAACGCGGGGTTGTGGACCCTCCACCCGCGGCATTCCGCTTGTGTTGGGTCCATAACCCCGCGTGACAAGGGCCGGACGAGGGGGCTGGTCAGCGGACGGTGATCCTCTTCGTGTCCTTCCAGACCTCGAAGCCCTCGCCGCCGGAGGGGTCGTTGTCCGTCACGACGAGGGTGTACTCACCCGGCGGGGCGTCGACCATGAAGGAGTACGGCGCCATCTTGCAGCACTCCTCGGCGGTCGTGAAGCCGTCCTGCACCACCGTGTCGCCCTGCCGGAGCTCCCACAGCACGGTGGCTTCGAACGCCGCCGCCAGGCCGGAGACCTCGAACGGCGCACTCACCTCGGCGCCCTCGCCGGGCTCGATGATCCACACCTGCGCGAGGACGTCCATCGCGTCGCCCTGGGCCAGTGGCTCGGAGACCGGTACGCCGAGGAGGGTGTCGGTCCGTCCGCCGTTGAGGAACAGCTGCACCGGGCTGCGCGACTGACTGGCCGCCTGGGCGGTGTAGACGAGCTGCTCGATCGCCATCTGGGCAGCCTCCTCGCTCATGCCGGACCGTCCCCGCAACGACCCCGACCCGCGTACGTCGATCGTGATGACGTCCGCCGGGGGAGCGTCGACCTGGGCGGCCGTGGTGCCCTGGGGCCAGTCGGTGCGGTAGTCGGGGTCGCTCGGTGGCGTGGAGACGGCCTCGTTCACGGCAGCCGAGACCTTCTCACCCCCGGTGTCGAGGCGGTGGAACTCGCGGTAGAGCCTCACGCCCCGGCTCGTGTCGCCCACGTAGTAGACCGGCACCGCCTCCATCGTTGGCTGGGGGCTCTCGGTCTCGGTCTCGGTCGGCTCCTCCGTCGGAGTGACCTCCTCGCTCGGGGAGGGGCTGGCAGTGGCGGCGGGGCCCACGTCGTTGCGCTCCTCCGGCGTACCGTTGCTCAGCACCGCGACGGCGGCGACCGTGGCGGCGGTCGCGACCACGGCGCCGCCGAGGATCCAGGAGCGCTTGCTTCTCATGGGACTCACCTTCGTTCTTGCGTGGATGGAGTCGAGCGCGTCGCGCGGCTCGACGTCGGAGACCGCCTCGTCGAGCAGGCGCCGGATGCGCTCGTCGTCCCGGTCGGGGCCGGGGGAGGTGGGGAGGTCGTTCATGACGCGTCCTCCAGGAGGTGTCGGAGGGCGGCGACGCCACGGGAGGCGTGGCTCTTGACGGCTCCGCGGCTGATGCCGAGGGTCTGGGCGATGTCGGACTCGGAGAGGTCGAGGTAGTAGCGCAGCGCGAGCACCTCACGCTGCCGGTCAGGGAGCTCGCGCAACGCGTCGAGGATCTCCCGGCGGCGTTCGGAGACGAGCGCGTCCTCGTCGGCTCCCCGGTGGTCCGGCACGACGGGCGGGGTGTAGCGGGCCTGGACGCCGCGGTGCCGCAGCACGGACCGGGAGCGGTTCACGACGGTCTGACGGAGGTAGGCCAGCGCCCTGTCCGGGTCGCGCAGGGTGCGCCACCTGCCGTGCATGGCCACGAACGAGTCCTGCACGACCTCCTCGGCGGTCTCCACGTCACGGACGAGGAGGACCGACAGGCGCACCAACCGGCGGTAGTGGGCGGCGTAGAGCTCGTCCACCGCCGTGTCGGCGTCCCACCGGGGAGTGGTCATGATCCTCCTGCCGGGCAGAGGTGCGGCCAGTTGGTTGATCACGCTAGTTCCACGCACGACCGGACCCGGGGGTTTACACGCCGGAGGGAGGTATCGATCGGGACAAGGTCCGCGCGTCTCGCGTCAGCGCCCATCTCGTCGACGCCGACGCTAGGGTCTGCCTCATGGTCGTCCATCGGCTGAGCAGAGACGAGGCCCGCCGGATCGCGGTCCGCGCGCAGCTGCTCGACCGGCCACGCCCCACGGACCTCGTCGACGTCGTCGACCGCCTGACGGTGCTGCAGATCGACCCCACCGCAGCGATCGCACCGAGCGCCGACCTGGTGCTGTGGAGCCGGCTCGGCTCCACCTACGACCCCGCCGATCTCACCAGGGCGGTCGAGCACGACCGCACCCTCGTCGAGACCGTCGCGTACATCCGGTCGCCCCGCGACCTTGCCGCCGTCATCGGCGAGACACGGGCCGGCGGGTTCCACCCGTCCACAGCAGCGTGGTTCGCACGCAACGAACCCTTCCGCCGCGACATCCTCGCGCTCCTGGAGAGCGAAGGGCCCCTGCTGTCGCGGGACATCCCCGACACGTGCGTCGAGCCGTGGCCCTCGTCCGGATGGACCAACAACCGCAACGTGACGAAGATGCTCGAGCTGCTCGCGTTGCGTGGCGACGTCGCGATCTCGGGTCGCAAGGGGCGACAGCGCTTCTGGGACTTGCCTGAGCGCGTCTACCCGACGGAGCTGACCGACCTCGACCGCGACAGCGCCCTCCGCCACCGCAACGAGCGCCGGCTCGAGGCGCTGGGCATCGCCCGCTGCAGCGGTCCCCAGATCCCGGGCGAGACGCCGTACGTCGGCGAGGCCGGGGAGGAGGCGGTCGTCGAGGGTACGCCGGGGACGTGGCGTGTGCATCCGGCGTACGTCGGGCTGCCGTTCGAGGGTCGCACGGCGTTGCTCTCACCGTTCGACCGGCTCGTCCACGACCGCGTCCGGGCCGAGCAGCTCTTCGACTTCGAGTACGTCCTCGAGATGTACAAGCCCAAGGACAAGCGCCGCTGGGGCTACTTCGCCCTCCCGGTCCTCCACGACGACCGTCTCGTCGGCAAGCTCGACGCGACCGCGGACCGCAAGGCCGGGACGCTCATCGTGAACGAGATCCATCGAGACGCCCCCTTCACCGAGGACATGACCGCTGCGGTCCGGGCCGAGATCGAGGACCTCGCGGCCTGGCTGGGGCTCGCGGTGGCCGAGTACACCTAGCGGGCCTGCCTCGTCACTGCGATGATCGCCTCCCCGGAGGTAGACGGAGGTCCCTGACATGGCAGAGCTGGTCCGCACGAACGACCCCGGCGTGATCTCGGTGATCGAGGGCCTGCTCGGCGGAGCCGACATCCCCTACCAGGTCACCGACCGGAACATGAGCGTCATCGAGGGCTCCATCAGCGCGATCCAGATCAGGATCCTGGTGCCGGACGAGCACGAGGACCAGGCCCGTGAGCTGCTCGTGGACGCCGAGCTCAGCAGCTGGCTCCGCAAGTCACGGTCCTAGGGTTGGTGCATGAGCGCACAACGAGACGCGGACTGCCTGTTCTGCAAGATCGTCGCGGGGGAGATCCCGGCGGACGTGGTGCACGAGACCGAGCACACGGTCGCGTTCCGCGACGTCGAGCCCCAGGCTCCCACCCATGTCCTGGTCGTCCCCCGCAACCACCACGAGAACGTCGTCTCTCTCACCGCCGACGAGCCGGGGACGATGACCGAGCTGGTGGAGGTGGCCGCCGCCGTCGCAGCGAAGGAGGGGCTCGAGGGCTTCCGGTTGGTCTTCAACACCGGCCGGGCGGCGGGTCAGCTGGTCATGCACACCCACGCCCACGTCCTCGGTGGCCGTCCGCTGCGGTGGCCACCCGGTTAGGTCGAGCCGTTCACCGATCCGGCCGCGGCGAGGACCTGCTCCCAGGTGACGCGCAGCGGCTGGGTCTGCGCCGATGAGGCGAGCGCGGCCAGTGCCTGCCGCCGCTCGCCCGGCCCGAGCTCGTCGCCGAAGCGGTCCACCACGACGAGCGCGCGTGGGCGGCTCAGGCCGCCGAGGAGGTCGCGGACGCCGTCTTGGAGCTGCCGCAGGCTGACGTCGTCGGCCGGTGCGTCGTGCGTGAGTACGACGGCGGCTGCCACCGACCTGCCGACCGAGGGGTCGAAGCGCTCGAACACCTCCGCGTCGACGACGAACGGCTGTTCCTCCAGGGCGTCACGGACCTCGTTGAGGGAGACCAGCTGGCCGGAGATGGAGACGACCTCGTCGAGCCGGCCGAGGAACTCCACCCGCCCGGCGGGCTCGCGACGGGCGAGGTCGCCGCTGGCGTAGATGCCGGGGTGGCGGGTCCAGTGGTAGGCGGTGGGGTCGACGCCGTGGACGTCGGCAGCACGCATCGTGCCGGCCCAGGGGCGCTTCATCACCCAGTGGCCGGCCCTGCCGGTGGCGACCTCGTTGCCGTCCTCCTCGAGGATCGAGAAACCGGGCTGGGGCAGCAGGTCGGGCTGGACCGGGGAGTCGATGGCGACGATCCCGCCGAGCTCGAGCTGACCCCAGCCGTCGGCGATGGCCACATCGGGTCCGAGCGCGCTCCCGAGCCACGTGCGCAGCTCGGGGTCGAGGCGTTCGCCGATGGTGGTGATCCGCCGCAGCGAGCGGGTGCTCCCCGTGGGTGCGGACAGTGACCAGCTTCGCAACGCGCGCACTATGGACGGGGAGGTCATCAGTGACGAGACCCCGTATCGCTGCACGACACGCCAGGTCCGTGCGGGGTCCGGGACGTCGAGGGTGCCTTCGTACATCACCGTGCGGGCTCCGGCGAGCAGGGGCCCGATCACGCCGTGGGCCTGCGCGCCGAGCCACGAGACGTCGCCGGCGCACCAGAACACCTCGCCGTCGGCCAGCCCGTGCTCGTGGATGGCGAGCGCGGACGCAGCGAGGTTGGCGGTACCGTGCCGCACCGCGACGGGACGTCCCCGCCGGTTGGCGAGGTGTACGACGAGGGCAGTGTGGTCGGCTGCGAGGGCCTCGGGCTCCCCGAGGGCCGGGTCGGCCTCGTCGATCACCTCGTCGTACCAGAGGTCGCCCTCGAACCAGTCGACGTGCACCCCGGTGCGACGTACGACGACCGTGTGCTGCACGCCGCTGGTGGCCTCGAGCGCCTCGTCCGCCCGTGCCTTGAGCGGGAGGATCGCGCCGTGTCGCCACCCCCCGTCCTGGGTGAGGAGGATCCGCGGGGCGAAGTCCTCGAGCCGCAGCGCCAGTGCCTCGACGGGGAGCGCCACCGGGATCACGGTGCACTCCGCGCCGATGCGGGCGCAGGCCAGCATCGCCACCACCGTCTCGGGCAGCCACCCTAGGTGGAGGGCCACCCGGTCGCCGCGCGAGACGCCCATGCCTCGCAGGGCAGCGGCCAGGAGGACCGTCTCGCGGTGCAGGTCGCCGTAGGTCAGGTCCCGCCGGTCGCTCGGCTCGCCCTCCCAGTGGACCGCGACCTGCTCGGCGGAGGACTCGAGGTGACGGTCCAGGCAGTTCACGGTGAGGTTGAGACGGCCGCCGACGAACCAATCGTCGTAGGGCGGACGAGAGGCGAAGACCTCGGTGTAGGGCTCGGTCCACGTGAGCGTGCGGGCCACGGAGTCCCAGCGGGAGAGGTAGGGGTCGAGGTCCGCGCTGTTCACCTCACGCATTGCCCAGCGTCCTTCCCGCAGCCGTGGCGGCTCGACCGAGGTGGGATGCCATCTCCTCGACGCGCGCGGGGTCGGTGACTGCTGTGACGGAGGCCGAGAGGGCGGCGAGCAGGGCGCCGGAGGCGTCGGTCACCGGAACGGCCACCTCGCCGGTGGCGCCCATGCCGAGGTCGGGGGAGACCAGGTGCGCGGTCTTCGCCCAGTGCGAGCGCAGCTCCTCGGGCGAGCCGTCGAGACGGCCGGGGTAGGACTCGAGGCAGCGCTGCCACACCTCGTCGGGGGCGCGTGCGGCGAGGAGGCGCCCCGACGGCGTCGCGAGGGCGTCCCCGACCCGGTGGCTGTCGCGGTAGGGGCCTCCGTCAGCGGCGTCGACGCGATCGACGTACACCACCGACTCGCGCACCAGGACGGCGACGTGGATGGTCGACTCCAGGGTGTCGCGCAGGGAGACCAGGTAGGGGGAGAGGGCGCCGAGGATCGGCAGCCGGCCGAGGTAGCGCTGCGAGAGGCGGGCGACCTCGGGGCCGAGACTGTAGCGAGAGGTCTTGGGGTCCTGCTCGACGAGGTCGGCGAGCACGAGCGAGCGCAGCAGGCGGTGCACCGTCGGGATGGACAGGTCCGACTTCTCGGCCAGTCCGGTCAGGGTCTGGTAGGCCGGCCCGTCGGTCAGCAAGTCGAGCAGCAGGACCGCGTTGCGCACGGTGCCGAGCCCGCCTCGCGGTTCGCCGGCCTCGGTCACGGGACCCCCTTGGAAGATCGGGGGCCACGACGTAGCTCCGAGCGAGACCGGAGGAGGCGAAGCACCCGGAGCAATGTCAACTGGCTTCCGGATGAAGCACGCCGGGATCCTAACACCGGACACTGATTTCAGATAGATGCTTGCCTTTCCGCATAGTGAAAAAGTATGGTGCGGCGCAGACCAAGTTGTGTGCTGCCTCACACTCAGGAGGTACCCAGGGTGTTGACCCGGGCCTACCGCTTCCCGCTGAACTCCAGCCGTGTTCCCCCGGGGGATCCGCTGTTGGAGGTCCGTGACGTCTCGCTGCGCTTCGGCGGCATCAAGGCGCTCAGTGACGTGTCCTTCACGGTCACGCAGGGGCACGTGCACGCGGTCATCGGGCCGAACGGCGCCGGGAAGTCGAGCCTGCTGAACTGCGCGAGCGGTCTGTACCGGCCCCAGCAGGGTCAGGTTCTCCTGCACACCAGGGACGAACAGGGTGCGCAGGCCTCCCACGACCTCGCCCGGTCCAAGCCCCACCGCATCGCCCGGCTCGGCGTGGCACGGTCCTTCCAGAACATCGAGCTCTTCGGCCACCTCACGGTGCTGGAGAACCTCATGCTCGGCCGACACGTGCACATGAACCACCGCCTGTTGACGTCGATGATGTGGTTCGGCCCGGCCCGCAACCAGGAGGTGCGGCACCGGGAGTTCGTCGAGGAGGTCATCGACCTGCTCCAGCTCCAGGCCTACCGCAACCACCACGTCGGGTCGCTCGCCTACGGCATCCAGAAGCGCGTCGAGCTCGGCCGCGCGCTCTGCGTCCAGCCGGCCCTGCTGCTGCTCGATGAGCCGATGGCCGGCATGAACGCCGAGGAGAAGGAGGACATGGCCCGGTACATCCTCGACGTGCACGAGCTCCGGGGCGTCACGGTGATGCTCATCGAGCACGACATGGGGGTGGTCATGGACATCTCGAACCGCGTCACGGTGCTCGACTTCGGGAAGGTGATCGGTGACGGGACCCCCGAGGAGGTACGACGCGACGAAGCCGTGATCGAGGCCTACCTGGGCGGTGACGAATGAGCGACGTGCTGACCGGTGTCCGCCCCCAGTCCGGCAGCGGTCAGGACACCGCGGACGCGACCTTTCCCCGGCTGCTCGCCCAGAGGGCTGCCGAGCGGCCCAAGGACGTGGCACTGCAGGAGAAGCTCTACGGCATCTGGCAGCCGATCACGTGGCAGGAGTACGCCGACCGGGTGCGCGACTTCGGGCACGGCCTGGCGTCCTTGGGCGTCACGCGCGGTGACATCGTCGCCGTCCTCGGGGACAACCGGCCGGAGTGGCTGATCGCCGAGGTCGCCGCGCAGTCGATCGGCGCGGCGGTCGTGGGCATCTACCCGACCAGCCTCGACGAGGAGATCGTGCACATCCTCACGGTCGCCGACGCCAAGGTCGTGGTCGCCGAGGACCAGGAGCAGGTCGACAAGCTGATCCGGGTCAAGCCCGCCGTCCCGAACCTGGAGACGTTGGTCTTCTACGACCCGCACGGCCTCGAGACCTACACCGAGCCGTGGCTGCAGGAGTTCGGCGCCATCGAGGAGCGCGGCCGTGAGTGGGGGAAGGGCCGGGCGGGCTGGTTCGAGGACGAGGTCGCGAAGGGCGCCGCCGACGACATCGCCGTGGTCTGCACGACCTCCGGCACCACGTCACGCCCGAAGCTCGGACAGCTGACCCACCGCAACCTGCTGTCGATGGCCGACAACCTCACCTCGATCGACCCGCTCGGCCCGAAGGACCGGTTCGTCTCCTTCCTGCCGCTGGCGTGGATCGGGGAGCAGATGATCGCCGTGGCGTGCGGGCTGTCACGGGGAATGACGCTGTCGTTCCCCGAGGACGCATCCACCCAGCGCAGCGACATGCGCGAGATCGGTCCGCACGTGATGTTCAGCCCGCCGCGGATCTGGGAGTCGATGCTCTCGGAGGTGCAGGTGCGCATCGACGAGTCCGGCTGGTTCAAGCGCAAGGTCTTCGGCATCGGCTACGACATCGGTGACCGCGTGGCCGAGCAACGGGTGCGTGGCAAGCGGGTGGGACTCGGCTCACGCGTGCTGGCCACGATCGCCGACTGGGTGGCGCTTCGCCCTGTGCGCGACCAGCTCGGGCTCACCCGGATTCGTCGGTGCTACACCGGCGGCGCCCCGCTCGGGCCCGATGTCTTCCGGTTCTTCCACGCGATCGGAGTGAACCTCAAGCAGATCTACGGCCAGACCGAGATCTGTGGCATCGCGGTCGTGCACCACGACGACGACGTCCGGTTCCACACCGTCGGTGTGCCGATCCCTCAGACCGAGCTCAAGATCAGCGAGGACGGCGAGATCCTGCTTCGCTCGCCGTCGGTGTTCGTGGGGTACGTCGGGAACGAGGCGGCCACCACCGAGGCGATCGACGACGACAGGTGGCTCCACACCGGCGACGCCGGCTACATCGACGAGGGACACCTCGTCGTCATCGACCGTGCCAAGGACGTCCTGACCTCCTCCGACGGCACCCGGTTCTCGAGCGCGTTCATCGAGAACAAGCTGAAGTTCTCGCCGTACGTCGAGGAGGCGGTCGTCTTCGGGACCGACGAGATCACGGCCATGATCACGATCGACGCGATGACGGTCGGGTCCTGGGCGGAGAACGAGCATCTGACCTACACCACCTACACCGACCTGGCGCAGAAGCCTGAGGTGTACGAGCTGATCACCGATGAGGTGCACCGGGCGAACACCGACCTCCCGGACAGCATCAAGGTGCGTCGCTTCCTCCTGCTCTTCAAGCAGCTCGACCCCGACGACGACGAGATCACCCGCACCCGCAAGGTGCGGCGCAACGTCATCGCGGAGAGGTACGCCGACCTCATCTCCGCCCTCGAGCGGGCAGAGGACTCCGTCAGCATCACGAACACGGTGACCTACCAGGACGGCACCTCGGTGAAGCGCACCATCAACCTCAAGATCCGCGACATGGAGGGATACGTGCCGCCCAAGCACAAGAAGCAGCGTCCTGTCTGGAGCGGTCGCCGGTGAACACCTTCCTCAACCTCACCGTCTACGGGCTCTCCGACGGCGCGATCCTCGCCCTCGCTGCGCTCGGCTTCGTGCTGATCTACAAGGCGACCGGAGTGATCAACTTCGCCCAGGGCGAGTTCCTCCTGGTCGGCGCCTACACCGTGTACGCCGCCTTCGTGGTCTTCCGGCTGCCTCTGGGGGCCGCGGTGCTGGTGGGCGTGGTCTTCGCCGTGATCCTCGGCGTCGTCATCGAACGGCTGATCCTGCGGCCGCTCATCGGCGAGAGCGCGATCAGCGTGATCATGGTGACCATCGGCCTCGCCGCGCTGCTGCGAGCCGTCGTGCAGATGATCTTCGGGACCCGGCCGGTCCCGCAGCCGGCGTTGCTGCCGCGATCGCCGATCGAGCTGCTGCCGGGCACCTCGGTGCCCCTCAACCGGCTCCTCGTGATCCTGATCGCCGCTGTGGTCCTGATCGCGTTCACGGTGTTCTTCCGGCGAAGCCGTCACGGCATCGCGATGCGAGCCGTCGCCGACGACCAGCAGGCAGCTCTCACGATGGGCATCTCCGTGCGGCGGGTGTTCGCGATGTCCTGGGCCCTGGCCGCGGTCAGCGCCCTGGTCGGCGGTGTCCTCCTCGGCGACGTCACCGAGGTGAGCGGACGCCTGGCCACCTTCGGCCTCTTCGTCTTCCCGGTCGTCATCCTCGGGGGGCTGGACTCGGTGCCCGGAACCATCGTCGGCGGCCTGACCATCGGCCTCACCTACCAGTACGTCAGCGGCTACGCGCCCGAGCCCGGGTGGGCGCAGATCGCCCCCTACGTGCTCCTGGTCGCGATCCTGCTGGTCCGCCCCTACGGTCTCTTCGGCGAGACCCGCATCGAGAGGGTCTGACTCATGGCCGCGACAGCAACCGGTATCTACCAGCGCAGCTACCCCAAGGACCTCGCACTCCGGCACACCCGTGCCGAGTACGCCCGCCTCCTCCTCGTGGTGGCCGGGATGATCGCCGTGCCCTACATGATCGACAACTACTGGCTGTCGATCCTGAACACCATCCTCATCGCAGTCATCGGCGCCGTGGGTCTCAACATCCTGGTCGGCTTCACCGGTCAGATCTCCCTCGGCCAGGGCGGCTTCCTGGCGGTGGGGGCGTTCACGTCGGCGCTGCTCTACCAGCGGGCGGACCTGCCCGCGCCGGTCAGCATCGCCTGTGCCGTGTTCGTCACGGCGGGGGCGGGGGCGCTGTTCGGCCTCCCGGCCCTGCGGCTCAAGGGCCTGTACCTGGCGATCGCGACGCTGGCCAGCCAGGAGATCATCGTCTTCATCGCGCGCCGGTGGTCTTTCCTTCGCGACGGCACGGCACCGCTGTCCGTCGACCGGCTCCACGTCGGCGGGTTCGAGATCACCCGGGAGTACTTCGAGTGGCAGTGGTACTGGATCCTGCTCGTCTGCGCCGTGCTCTCCGTCGTCGCGGCCAGGAACCTCTTCCGGACCGGCCTGGGACGCTCGTTCATGGCGGTCCGTGACCAGGACATCGCCGCGAGTGCCATCGGCGTCAACCTGACCCGGGCCAAGGTCACCGCGTTCGCCGTGTCGTCGGGGTTCGTCGGCTTCGCGGGAGCGCTCATGGCGCACTACACCGAGACCGTCACCTGGGAGTCGTTCACGCTCGAGGTCTCCATCCTCTACCTCGCGATGATCATCGTCGGTGGTCTCGGCAGCATCGCCGGCTCGGTCTACGGCGCCTTCTTCATGATGCTCGTGCCGGTGTTCCTCAACGAGACCCTGCCGAGGCTGGGGGACACCATGCCATGGCTGGTGAGCCGGATCCCCGCCATCGAGAACGCGGTGTTCGGTCTCGTCATCATCCTGTTCCTCCTCTTCGAACCACGCGGTCTCGACCGCATCTGGCAACGCATGAAGGACTACATCCGGTTCTGGCCGTTCCGCTACTAACAAGGAGAAGCATCATGTTCAAGACACGCTGGGCGGTCGCGATCGCGGCTGTGTCGTCACTCTCGCTCGCCGCCTGTGCCCCCGGTGGTGGTGGCGGAAGCGGAGACGGCGGTGAGGAGGGCGGACCGATCCCGATCGGCATCATCGCCGACCTCACCGGTGCCACCGGCGACGTCGGGACCCCGTACCACGAGGGGATGATGGGCTACATCGACTGGATCAACGGCGAAGGCGGCATCGAGGGCCGCGAGATCGAGCCGATGGCAAACGACTACGCCTACGACGTTCCGACGGCTGAGCGCCTGTACAAGCAGTACATCAACGAGGGCGCCGTGGCGATCCAGGGCTGGGGAACCGGCGACTCCGAGGCCCTGATGAACAAGGTCTCCGCCGACGAGCTGCCCTTCATGTCGGCGTCGTACGCGGAGGTGCTCACCGACCCGGCGGAGGCCCCCTACAACTTCGTCGTCGCCCCGACCTACTCCGACCAGATGCGCGTTGCGCTGAACTGGATCGCCGAGGACGCAGGTGGCCAGACCGAGGTGGCCTTCTTCCACAACGACTCACCGTTCGGGCTCGCGCCGCTCGAGGACGGCCAGAACTGGATCAGTGAGCAGAGCCTGTCGATGAACATGAAGGCGTACGCCATGCCCGCGGGCAGCGCCAACTACGTCGGGCTGCTCTCCCAGGCCAAGCAGCAGGGCGCCAAGTACATCGTGATCCAGAACGTCTCGAGCCCGGCGGCCCAGGTGGCCAAGGACCTCCAGGCACAGAACCTCGACGCCAAGATCGTCTGTCTCAACTGGTGTGCTGACGAGCTGTTCATCGACACTGCCGGGCCGGCGGCGGAGGGCCACATCCTCGTGCAGCCGTTCGCGCCGATCACGGCCGACCAGCCGGGTCACGAGCAGATCCAGGAGTACCTCGAGGGCGAGGGCTCCTCGCTCGAGGACGAGGGCCTGCACTACGCCCAGGGCTGGTACACCATGCACGTGATGGCCGAGGGGATCAAGGCAGCGCTCGAGGACGGTGGCGACCTGAGCGGTCCTGCGATCAAGGAGGCGCTGGAGAGCATGGGCGCGATCGACACGGGCGGTGTCGTGGGTACCGGAGAGGTCGAGTTCTCGGCGGACTCGCACCGCGGCTCCACTGGCTCGGGCATCTACGTCGCCGAGGGCGGCGAGATGCAGCCGCTCGAGACCGGCGTGACCCCGGAATGACCTCTTCGGTTCAGCAGCCGGTGGCGCCCGGAGGCAAGCCGGGCGCCACCGCCTCCGGGCTGCTCACCGTCAACAACGTCGAGGTGATCTACGACGAGGTGATCCTCGTGCTTCGAGGTCTCTCGCTCGAGGTGCCGGAGGGCAAGATCGTGGCCCTGCTCGGTTCCAACGGTGCCGGCAAGTCCACGACGCTGAAGGCGATCTCCGGTCTCCTGCCCAGCGAGCGCGGGGAGATCACCGACGGTTCGATCACCTTCGACGGCCGGGACATCACACGGATGGATGCCGCCGAGCGGGTGAAGACGGGGCTGTCCCTCTGCATGGAGGGCCGACACGTCTTCGAGCACCTGACCGTGCACGAGAACCTGACTGCCGGTGCCTACTCGCGAGGTGGCGCACAGTCCGAGGACTACGAGCTCGTCTACACCTACTTCCCGAGGCTCTCGGACATGCGCAACCGCGTCGCCGGGTATCTCTCGGGCGGTGAGCAGCAGATGCTGGCAATCGGGCGCGCGATGATGGCGAGGCCGCGTCTGCTCATGCTGGACGAGCCGTCGCTGGGCCTCGCGCCGCTCCTGGTCCAGGAGATCTTCGGCTACATCAAGAACCTCAACGAGGAACAGGGCATCACGGTGCTGGTCATCGAACAGAACGCCCGTCGCGCGCTCGAGGTGGCCGACCACGGCTACATCCTGGAGCAAGGACGGATCGTGCTCGAGGGTCCCGCTGCCGAGCTCACCGAGAACCCGGACGTCAAGGAGTTCTACCTGGGCCTCGGGGAGAGCGGGCAGAAGAGCTACCGGAACGTCAAGCACTACAAGCGTCGCAAGCGCTGGCTCTAGGAACGAGGACACGCCATGACAGTGCAAGCAGCTCTCGAGGAGTACCGGGCGCAGACGGGTCCTCGGGTCCTGGAGGTGCTGCGGTCGGCTGCCGGTCGGGCGGACAGCCTCGACCGTCGGCTGGCGGAGGCGGGCCTGTCCGCCGCGGACGCCGACCTGCGCCGGCTCGACGAGCTCCCGGTGCTCACCAAGGATGAGCTGCCAGCGCTCCAGCGCGAGCACCCGCCGCTGGGCGGTCTGCTGCTCGATGGGGCTGCCGTCGTACGGTTGTTCGCCTCCCCGGGGCCCATCTACGAGCCGCAGCTGGACGGAGCGGACCCGTGGCGGTGGGCGCCTGCGCTCGAGGCCTGCGGCATCGGGGCGGGCGACGTGGTGCTGAACTGCTTCAGCTACCACCTCTCGCCGGCCGGTGCGATGTTCGACGAGGGTTGTCGTGCCGTCGGCGCGACCGTGGTCCCCGGCGGTGTCGGTGGCGCGGACGTCCAGGCGCAGGTGATCGCCGACCTCGGTGTCACCGCCTACATCGGTCTGCCCAGCTATCTGGCCTCCCTGGGGGAGAAGTACGACGCACTTGGTCTGCCCCAGCAAGGCTGGCGGGTCGCCAAGGCGCTCGTGACGGCCGAGCCGCTGCCGGACCCGCTCCGAGACCAGCTGACCAAGCGGGTGCCGACGGTCCTCATGTCCTACGGCACCGCGGAGGCCGGCCTCATCGGCTACGAGACGGGTGCCGGCAGTGGTCTTCGGGTGCCCGAAGGGATCTTCGTGCAGATCTGCGACCCCGGGACGGGGCGACCGGTCGAGGCAGGTGAGCCGGGTGAGGTCGTGGTGTCGGTGCTGCACGAGGAGTACCCCCTGGTGCGCTTCGGCACCGGCGACGTCTCCCGCTGGACGACCGGTGCCGGTGGTGAGCTCAGGCTGGCGGGGGTCCTGGGACGCGTCGGAGCCGCGGTGAAGGTCCGGGGCATGTTCGTGCACCCCCACCAAGCGGGGCAGGTGCTGGGTGCGCTGCGCGGTGCGGGCGCCGAGTCCGGGCGATTCGTCGTGGGACGCGAGGGCGACAAGGACTGGCTGCGTCTGGAGCTCGTGGCCTCGTCCGGTGCCGATCGTGGTGCGCTCGTCGAGGCTGCTGTGGAGCAGACCCGCGCCGCACTCCGCGTGCGGCCCGAGGTCGAGCTGGTGGACGCCGTCGACGAAGGGCTCCTCGTCGACGAACGCGACTGGCCCTGACCCGAGGTTCACGGCCTCGCCTCGCAGTCCCCCCTGCCGTCGGGACGCCCGGCGGGCAGGGTGCCGACCACGTGGCGGGCCCGCGCACGGCCGAGGTTCCACTCGAGCCAGTCGCCGGTGCCGGCGCTCGCGAGGACGACACAGTCGCGCAGGTGAGCGGGAAGGCCCGCGAGCACCGGGGCAGCGTCGGCGGACAGGCCGGAGAGGTAGTACCAGTCGACCCGCTGGGTGGTTGAGTAGCGCTCGATGTTGCGCTCGGCGACGTAGGCGTCAGGATTGAGCGCGGCGAGTGCGAGCAGTGCTGCGGCGCCGGTGAGCAGGGCGGCGCGCGGGATCCAGGTGCCGACGAGCCGGATGCCCGCCACCATGACGAGCAGGACGACCAGGCCCAGCCAGCCCTCGAAGAACGACACCAGGAGCCGCAGCCGGGTGAAGCCGTAGGCCTCCTCGTAGACGTGCATCCGGTAGAGCGCAGAGGCCACGACCACGAGCGTGAGCAGGCAGAGCGCGCCGAGAACCGCCCGCAGGAGCGCTCTGTCCCTCGGCTCGGTTCTCGAGGCCTTGCGTACGGCCAGGGCGACCACGCCGAGGGTCAGGACGGTCGCGACCGTGAGCTGGGCGAACCCCTCGTGCACGTAGGCGGCATAGGTGAGGCCGGTCGTACGACGCAGGTACTCGTGACCTCCGAACATCACCGTCAGCTGCGCGGCAACGAAGACGGCGAGCACCGCGACGACCAGGGACACCGGCACGAGCCACTCGAACCGCCGGGCCACCGGCGTGCCCTGAGGCAGGGCGAGCTTCTCGACCCGGGGCGGGTTGAGGGCGACGTACACCCCGGCCAGCGTCAGCCCGCCGATCCCGAACCAGACGAACGCGCGTTCGGCCAGCGAGTCGAGAGTCAGGTCGGGCACGAGAGCGTCGGCCCACCGGGCGAAGATCGCGTCGGCGGAGGCGAAGAGGGCGCCGAACACGACGACGGCGAGCACGGAGAGCGCGATGGTGCGGAGCACCGGGGCCCAGGTCCGCGATCCCGGTGCGGCGGTGAGCGTCCTCCCGAGCCACGGGAGCCCGCGCAACCCGGCCAGCGGCACGGCCGCCATCGAGGCGGCCAGAGCGGCGGCAGAGCGCCCGTCGGTCAGTGCGGAGGAGCCCACGGCGAACGCGGCCGCCAGGCAGAGCACCACGATCCAGTCCGCGTCCAGCACGAACAGCGGGGACATCAGCAGCAGCGACAGGGCGCCCGCGGTCAGGTGGTACGGCGTCCGCAGCCGTGTGTCGGCGACGGCGACGACGCCGCAGACCGTCGCGAGGACGATGAAGGTGCCTACGCCCCAGTCCCGGCCGGGGGTCACGATCGCCGCGAGCACACCGACGGCGGCCGCGGCGGCGACGAGCCGGGGACGCGCCGGGACAGAGGTCTCGGGCCACAGGTCGCCGAACACGGCGTCGAGGAGGGGCCGCTGCCGCTGGGGCAGGACTCCGGTAGGGACGGCGGGACTGGTCACGCTGGGGTTCCTTCCGGGAGGCAGGCGCGGATGCGGCAGCCGGTCGCGGTGTCGGCGACCTCGATGGAGCCGCCGTGGAGGTCGGTGACCCAGCGGGCGATCGCCAGGCCCAGGCCGGTGCCGCCGTCGTGCTGGCCGGCGCCGGTGCCGGTGGTGAAGCGTTCGAAGACGGCGGTCCGCTGAGCGGGGTCGATACCCGGACCCTCGTCGGAGACGTCGAGCAGCATCCCGCGACGGTCGCGCTGCGCCTGCACACGCACCGTGCCCTGGGCGGGGCTGTGCCGGGAGGCGTTGTCGAGGAGGTTCGCCACGAGCTGGTGCAAGCGCGCCCGGTCTGCGTGGACGACGAGGTCGGGCGGCTCGACGGAGACCTCGAAGCGGACCGTCCGCCCGGCCAGCTCTGCCTCGCGCACGGCCTCCTGCAAGAGCTGCCCGACCTGCACCGGCTGGGCGTCGAGGGTGCTGATGCCGGCGTCGATCCGGGACAGGTCGAGGAGGTCCGAGACGAGGTGGCCGAGGCGCTCGGTCTGGTCGAGGGCAGCCCGCAGCTGGTCCGGATCCGGCCGGACGACGCCGTCGGCCAGGTTCTCCAGGAGGGCACGCAGCGCCGCGACCGGGGTGCGGAGCTCGTGGGAGACGTTCGCGACGAGGTCGCGGCGCTGCCGGTCGACGGCCTCGAGGTCGGTGGCCATCCTGTTGAAGGCGCGCGCGAGCTCGCCGACCTCGTCGCGCGAGGTGGCGGTGACCCGCCGCGTGTAGTCGCCGGTCGACATCGCCGTGGCCGCGGCCGTCATCTCCCGCAGCGGTGAGGTCATGCCGCGGGCGAGCACCTGGGTGACGAGTAGCGCGACGGCCACGGTCGCGGGAATGGTCACCAGGGGGTCGAGGCCCAGCCGGGCCCCGGTGTTGGTGAGCACGGAGGCCACGGCGATGGTCACGGCCACGAGCACGCCGAGCTTCGTCTTGATCGACCGGACCGGGTCCAAGGGCCTCACGGCGTCACCTCCAGGGCGTAGCCGACGCCGTGCACGGTCCGCACCACGTCCGCGCCGAGCTTGCCCCTCAGTGACCGGACGTGGCTGTCCACGGTCCGGGTCCCCGCGGCGTCGGGCCAGTCCCAGACGTCGGCCAGAAGCCGTTCGCGGGTGAGGACGGTGCCGGGCTCGGCGGCGAGACAGGCCAGCAGGTCGAACTCGGTCGGGGTGAGGTGGACGAGCGTCCCGTCGAGGCGGACCTGCCGCCGGGCGCGATCGATGTGCAACGGCCCGACGGACAGCTCCGCCGGCCCGGCCGCGGCCAGGGCAGCCGCGCGGTCGACCCGCCGCAGGAGCGCGCGCACCCGCGCCACGAGCTCCCGCATGCTGAACGGCTTCGTCAGGTAGTCGTCGGCGCCGACTCCGAGCCCCACCAGCACGTCGGTCTCGTCGTCACGGGCGGTGAGCATCAGCACGGGCACGGGCCGCTCGGCCTGCACCCGGCGGCACACCTCGTGGCCGTCGAAGCCGGGGAGCATCACGTCGAGGACCACCACGTCGGGGTCCCACGCCGCCGCGGTCGCGACGGCAGTCGGGCCGTCGTACTCCTGGCGGACGTCGAAGCCCTCCGCGACAAGTCGATCCGTGACCGACTGGTTGATGATGCGCTCGTCCTCGACGACCAGAATGCGCGATGCCCCCATGTCCATGCGCATGAGCCTAGAAGCGCGGCGGACCAGAGGTCGCCGAGAACGTGTGAAGATCCTGTGCAGGTTCCTCGGCCCGTGGTTTCGCTGGCAGACCTAGACTTGACGTATGTGCGGCATCGTAGTTGTTCACGACCCGAACGGTCCCGATGCCGACCTCGGCCATCGGATGCTCGAGCGGATCTCGCATCGCGGGCCCGACGGCAGCGGGTCGCGTTTGGTGGGTTCGACCTGGCTGGGCCACGTGCGGCTCTCCATCGTCGACCTCGACGCCGGCGCTCAGCCGCTGCCCTCGGGCGAGGGTCACTGGGCGGTCGTGAACGGCGAGATCTACAACCACGCCGAGCTGCGTGAGGCATCTGCCCGCCACTTCCGCACCGACTCGGACTCCGAGGCCGCGCTCGCTGCCGCCATCGTCGACGACCCGGAGGCCCTCGGCGACCTGCGCGGCATGTTCGCCTTCGCTGTCGCCGACGAGCACGGACGGCTGGTGGTTGCTCGTGACCCCGTGGGCGTGAAGCCGCTCTACTGGGCACGTATCGGTGAGGCCACCCTGTTCGCGTCCGAGATCCGGGCGTTCGACCCGGAGCATCGCGCCCTCGTGGAGGCGTTCCCGCCCGGCCACCGCTGGACGTCGGACGGCGACCTCCATCCCTTCCGCGCGCTGCACGTGGCCGGGCCCGAGCTCACCGACCGCGAGCAGGCCGTCGGCATGCTCCGAGAGACCCTGGTCACCGCCGTGCGTCGCCGGATGATGGCCGACGTGCCGATCGGCGTCTTCCTGTCCGGCGGGTTGGACTCCAGCCTGGTCGCCGCGATCATGGCCCGCTACCGCGGCGATGCGCACGGTCCGGTCCACTCCTTCGCCGCGGGGACGGCCGACTCGAGCGACCTCGCCGCCGCCCGGCGGGTGGCCGAACACCTCGGACTGGTCCATCACGAACGCGTCTACGACGCCGACGAGGTGGTCGACGTCCTGCCGGAGGTCGTGGCGAGCATCGAGTCCTACGAGCCCTCGCTCGTGCGGAGCGCCGTCCCGAACTACCTCCTCGCCGAAGATGCGGCGCGCACGGTGAAGGTGGTGCTCACCGGTGAGGGCGCCGACGAGCTGTTCGCCGGGTACGACCACTACCGGGACCTTCCGGAGGCGAACCTGCGCGCCGAGCTGGTCCGCAACGTCTCCTCTCTCCACCACCTCAACCTGCAGCGCTGCGATCGCGTCACGATGGCCCACGGGCTCGAGGCCCGGGTGCCGTTCCTCGACCGCGACGTGGTCAACCTCGCGGCCCGGATGCCCGTCGAGTGGCTGCTCCCGGGCGTGCACGGCGAGGAGAAGGCGCTGCTGCGAGAGGCGTTCGCCGGCTGGCTGCCGGACGACCTGCTGTGGCGGCCGAAAGAGCAGTTCGGCGAGGGCAGCGGGACTGCCGACGTGATGTCCGGGCGGGTCGACGAGCTGGTCCCCGAGACCGACTGGCGCGAGCAACGGGTGGGCTCGCTCCCCGCCCCCCGAAGCCGGGAGGAGCTCGCCTACCAGCGCATGTTCGCCGAGAAGCTGGAGGGCGTGCCGGCGTCCCTGCTCGGTCGGTTCGCGACCGAGTGACCTGATGGGGGAGTCCAGCGGGGCCGGGCCGTTTCCCCGCGAGTCGGAGGTCAACGCGTTCGTCCACGTCGACCATGCCGCACTGGCTGCGGGCCCGGTGGCCGATGGGCGGCTGGCCGGCCGATGGGTGGCAGTGAAGGACAACATCGCAGTCCGTGGCGCCCCCTGGGCCTGCGGCTCGGCCACCCGCCGTGCGCTGCCGCCGAGCACCGGGGACGCCGAGGTGGTCCGTCGACTGCGCGCAGCGGGTGGTGTGGTCATCGGCACCACGAACCTCGACGAGCTGGCGATGGGGGCCTCGACGGAGACCTCCGTGTGGGGTCCGACCAGGAACCCGTGTGACCCGACACGGACCGCGGGAGGCTCCTCCGGGGGCTCCGCCGCTGCGGTGGCGGCGTACGACGTGCTGGCGCTGGGCACGGACACCGGCGGGTCGATCCGGGAGCCCGCCTCGATGTGCGGGGTGGTGGGCGTGGCTCCGTCCCACGGCACCGTGCCCGTCGACGACGTCGTCGACTTCGCGCCGACCTTCGACCGGGTGGGACCGCTCGCGCCCACGGTGGCCGAGGCGGCCCTGCTGCACGAGGTCATCGCGGAACGGGACGGGCTGGTCAGCGCAGCCGAGGTGGGATCGCTCGAGCGCCTCGAAGGCGTCACGATCGGGGTCGTGGTCCCGATGTCCGGGCACCGCAACGCCCCCGAGGTGCTGGAGCGATTCGAGGCCGCCCGGATGGCGGCTGTCGAGCTCGGCGCCACCGCGGTGCCCATCTCGGTGCCACGCTTCGGCGACCTCCTCGACGTCTACGTCACCATCACCTGTGTCGAGGCCCTGCCGGTCCTCGAGACCCACGCCGCTCTGGGACCGCTCGGCGTCGAGGCGGCAAGCCGGCTCCAGCTCGGACGAACGCTGGTGGGCAGCCGGGAGCACGACGAGGCACTTGCCGTCAGGGAGCAGATCCGGGCCGACGTGACTGCGGCGTTCCGGCAGTGTGACGTCCTGGTCAGCCCGACGGTCCCCCTGACGGCGCCGCTGATCGGCCGCTCCGGCATGGCCGACCCGCTGGCCCGACCGCGTACCGACTGGTGGACCGTCGAGGCCAACCTCGCGTCCGTTCCTGCCATCTCGGTACCCGCCGGGCTCGGCAAGGGCCTCCCCGTTGGTGTGCAGCTGATGGCGCCGGACGGCGCGGACGACCGCCTCTATCGGGTCGGGGCCTCCCTGGAGGCCGCCCTGTGACGCCAGTGGGTCTGAACCTGGGCAGTGTTCGTGGCTCAACGAGCGTGATAGCCGACTGGGCGTCACGCGCCGTCGGACAGACGCATCTGCCCAACCGCAGCGGGTGCCGCCGGACTCAGAGGGCGATTGCCCTGTTGACCCAGGCGGAGGTCACCCGCATGCCCACCTTCTGGTAGAGGCTGAGTGCGCCGGTGCGGGAATCGGTGGACAGCTCGAAACGGGTGGCACCGTGCTGCCTGGCTTCGGCGAAAGCGTCCACGAGCAGCGCCTGGGCCAGTCCGCGGCCGCGCTGGTCGGCCCGGGTGGCCAGCCGTGCGATGTAGGCCTGGTCATCGTGCAGCTGCAGCAATGCCGTCGCCACCACATCGCCCCCTGGATCGGTGACGACCCGCAGGTGCCACGACTCGAAGCCAGGACGCCGCACGACTTGGGACTGCCAGATCTCGAACGTGTCCCGCTCTCGCTGCGACCACTCCAAGAAGGCGTTCTCGGTGACGGTGAAGGCGGACCGCCATTCGGCCTCGGTCGCAGCCCGAGCGGTGTACCCCTCGGGCAGCGGGCGATCGGGGACTGTTGCTCCCTCGGGCAGCTGCAGCACCCAGCTGGTCCACCGCACGCGGTAGCCCAGCGACTCCAGCAGTCGGTCGCCCGGTGAACCCTGGGGGACGGGCATGCCGATCACGGTGCAGCCCTTCTCCCTAGCCTTGCGTTGCATCCAGCCGGCCAGCCACGAACCGATGCCGCGACCACGGTAGTCGGGGTGTACCGCGGCATCACCGCGATCGCCGTACGCCACCTCGGCGTAGGCCACCAGTCGGTCGCCGTCACATATGCCGACGGTGCCCTCCGACACGTCGTATCCCGGCCGCTGCCAGTCAGCGATGATGTCCGCCTCCTCGATGACGACCTCGCCGACGTCGGCCAGTTCCTGAGCCGCCATGACGGCCGTGACGGCAGCGGAGTCCGCCGGTGTGAGTGGCCGAGCCGTGAGGCCGGCGGGCAGATCGAGCGTGAGGGTCATGCGCCACATTGCAGCAGGAACGACGTCGATGCGCCGCTCATTTTCCCGTGCGTGGACGGTAACCAAGAACCACCGCCCACCCGGGTCTGGCGGTCAAGGGAAGCCGGTGAGTCCCGAATGAGGACACACCAGTAAGTTCAGCGATGGGTCGTCCTGGCAGACCCCGAAGGTGACGAGTTCTGCGTTCTGGCTGAAGGAATGCCGACAGCGGTCTAGCGCCAGGGGCAGTGGATGATGGTTGGCATGGAGATCCTCGGCAGCCGCATCCTGCTGCGTCCGACACAGCTCCACCGGAGTCACCGGTTCTATCGAGACACACTGGGGCTGGCGATCTACCGGGAGTTCGGCGACGATGACGCGCCCGGCATCGTGTTCTTCATGGGTAACGGCCTCCTCGAGGTCAGTGGTCGGACGACTGACCCACCGGGGGATGCGATCGCGCTGTGGTTGCAGGTCCGGGACATCGGAGCCGAGCACCGACGCCTGTTGAGCGCCGGGGTGAGGGTTCTGAGGGAGCCGCGGCGCGAGGTGTGGGGCCTGGACGAGATGTGGATAGCGGATCCGGATGGGGTGCGCATCGTCTTGGTCGAGATCCCGGAGGAGCACCCGCTCCGCCGGGACCCGCGCCACCTTCCCGCTGCCGACGAATGAGCCGCCTCGCCGGCTGACTCGTTGTCCAGCGCGACGGAAAGGACACTCCGGCCGTCCAAGCGGCGCGGGGCTGTGCAGGTGAGGCGGGACCGCGGCGTACGGTCACCTCATGCGCTTCGGACTGACGATCCTGCCCGAGCTGCCGTGGGCCGAGCTGCGGCCGCGGTGGAAGGCGGCGGAGGCGATGGGCTTCGACCACGCCTGGACCTACGACCACCTCGTGTGGAGCGGGCTGCCCGAGTCACCGTGGTACGGCACGATGCCGACGCTCACCGCCGCCGCGCTGGTCACCGAACGGATCGGGCTCGGGACCTTCGTTTCCTCACCGAACTTCCGCCACCCGGTCGTGCTGCACCGTGACGTGCAGTCGCTCGAAGACATCTCCGGGGGCCGCTTCTTGCTCGGCGTGGGCACGGGCGGCGATCTTGACTCAGGGATTCTCGGCGGGGCGAGGTTGAGCACCCGGGAGCGTGTGGACCGGTTCCAGGAGTTCGTCGAGCTGCTGATGCGGCTGCGGACCGAGGACCATGTCGACGCCGATGGCCACTGGTTCTCGGCACGCAATGCGCGCACCCTTCCGCCGCTGCGCGACGTACCTCTGGTGGTGGCGGCCAACGGTCCCCGGTCGCTGCGTTTCGCGGCCCGCACCGGCGACGCCTGGGTCACCACCGGCCCGAAAGTGGGGACCGTCGAGGAGTGGTGGGCCGGGCTCGACGAGGCGCGGCACACGCTGGTGGAAGCGCTCGTCGCCGTCGGGCGTGACCCGGCGTCGTTCCCGCGCTACTTGAACCTCGACTCGTCGCCGCAGTTCTCCCTCACCAGTCGCGAGGTCTTCGAGGAGATGGTCGGCCGCGCCGAGGGCCTCGGCTTCACCGACGTGATCACCCATTGGCCGCGCCCCGAGGGACCGTACGCCGGCTCGGTCGCGGTGCTCGAGGACGTCGCTGCCACGGTGGTCGCCCAAGCGGGCTGACCAGCCACGGGTGGACGGCCCAGGAGACCGGCTCACATCTGACAGCGCCGCCACCTCGAGCCTGGGCGCCGGTTACGGCGGAAGGCACGCGCCCCCGCTCGAGTCCGGGAGTAGTGTCTCCGGCATGGACGAGAAGCCCGGGCCGTCCTTCGCGCTGACCGACGACCACCGCGCACTCCAGTACTGGGTGCGCACGTTCGCCGCCGATGTGGTCCGCCCGGCCGCCGCGGAGTGGGACGAGCGTGAGGAGTTCCCGTGGCCCATGCTGGAGGAGGCCGCGAAGATCGGGCTGTACTCCCTCGACTTCGTCGCTACCCAGAGCGTTGATCCCACTGGCCTCGGATTCCCGGTGGCGCTGGAGGAGCTGTTCTGGGGCGACGCCGGCATCGGCCTGTCGATCGTCGGCACCACTCTGGCTGCTGCGGCGGTGGCGGCCACCGGCACGGACGAGCAGGTCGGAGAGTGGGTGCCCCAGATGTTCGGCGGCCCGGGCGACCCCAAGCTGGGCGCGTTCTGCTCCTCCGAGCCCGACGCCGGCTCCGACGTCGGCGCGATGCGGACAAGAGCGGTGTACGACGGGACCTCCGGTGAGTGGGTGCTGACCGGTACCAAGACCTGGGCCACCAACGGCGGCTTGGCCGACGTGCATGTCGTCACCGCAGTTGTCGACCCCGATCTGCGCGCGCGGGGCCAGGCGAGCTTCGTGGTGCCACCGGGCACGCCGGGCCTCAGCCAAGGCCAGAAGTTCAAGAAACACGGCATCCGCGCCTCACACACCGCCGAGGTCGTCCTCGACGGCTGCCGCATCCCCGGGCGCTGCTTGCTCGGCGGCAAGGACCGACTCGACGAGCGCCTGGCCAGGGCGCGGGAGGGTGCGCACACTGATCGCTCGCAGCCATCCATGGCGACCTTCGAACGGACCAGGCCGGGAGTCGGAGCGCAGGCGGTCGGGATAGCCCGGGCGGCTTACGAGTACGCCCTCGACTATGCCAAGCAGCGCGAGCAGTTCGGCCGGCCGATCATCGAGAACCAGGCCATCGCATTCGCGCTCGCAGACATGCGTACCTCGATCGACGCGGCCCGGCTGCTGGTGTGGCGCGCCTCCTGGATGGCGGCGACGGGTCAACGCTTCGAGGCCGCGGAGGGGTCGATGTCGAAGCTGTTCGCCGGCGAGACCGCGGTGAGGGTGACCGGGCAGGCCATGCAGATCCTCGGTGGCAATGGCTTCACCCGTGACTACCCGGTCGAGCGGATGGCACGCGACGCGAAGGTGTACACCATCTTCGAGGGCACGTCGGAGATCCAGCGGCTGGTCATCGCGCGCGCCATCTCTGGCTCGCAGATCCGTTAGCCGCAGGCTTCCCTCGTTCCACGGCCCTCACGGCTTCGGAGCTGGCGGCTCGCGGCCATGCCGAGCGCAAGTTTTCTGTGGGAGGTTGTCGTATCGGGATGACGCTGTTCGTGGTGTGCGTGAGAGGCGGTCATCGGGACCGCCGGGGAACTGAGGAGAAGTTGTGATGACGCATTACCTGCTGTCCGTGCACGGCCCGGCCGAGAGGAACGAGTTCGGTAGCTACGGCTCCCAGGAGGAGATGGAGGAGGCGTTTGCTGCGACCGGCGCCTTCAACGACAAGCTCCAGGCCGAGGGGTACTGGGTCTTCGCAGGTGGGCTTCAGCCGGCCTCGACTGCGACCGTCGTCGACGGCCAGGGCGACACGCCCGTCATGACCGACGGCCCGTACCTGGAGACCAAGGAGATCATCGGGGGGTTCTGGGTGATCGACGCACCGGACCTCGACGTGGCGCTCAAGCTCGCAGCCGAAGGCTCCAAGGCCTGCCGGGGCAAGGTCGAGGTCCGTCCGTTCGAGGGCCTTGCCTGAACCGGCCCGACCGAGGAGTGATGGATGCAGGGCGAGACGGCGGCCGTCGAGCGGGTCTTCCGTGAGGAGTACGGCCGCCTGATCGCCTCTCTCGTTCGCCGCTTCGGTGACATCGACATCGCCGAGGAGGCGGCAGGCGAGGCGCTCGTGGCTGCCCTGGAGAAGTGGCCGGAGTCCGGCGTACCACCCAACCCGGGCGGCTGGCTCACCACCACCGCGGGCAACCGTGCGATCGACCGGATCCGCCGTGAGAAGCAGCGCGACGCCAAGCATCAGGCGGCCCTCATGCACTACGACGACGCGCCCCACGAGCCCACCGGGCCGGTCGAGGACGACCGGTTGCGGCTGATCTTCACCTGCTGCCACCCGGCGCTGTCACCGGAGGCGCGGATCGCCCTGACGCTCCGGCTCCTCGGTGGGCTGACCGTGCCCGAGATCGCGCGGGCGTTCCTGGTGCCCGAGACCACGATGGCGCAACGGATCACCCGGGCGAAGAAGAAGATCGCGGCGGCGAAGGTGCCCTACCGCGTGCCCGAGGCCGCCGATCTCCCCAAGCGGCTCGGCGGCGTGCTGGCGGTGCTGTTCCTCGTCTTCAACGAGGGCTACCTCGCCACCGGCGACGGTGACCCGGTTCGCGCCGAGCTCACTGGCGATGCGATCCGGCTGACACGGATCCTCAAGCGGCTGCTTCCCGATGAGCCGGAGGTGGCCGGCCTGCTCGGGCTGCTGCTGCTCATCGAGGCCCGGCGTGAGGCCCGTCTACGGAATGGGCAGCTGGTCCCGCTCGATGAGCAGGACCGTGCGGGTTGGGACCGCGCGCTGATCGCCGAGGGCCACGATCTGGTTCGCGAGTGCCTCGCGATCAACCGGCCCGGCCGCTACCAGATCCTCGCGGCGATCAACGCCGTCCACACCGACGTCCCCACGGCGCGGGACACGGACTGGTCGCAGATCGTCGCACTGTACGACCAGCTCACCCAGGTCGACCCGTCGCCGATCGTCGCCCTCAACCGCGCGGTCGCGGTCGCGGAGCTGGACGGGCCGGAGGTCGCCCTCGCGCTGGTGGACGAGCTGCCCCTCACGGGCTACCACGCGTGGCACGCCACCCGCGCCGACCTGCTCCGCAGGCTCGGCCGCAGCGCCCAGGCGAAGGAGGCCTACGACGCCGCGATCGCCGCCACCGAGAACTCAGCCGAACGCGCCTACCTGAGCAGGAAGCGCGGCGAGCTGATCTGAGCCAGACCCGCCGTGTGAGACAGACCTGATGCGAAGAGGTATGGAAACAGTCTTTCCCGGGGTGTCGTATCGACACAAGTGTGTTCGTGGAGAAGGGGAGGGCAGCCGTCCGGGCTGCCGGTGACCAGAGGAGCTTGAGATGGCGCTGTACCTGATCGCCTTCAACGACGAGTGGGTCCCGGACCTCACACGGGAGGAGGTGCGCGAGAGGGGCGTAGCCGGTCGGGCCGTGACCCAGGAGATGAAGACCGCCGGTGTCTTCGTCTTCAGCGATGGCGGTCTGGACGCGTCGACGGTCGTGTGCAGCGTCGACCCGAGCAGCGGCTCGCCCGTGTTCACCGACGGGCCGTACGTCGAAACCAAGGAGCACCTCGGCGGGTTCGCGGTCGTCGACGTGCCCGACGACGCGGAGGCACGGTACTGGGCCGGCAGGATCGCGGTCGCGGTGGGCTGGCCCCAGGAGGTACACCGCTTCCCGTTCGTATAGCAATCAGCGCCGGCATGCAGGCCGAGGGTCGGACAACATCACTCCGAGCGGTTCCGCTGCTGACGGCGCACCACCACGAAGGTCGCCACGGCAAGTACCGCGCCGGCGAGCAGGCTGAGAACAACCTGGCTGGTGCCACTCAGCGACTGCTCCAACAGCCTTCGACTGCGCGACGTGGGATCGGCGAGAACCACACCGACGAACGCGGCCACGAGCAGTGCCGCGGCCGCGGACGACACCTTCGACCACTGGCCTGTCAGCCCCAGCCTGTCCCGCATGATCCGGGCCGCCTTGACGATACGCCCGGCGCGGACCAGGCGTAGGGCCCCGACCACGCGTAACAACCGCAGCAGCTGCACCGGTCCGATGGCGAGGACGACGCCGAGGATGACGCCGACAGTCAGCAGCAGCAGCCACTTGTGCCGCCTGATCCACTCCCATTTGTCCTGCGACACGGCGAAGAGCACCGCGGTCTCGGCCACCAGAACGGCGCCGCTGAGCCAGTTGACGACATTGCCCACCGTTTCGTACGGACTGTCGAGCAGGGTGAGGAAGACCGCCGGGACCGACGCGAGCGCGGCGATGATCACCGGCAGCGCCAGACGCTCCTCCCAGTGGTCCTCCGGATCGCGCTCAGCGTCTTGTTCGACCACGACCGCACCCTAGCCGGACCCATACGCCCTTTGTCGCGGGCCGCTCGGGAAGGGGTCAGCGGTCCGCGATCGCCAGCTCGACGGCTCTGGCCGGTGTGCCTCGGAAGGCGGGGCCATGACCGGGGACGACATCCGCAGCGAGCGGGCGCAGCCGCTCGAGTGAGCGGCGAGCGAGATCGTTGTCGGTGTTGAAGAACGCCGGGAGCAACTGTGGCCCGGAGTGACGGCCCACGGCGTGCTCGGTCATCATGGCGTCGCCGGCCAACAGGACTCCGCGATCGGGGAGGTGCAGGGAGCAGTGGCCGGGGGTGTGGATTGCGACCGGCCGGCCTGCGACGTCCAGTGTCCCCTCCCCGAAGTCTCGTAGCTCGCGCACCCGCTCGACCCGAGTGACGCCGAGCGGCAAGATGTCGAGAACCCACCGCAGCACGGGCGGTCTCCAAACCTGCCGAAGCAAGGCTTGCTCGCTCACCTGCTCGATGCGGGCACCGGATGCGTTCGGCAGCTCGTCCTTGTGGCTGAGGACGGGAACGCCGTGGGCACTGCGCAGATGCTCGGCGCTTCCGATGTGGTCCGGGTGTCCGTGGGTCAGCACCACCGCGTCGACGTCGGAGGGGCGCTTTCGCACCAGCTCCAGGCTCCGGAGAAGCCGTTCCCCGTCTCGGGGATATCCGGTGTCGACCAACGTGACCGTGACCCCTCGGTCACCAGGGTCCACGACACATGCTTCGCCCGGGCGTGGTGAACACCAGGCCCGACTTCGGTCACCTCAACGTCCATGGCCTCAGCACGCTCGCAGCCACACAGACCGCATCCCCCGCCTGTTACGCCCCGTCGGGCTCATGGGCGCCGCCATGCGCGACGGTGTGAACCACCCTGAATGCCCGTGGCCGCTCGCATCTGCCGGAGGCCCGCGTGGCGCGGGCGCTTGTCACCGGCTCCGTCCGATCGGCATTCCGGCGCGCGACCTACCCACGAGACCCGCTTCGCCGCAAGAAGCGTTCATGTGGTCGGACGATGGCAACGTTGTCCGTCCGCGCGATGCCATTCTCAATCCGGTGGCCCGATGGGACGATGCTCATCCCGGACGGCGTTCGTCTGAGCGTTCCTCAGGAGGGCAACGTGACCACGGGATCGGTTCAACTGGTGGCGGCCATGATGGCCGCAGTCAACGCGGCGGTGTGGGCGTTGGCGTCTCGATGGGAGCGCGCCGGACACGGTGTTGACCTACGGACTCGGCTCCCGCCTCCTCCGCTTGTCGGTCGCGGAGCCGACCTGGTGCAGGTCGCTCCCTTCGTCTATCCGGTCCTCGTGGCGGTCGCACCTGGTTGGACGTACGAGGGACCACTGAGCTGGTCGACCGACGTCTACCTTGGTCTCCAGGCGGTCGGGCTCGGTCTATGGGCTCTGGGTATTGTCTGCGCGGTCTGGGCCGCGCGCGCGATAGGGCGGTACGGGGCGGTCAGCGGGGTGACCGTGGACCACCAACTGGTGAGCGACGGGCCCTACCGGTTTGTTCGTCACCCTGTCTACACCGCGATCATTGCTGTCGCGGTGGGCACCACCCTTGTCTTCCAGAGCTATCTGCTGCTGGGATTGGCCGGGTTGTCGATCGCCACCCATCTCTGGTGGGCGGTCGCCGAGGAGAAGCTGCTCAGCTCCTCGGATGGCCTCGGCGAGGCTTACCACACCTACGCGGCGCGCACGGGTCGGTTCCTTCCGCGCGTGGGCCGCGCTCGGCCACCGACCGGGTCACGTTGAACACCTTCCTCGCTTGTATTGCCTCGAAGCCCTTCAGCTCGCCCGGTGATCTGGACCCCGCGGGCTTCAGGACGGCGATTCGTGCCGTCGCGGACTACGTCGGTCCTCAGGCGGGGGAGTGGCGGGCGAGGTAGGCGTCGAGCTGCAGGGTGAGCACCGGGCCGTCCGGCCCCTCCAGGACGCCCGAGACGCTCACGAGCGCCCGGTCGTCGCGCGGGCGCACCTCCTCGATGGTGAGCCGACCGGTCAGCTCGGCGGCGGGTCTGACCGGGCGGACGAAGCGCACATCTCGCATGCCGCGCGCGGCGATCGTGGCGGAGCGTCCCCAGAACCCCGCGACGGAGAGCCTCTGGAACACCGCCATGGTGTGGATCCCGCTGGCGATCAGGCCGCCGAAGAGGCCGTCCGCCGCGGCCTGGGCGTCGACGTGGAAGAACTGCGGGTCCCAGGCGGACGCGAACTCCATGACCTCCTGCTCGGTGACGACGCAGGAGCCCAGGTCGAACACGTCACCGACCTCGAGGTCCTCGGCGTACAAGGTGCTCGAGGTCCACTCGTCGGGGTGTCGGCTGAGGTCCATGGTGGTCAACCGTAGTCACGCCGACGGCCCGAGCAGCCGGCGGTGGCTACGGCGCCGTCGGGGCTGCACCAGCGCGCTGAGCGCCAGCGCGGTCTGCTTGCTGACGTAGTCCTCGAACCCGAGGGTCCGCTCGAAGTACCAGTGCTTAAGGGCCCAGCCGTGTGCCAGGAGCAGCAGGTCGTAGGAGACCAGCTCGACGTCGACGTCGACGAGCTCGCCGGCCTCGATCCCGTCGCGCAGAACGGTCCGCAGCGGTTCGCTCGTGGCGACCTCGAGCTCCTTGATGCGTGCGCGTCCGGCATCGCCGAGGCTCTTGCTCTCCCGGTAGGTGAGCACGGCGGCGTGCCGGTGCTCGTCGATGACCTCGCAGTAGGCACGGAACGCTGCCGCCAGCCGCTCGACCGGGTTGTCGCCGGCCGCCTCTATCGCGTCGGGCACGCGCGTCGCGAAAGCGTCGAGGACGTCGACGATCACCGCGAGCAGCAGGTCGTCCTTGCCGCCGAAGTAGCGGTAGATCAGACCCACGCTGACCCCGGCCTCCTCCGCAACGGCCTGCATGGAGACCGCCTGTGACCCGTCGCGCTCCATCAGCCTCGCCGCGGCCGTCAGCAGCTGCTCGCTACGTCGCTGGGCGCGGGTCAGCCGTGCGGCTTCGTCCGGGTCAGGCGGGGTCGTCGTGGGTGCGGAACTCATGGGGCCTCCGTTTGCGCCGGCGACGCGGAGAAGAAGTGAACCAAGATTCACTCTACCGCAGACCAGGTGCTCGCAACCCTTGACCAGGGAGAGAAGTGAACCTAGATTCACTATTAGTGAACGAAGATTCACTTACCACGGAGCAAGTCAGTCCAGTCGAGAGGTGGCCCCAAGGTGTCGGAGTTCGAGGACATCACCTACGTCGTCGAGGAGTCGGCGGCGATCATCACGATCGACCGGCCCGATCGCTACAACGCCTTCCGAGCCAGGACGGTCGAGGAGATGATCAGGGCCTTCCGTCTCGCCTGGGCAGACCGTCAGGTGCAGTCGGTGATCCTCACCGGTGCGGGGGAGAAGGCGTTCTGCACCGGCGGTGACGTGAAACAGCGTGCGGAGACCGGCGACTACGGGCCGAGCGCGAGCGGCATGTTCGAGATCGGCTACCTCCACAAGCTGATCCGGGACATCCCCAAGCCGGTCATCGCCGCCGTCAACGGTGTCGCCGTCGGGGGTGGGCACGTCCTGCACGTGCTCTGCGACGTCTCGATCGCCAGCCAGACGGCACGCTTCGGTCAGGCCGGCCCCAAGGTCGGCTCCTTCGACGCCGGCTTCGGCACGGCGTACCTCGCTCGCGTCGTCGGAGAGAAGAAGGCCCGCGAGATCTGGTTCTGGTGCCGGATGTACGACGCGGACGAGGCCCTCGCGATGAACCTCGTGAACAAGGTCGTGCCGGCCGTCGAACTGCTCGAGGAGGCCAAGGCGTGGGCCGCCGAGGTCGCGGAGAAGAGCCCGACCGCGATCCGCTTCCTCAAGCAGTCCTTCAACGCCGATACCGACCACCAGGCAGGTTTCAGCAACATGGCGATGACCGCCCTCGACATGTTCACCGCCTCGCCGGAGGGTCTCGAGGGGGCCACGGCGTTCGCGGAGAAGCGCAAGCCCGAGTTCAACAAGCACGTCAACTGGCACTGATCCACAGCCGCCGCCGAGGGAGCAGGGGAGACCAGCATGCATTTCGGGTTCGACGAGGACGAGGAGTCCTTCCGTCAGGAGCTGCGCCGCTTTGCGACCAAGACGCTCGCGCCGCACTACCAGTCCGACGACCAGGCCGCCGCGTTCCGGCGTGAGCTCGCGCTCGACATGGCGGGCATGGGACTGACCGGTCTCCGCATCCCCGCGGAGTACGGCGGACAGGACGCGAGTGCTGTCGTGGCCGGCCTCGCCGCCGAGGAGGTCGGCCGGGCCGACTTCAACGCCAGCTACCTGATCATCAACACCGCTCTCATCAGCGACATCATCGTCCGCAACGCCACCGAGGAGCAGAAGGCGGACTGGCTGCCCGGCATCGCCGACGGCACCACGGTCCCGTGCATCTGCATCACCGAGCCCGGCCACGGCACCGACGCGGCGAGCCTCGAGCTCAGGGCCGTGCCGGACGGTGACGGGTGGCGGCTCCACGGCGAGAAGACGTCGATCACCCTCGGCATGGCGTCCGACCGCGGTGTCGTGCTCGCCCGCACGGGTGGGCCGGGCGCCCGGGGTGTCAGCGCGTTCTGGGTGGACCTGGACACCGACCACGTCACGCGGGCCCCCTTCGACGACCTCGGCGGACGGGCCATCGGTCGGGCCTCCCTGCACTTCGACGGTGCACCGGTGACCCGGGCCGAGCTCATCGGCGAGGTGGGTGGGGGGTTCGTCTCGGTCATGCAGGGCTTCGACTACTCCCGCGCGCTCATCGGCCTGGCCTGCCTCGGCGCCGCCCAGGTGTCGCTGGAGGAGGCCTTCCAGTGGGCCCGCGACCGCGAGGCCTTCGGGCAGCCGATCGGGAGGTTCCAGGGCGTCTCGTTCCCGCTCGCGGAGCACGCCACCTACGTCCGCGGCGCTCGCCACGTCTGCTACGAGGCGCTCTGGAAGAAGGACCATGACATCGAGCACAGCGCGGAGGCCGCCATGGCGAAGTTCTGGGCACCGAGGCTGTCGACCGAGGTGATCCACCAGTGCCTGCTCACCTTCGGCCACATGGGGTACTCCACCGAGAGTGCCCTCGGCCAGCGTCTTCGCGACGTCATCGGCCTCGAGATCGGTGACGGCACCGCCCAGGTGTCCAAGCTCGTCATCGCCCGCAACCTCCTCGGCCGCGCCTACGCGCCGTGACATCCATATTGCGAAGGGACAAGACCATGGGAAAGCTCGACGACAGGATCGCGATCGTCACCGGCGCCGGCCAGGGGATCGGCAAGGCGGTCGCCGAGAAGCTCGCGTCCGAAGGGGCGAGCGTGGTCGTCACCGACATCAACGAGTCGACCGCCAAGGACACAGCGGAGGCGATCGGAGGCGGTGCCGTGGGCCTGCACACCGACGTGACCTCGCGTGAGTCGGTCGCCGACATGGTGGAGCAGGTCAAGAACCAGTTCGGGCGGATAGACGTACTGGTCAACAACGCCGGCTGGGACAAGGCCGGGCCCTTCGTGGACTCCGACCCCGCCGACTGGGACCGCGTCATCGCGATCAACCTCTACGGCGTGCTCAACACTGCCAAGGCCGTGCTTCCGATCATGGCTGAGCAGGGCTCGGGCTCGGTCGTGAACCTCGGCTCCGACGCGGGGCGGGTCGGCTCCTCGGGCGAGGCGGTCTACTCGGCTGCCAAGGGCGGCGTGATCGCGTTCACCAAGTCGCTGGCCCGCGAGATGGCGCGTCACCAGGTCAACGTCAACTGTGTCTGCCCGGGGCCGACGGACACGGCGCTGTTCGCCTCCATCGGCGGCGACAACCCCAGGCTTCGCGAGGCGCTGACCAAGGCGATCCCGTTCCGCCGGCTCGCGGAGCCGAGTGACCTGGCGAACACGGTCGCCTTCCTCGCCTCCGACGAGGCTTCGTACATCACCGGCCAGACCGTCAGCGTCAGCGGCGGCCTCACCATGAGCTGACCCGGAACGATCAACATGACCTTCGAGACGATCCTCACCCCGGACGAGGCCGCGTTCGTCGACTCCCGCAAGCAGGTCACCTACCGCGAGCTGAGTCAGCAGGTGGACCGCTGCGCGCTGGGCCTCGAGAACGTCTTCTACGAGAACCCGAAGGCGGACTCCGTCGCCGTGGTGGCGGTTCCCGACCCGCGGCTGCAGGAGCGTGCCTGTGTTTGCGTCATCCTGAAGCCGCGCGCCGGCGACCTCACCATGGACGAGATGCGCACCTGCCTCGAGGAGAAGGGCGTGGCCAAGCAGTACTGGCCCGAGCTGTTGGAGGCCTCCCGGACTTCCCGCGGACGCCGAGCGGGAAGATCAGGAAGTTCGAGCTGCGCGACCAGGTGAAGGAGACTCGCTGACATGGATCTGTCGCTGAACGAGGACCAGCAGAGCTTCAAGCAGCTCGCACGGGAGTTCCTCGACAAGGAGGTCGTGCCGCACCGGACCGAGTGGGACCGCGCGGAGTCGGTCGACACCGCTATCATCCCGCGACTCGGCGAGATCGGGTTCTTCGGCCTGACGATCCCCGAGGAGTACGGCGGCCTCGGGGGCGACTACATCACCTACTGCATCGGCATGGAGGAGCTCGGCCGGGCCGACTCCTCGGTCCGCGGCATCGTGTCGGTGTCGATGGGCCTGGTCGGCAAGGTGATCTTGTCCCACGGCACCGAGGAGCAGAAGCAGCAGTGGCTCCCCGGCATCGCCGACGGCACCACCCTCGGCTGCTTCGGACTGACCGAGCCCGACACCGGCTCCGACGCCGGCAACCTCAAGACCCGGGCTGTCCGCGACGGGGACGGCTGGGTGATCAACGGGTCGAAGATCTTCATCACCAACGGCACCTGGGCCGACGTGTGCCTGGTGTTCGCGCGCACCGGCGGACCTGGTCCGAAGGGCGTCTCGGCGTTCCTCGTCCCCACCGACACCCCAGGCTTCGGGCGCACCGAGATCAAGGGGAAGCTGGGTCTGCGCGGCCAGGCGACAGCCGAGCTCGCCTTCGACGACGTGCGCGTCCCGGCCTCGGCGATGCTCGGCGAGGAGGGGGAGGGCTTCAAGATCGCGATGCACTCCCTCGACAAGGGGCGGGTCTCGGTCGCAGCGGGCTGCGTCGGGATCGTCCAGGGCTGCTTGGAGTCGGTCATCTCCTACTCGTTGGAGCGCAAGCAGTTCGGCCGGCAGCTCGCGTCGTTCCAGCTGGTCCAGGACATGATCGCCGACATCTCCGTCGACGTCGATGCCGCCCGGCTGCTGACCTGGCGGGCCGCGGACCTCATCGAGCGCGGTGAGCCGTTCGGCGTGGAGGCGTCCAAGGCGAAGCTGTTCGCCTCGGAGGCGGCCGTCCGGTCGGCGAACCTCGCCATCCAGGCCTTCGGCGGCTACGGGTACGTCGACGAGTACCCCGTGCAGAAGTACATGCGTGATGCTCGGGTCATGACGTTGTACGAAGGCACCAGCCAGATCCAGAAGCTCCTCATCGGTCGAGCCGAGACCGGTGTCAACGCGTTCGTCTGACCGACCCGCTCGAAAGGCAACCACCATGGCCCCCCCAACACCCCAGTCCCCGCTCGGACTCTTCGGCACCGACGCACTCGTCGACGAGGAGTCGCTGGCGATGCGCGACGCGGTGCGCCGCTTCGTCGAAGACCGGATCCGTCCCGAGGTGGCCGACTGGTACGAGACCGGGTCGATCCCGGCCCGTGACCTGGCCAAGGAGCTCGGCTCCCTCGGCGTACTCGGCATGCACCTGGAGGGATACGGCTGCGCGGGAACCTCGGCCACGGCGTATGGGCTGGCCTGCATGGAGCTCGAAGCCGGGGACTCGGGCCTGCGCTCGCTGGTCAGCGTGCAGGGGTCGCTGGCGATGTTCGCCATCTGGAAGCACGGGTCGGAGGAGCAGAAGGCCGAGTGGCTGCCGCGCATGGCGGCGGGGGAGGCGATCGGCTGCTTCGGCCTGACCGAGCCCGACTTCGGGTCCAACCCCGCCGGGATGCGCACCCGAGCCCGCCGCAACGGGGACGACTGGGTCCTGACGGGCAACAAGATGTGGATCACCAACGGCTCGGTCGCCGACGTGGCCGTGGTGTGGGCCCAGACCGAGGATCGGATCCGCGGCTTCGTGGTCCCCACCGACGCACCGGGGTTCTCCGCGCCGGAGATCAAGAAGAAGGTGTCGTTGCGTGCCAGCGTCACCTCCGAGCTGGTGCTCGACGACGTGCGGCTCCCGGCCTCGGCGATGCTGCCCGAGGCCGTCGGACTGTCCGGTCCGCTGTCGTGCCTGAACGAGGCTCGCTACGGGATCGTCTTCGGGGCCCTCGGCGCGGCCCGTGACTGCCTGGAGACCGCGATCGCCTATGCGCAGGAGCGCGACATCTTCGACAAGTCGCTCGCTGCCTACCAGCTCACCCAGGCCAAGCTCGCCGACATGGCCCTCGAGCTCGGCAAGGGCATGCTGCTCGCCCTGCACCTCGGCTCGCTCAAGGACGCCGGCACGCTGCGTCCGGAGCAGGTCAGTCTCGGCAAGCTCAACAACGTCCGCGAGGCGATCGCCATCGCCCGGGAGAGCCGGACGATCCTCGGTGCCGCCGGGATCACGCTGGAGCACCCGGTCATGCGTCACGCCAACAACCTGGAGTCTGTCCTCACCTACGAGGGCACCTCCGAGGTGCACCAGCTCGTGATCGGCCAGGCCCTCACCGGTCACGCCGCCTTCCGCTGACCCACAGGCGCAGTCGTTGGCCTTGACGCACCTCGACGCCGTGGTTCACGGGGTCGACGGTGCCTCGATGAGGATCTCCTCGCCCACACGCAGCGTGCGGTAGCGGGTGCCGAAGGACTGTCCGAAGGCGTCGATGGTCCACTGGGTGCTGTCGTGGCCGGACAGCGCGACCAGGGCAGGCCCTTGCTCCTCGATGATCCTGATCACCTTCCGCGCGTCGTCCTCGCTGATGGGGCGCCACGGCCAGTTGGGGTTGCCGAGGACGGCCTGGGGCAGCAACGGCGTGCCGACGGGATGGACCGGCAGGTGGAGGCCGCCGATGACTGCGTGCACGGGCGCGTCGACGACCTTCTCCGCCGCGGCCATCATGCGCTCGATCTCCGGGTGCCCGCACCCGGTGACCAGCACCAGCCCCCGACCGCGGACGTTCACCACCAGTGCCTGCTCGGCGATGGGTCCCAGCCAGAAGAGCATGCGGGGGAGCGGCGGCAGGACCGCGACCCCCGGGCCGATGACCCGAGCCTGGTCCACCACGCACACGTCGGCACGCGGGTGGGCCATCTCCGTGGGAACGAAGGCCGGCGTCGCGCTCTGCACCTGCTGCTCGGCGCCGAGGCTGAAGGTGTGCCGGACCTGGGACCTCGGCCCACCGACGTGGTCGGCGTGCAGGTGCGAGATGACGACGCAGTCGACGTCGTCGAGCGCGATGCCCAGGGCTCCCGCGTTGGACTCGAGCGCGGTCGGGGCGTGTCCGGTCCCGAGCCCGGTGTCGAAGAGCAGCGTCAGGTCGTCGGCCCTGATCAAGTAGGACACGCCGGGCTCTCCGTGGAGCCCGGGGCCGTGGGTGTGTCGCTCGACGACCGGCAGGATCGACAGGCGCTCCACCTCGCCGAGGTCGGTCAGCCTGGTGTCGAGCTCAGCGACCGTCTGCCTTCCCGCCTCGCTGCGTCGGGCGACGTACCGGCCGGACAGCGCGGCTGCCGCTGAGGCGGCGACGGCAAGAGTCCGTTGGGCTCGCATGAGACCACCTCCTGCTTCAGGCTCCGCGTTGGTCGTGGGAACTTTCCAGGGGCGAAGGTCCTCCGCTGCTCGCTGCCGGACAGTCGTGCAGCTTGTCCGCGGACGGCGGGTCCGTCACTCCGACGGCATCAGGATCCACAGGATCGGGTAGACCAGGATCTGGCTGCCCGGGATGACCATGAGCAGCAGCACGAAGAGGATCCGTGCAGGCCACGGCGCGATGCCGAAGCGGCGGCCGAGGCCGGCGCACACACCGCCGAGGATCCGCTCGTCCCGGGGCCGGACCAGACCCCTTCGGGCCATGTTCTGGTGGACGTTGCTCATGACTTGCGCACTTCCTTCGGTTGGCTGTCCAGGCGTATCCCTGACACCTCCACTGTGCGGCACGACAACGGTCCGGCGCATCCGGTTCAGCCCTGACCCGACCCCGGGTTCGAGACGCCGAAACCTCAGGGACCCTGGTACTTCGACGGGCAGATCGCCCTCAGCAGGCCGGTCGGCTCGCGTGACCCTCGGCGTGCTGGCCCCGATCTGCCCGTCCGTCTACGAACGGGGACGCGGCCGACCGGCCCGGCGGCCGGCGCAGGGAGTCGCGCGGGTCAGTACTGGAGCCGGGTGAGGCCCAGCATCAGCGGGACGGCGAAGCCGATGAGAAGCACCCAGGCCACGATCTTGTGCGAGAGCTTGGACGGGTTCAGCGAGCCGGCGAAGCCGATGAGCGCGCCCTCCTCGGTGTTGCGGTCGAAGCCCATCCGGCGTGCATCGAGGGGGAAACCGCTGGGGCCGAGGAAGTCCTCGGGCTTGATGAGCTCGACCGGCTCCTCGTCCCAAGGGTCGGGGCCGTCGGGGCGCTCGTCGTACTCCCGCATGGCCACCACTCTAGGGAGCACACCCACGCCCGGGGCGGTTTCGTCGGTGCTCGGCGTAGCATGGGGCCAGATTCAACCGTCCTACTGACTCACGCCTGGAGGTCGGCCGCAAGGCCAGTCGATGACAGAGACCAACATCCCCCAGCACACGATCGTGGTGCCCGCGAGCATCCCCATGGTGGCCCTCCTCGGCCCCGGGGACGAGCACCTGGCCCTGATCGAGAAGGCATTCAAGGCAGACGTCCACGTCCGCGGCAACGAGATCACCCTGCGCGGCGAGTCGGCGGAGGTGGCGCTCGCCGAGCGGCTCATGGACGAGCTGGTCACCATCATCCGCACCGGTCAGGGGATCACGACCGAGACCGTGGAACGCGCGATCTCCATGCTCCGTGCGGAGACCAAGGAGCGACCTGCCGACGTCCTGAGCCTCAACATCCTCAGCAACCGCGGGCGCACCATCCGTCCCAAGACGCTGAACCAGAAGCGCTACGTCGAGGCCATCGACAAGCACACGATCGTCTTCGGCATCGGGCCGGCCGGCACCGGCAAGACCTACCTGGCGATGGCCAAGGCGGTGCAGGCGCTCCAGTCGAAGAACGTCAACCGGATCATCCTCACCCGGCCCGCCGTGGAGGCGGGCGAGCGGCTCGGGTTCCTGCCCGGCACGCTCAGCGAGAAGATCGACCCCTACCTACGGCCGCTGTACGACGCGCTCCACGACATGCTCGACCCCGAGACCATCCCCAAGCTGCTCGCAGCCGGGACGATCGAGGTCGCGCCCCTGGCCTACATGCGCGGTCGGACCTTGAATGACGCGTTCATCATCCTCGACGAGGCGCAGAACACCTCGACCGAGCAGATGAAGATGTTCCTCACCCGGCTGGGCTTCGGCGCCAAGATGGTCGTGACCGGCGACGTCACCCAGGTGGACCTTCCCGGGGGCACCACGTCGGGGCTGCGGGTCGTCGAGCAGATCCTCGGTGGCGTCGACGACGTCGAGTTCTGCCGGCTCACCTCGGCCGACGTGGTCAGGCACCGCCTGGTGGGCGACATCATCGACGCCTACGCGACCTGGGACGAGCGTGACGACGGGCCCGAGCGGACGAGGGGTGCACGGTGAGCATCGAGGTCAACAACGAGTCCGGCCACGCCGTCGACGAGGCGGAGTTCGCGGCGCTCGGCCGCCACGTGCTGGACGCCCTGCACGTCCACCCGCAGACCGAGCTCTCGATCCTGCTGGTCGGGTCGGACGTGATGTCCGAGCTGCACGTGCAGTGGATGGACGAGCCCGGCCCCACCGACGTGCTCTCCTTCCCGATGGACGAGCTGCGCCCGGGCACCGAGGGCGAGCCGACACCTGCCGGTCTCCTCGGTGACGTGGTGCTGTGCCCCGAGGTGGCCGCCGAGCAGGCCCGCGCGGCCGGTCACTCGACCACCGAGGAGCTCCTCCTGCTGACCACCCACGGGATCCTGCACCTGCTCGGCTTCGACCACGCCGAGCCGGAGGAGGAGAAGGAGATGTTCGAGCTCCAGCGCCGCCTCC
>DATHVS010000179.1:0-7659 GCA_035461195.1 Nocardioidaceae bacterium
CGAAATGACCGCTCGCGTCGCCTTTCGGTGGCGTCCGTCTCGAGAGCCTTGGGTGACCGATGAACGCCAAGCGCCCAGCCGATCACGGCGCAGAGTCCACTTTGGCCGTCTCCGCGTGGCCCTTGCGTCGCAAGGTGGCGCTCGCCCTGGCCATCCCGCTCCTTCTCGCCGGCACCCTCGGCGGGTTGAGGGTCCACAGCGACCTCGTCGAGGCGGCGAACTCATCCTCCAGCGCCCAGCAGGTCACCGCGCTGCGGCCGGCGCTGGCCTATCTCACCGCCGCCGAGCGGGCGATGGTCGCCGCCCTCGGCGCCGACGCGGCTCCTGAGGCCTCGCTCGACGAGGCGCTTGCCGATCTGCGGAGGGCTGGGCGCGAGCTCCTCGAGTCCAAGGAGTACGCCGACCTCACCGCCGACCAGCGCTATCAGGTCGACGCGGTGCTGGACCTGAGTCTCGTCCTGCGCACCGACGACGCGGTCACTCTCAGCCCGGGCACCTGGGTCGCGCAGCTGCGCCAGCTGCAGTCGGGGGTCACCCAGCTGGTCACCGCGATCGAAAACGAGCAGATCAACCCGGAGCCACGGCTCGAGCTGCTCTCGCAGACCTTGGCAGGCCGCTTCTCGTTGGCCATGCAGCAGGCACTGGTCGCGACCGAGCGCACCGGTGAGACCGGCTCGCTCGAGCTCTTCTCCGAGCTCGGCGTGGAGGGTGCGGCCATCGACCGTCTTGCCGGGGCGCTGGGAACCAACGAGAAGGCGGTGGCGTCGCTTCGCACCGCGAACGCACAGCGCTTCCGCACGGTCCGCACCGGTGGCACGGACCTCGGCGGCACGGACGCCTACGCCGACTACGACAGCATCATCAGCACCCTCCAGGACGGCATCGACGAGGAGCTGGCGGCCGCGGCAGCCGAGGCCCGCGCAGGCGCCGCGGTCAACGCGCTGATCACGCTGGCCGCCCTGGTGACGGCGGTCCTGCTCGCGCTGCTGGTCTCACGACTGCTGCTCAACCCGATCCATCGGGTCCGCGAGGGCGCGCTGGCAGTGGCGCACGAGCGACTTCCTGAGGCGGTCGAGCGAATCCGTGCGGGCGAGGACCCCGGCGAGATCACTCCCATCGACGTCACCACGGAGGAGGAGATCGGACAGCTCGCCCGGGCCGTGGACGACATGCACCGGCAAGCCGTCGTGCTGGCCGCCGGCGAGGCCGGCCTGCGCTCGCAGGTCAGCCAGATGTTCGTCACGCTCTCGCGCCGGAACACGTCGCTGATCAACCAGCAGCTCGGTCTGATCGAGCGGTTGGAACAGGACGAGGAGGACCCGAAGCGGCTCGAGAGCCTGTTCCGCCTCGACCACCTGGCCGCCCGCATGCGGCGTACGGCGGACAGCCTTCTGATCCTGGCCGACGCACCCACTGCGACCGCGACGGTCCACGGGCTCAGCGTCAGCGACGCCCTTCAGGCGGCGACGTCCGGCGTTCAGGACTACCAGCGGGTGCGGATCCGGTCGGCCAACCCGATGCGGATCGACGACAGCGCTGCCGCTGACGTCGTCCACCTCCTCACCGAGCTGGTCGACAACGCTCTGACCTACTCGCCGCCCACCTCGACCGTGACCGTCGGCTCGACCACCACCCGCGAGGGCGTGGTCATCGAGATCGCGGACACCGGGCTGGGCATCCCCGCCGAGCAGCTGGCCACAACCAACCGGACCCTGGGTTCGGGTGGTGAGGTCACCCCCGACACAGCTCGCCGGATGGGCCTCTTCGTGGTCAGCCGCCTCTCGCAACGTCACGGCCTCACGACGTCGCTGCGCGGCAACGACGAGGGCGGTACGACGGCCACAGTGGTGCTGCCCGCGGCGATCCTCCCCGACATGGTCCCACCCCCGGCCGTCAAGCCTCGCGCGACAGTGCCGCGGCTGAACGCGCCGAAGCCTGGGGCCCGAGCGACTGAGAAGGCCGACGGCATGCCCGAGAAGGGCGGACTCCCGAGCGACAAGACCGACGTCCAACGCGCGAAGGCCGGGCGCAGACCCAAGAAGGTCGACCGCAAGCCGGTGCCCGTCAAGGCGAAGGACGAGCCGGCGGTCACGATGGACATCGAGGCACGGATCGACGCCGCCCTCGGGCTGCCCTCGCGCACCCCGGGCGCCACCGTCGAGCAGACCTCCGGGGCGCCAGCGGCGGTCACCGCCTCGACGGCGTCCGCCGCTCTGGAAGCGATCCGGCCGTTGCGCAACGGATCCGAGCCGGTAGTCCCGCAGACCACGGCCGTCCCCGAGCCCACGGCCGACGAGGTCACGGCCGACGAGGTCACGGCCGACGAGGTCACAACCGACGAGGTCACGGTTTCGGCCACCGGCCGGAACGGATCTGTCACAAAGGCGGCCGACGCTGCGACGAAGGCCCTCAGCCCGCCAGAGGCCCCGAATGCACCCGAGCCCGCCGCCGTCCAGCGGCCGGAGCCTGCACTCCGGGCGACGAACGGTGCCCTGGACGGTGACTGGACGGACCCGGGCGACGACGGCTTCGACACCCCGATCTTCCGGTCGCTGCGCTCGGCCTGGCTGAGCTCTGGCGACGACTCGCAGCCGTGGCGCACGTCCGAGATCGAGGCAGGCTGGGAGACGGCCGCCCAGGTCGCCCAGCCTCCGGCTGCACAAGAGGTCAGCGAGTCCGGGCTCCCCGTGAGGCGGCCCGGCAGCAGGCTCGTGCCGGGTGGCGTGACCACGACTCTCACCGGGAAGGTCCGCGACCCCGACGCCGTCAGGGCCCGACTGGCGGCCCACGCGTCCGGCGTCTCTCGAGGCCGTGCCGCAGCCACCGCAGCCACAGCCACTGCAGCCACTGCTACCCCCGACCCCTCATAGACGAAAAGTAGGTTCCTGATGACCGAGATCACCGCTCCGACCGATGCTCGTCACCTCGACTGGCTGGTCACCCGCTTCGCGGAGGAGGTCCCCGACGCGGCCCACGCCATCCTCGTGTCGACGGACGGGCTGCTGATGGCAGCAAGCGCCAGCATTCCGGGTGAGCGCGCCGAGCAGGTGGCCGCCGTGTCGTCCGGTCTGGCTAGCCTCGCAGTGGGTGCAGCTCGACTGTTCGAGGGCGGCGCAGTGCTGCAGACCGTCGTGGAGATGGAACAGGGCTACCTGATGCTCATGAGCGTCGGTGACGGCTCCAACCTGGCCGTCCTCACCCAGGAGGCTGCCGACATCGGCCAGGTCGGGTACGAGATGGCGCTGCTCGTCGACCGCGTTGGTCGGGCGGTGCAGGCCCAGGCTCGCGTCGCGACGGCCTGACCGGGGCCGGCCGTGGAACCCGACGACTCCCAGGAACCGCCCGCCGAGCCGGTCGCACCTGCCCGTTTCGTCAGGCCGTACACCATCACCGCGGGGCGGACGAAGGCAGCGGTGGACCTGCCGATGGAGGCCACGTTGCGCATCCAGCCGCGCGACGCGAGTGTCGACGCCGACCTAGGTGTCGGCGCGCTCCGGGTCCTCGAGCTCTGCGACCACCGCTCGGTCGCCGAGGTCTCCGCACTGGCGTCCCTGCCACTCGGGGTCGTCCGTGTCCTGCTCGGCGACCTGGTGCAGCAAGGCCTCGTCGGGGTGCAGGCCACCATCACCGAGAACTCGTCGAAGGACGAGCGGATCGAGCTCATCGAAAGGACCCTCCGTGGACTTCGCTCCTACTAGCGCGTCGCGCAAGGCCGCGTCGACGAAGATCGTCATCGCCGGCGGCTTCGGCGTGGGCAAGACGACCCTCGTGGGCTCGGTCTCGGAGATCGTGCCGCTACGCACCGAGGCGCTCGTGACGAACGAGTCCGAGGGCGTCGACGACCTCGCCGCCGTCCCCACGAAGGCCACGACGACCGTGGCCATGGACTTCGGCCGCCTGACGCTCGCAGAGGACCTGGTGCTCTACCTCTTCGGCACACCCGGTCAGCGCCGGTTCTGGTTCATGTGGGACGACCTGTGCCGCGGCGCCATCGGGGCGATCGTGCTGGTGGACACCGCCCGGCTCGACGAGTCCTTCTCACCGCTGGACTACTTCGAGTCCAAGGGCCTGCCGTTCATCGTCGGTGTCAACCACTTCGACGGCACCCGGGAGTACGAGCTCGACGAGGTCGCCGCCGCACTGGCGCTGCCCCCTGAGGTTCCGATCATCCGCGTCGACGCCCGCGACCGCGAGTCCGCCAAACAGGCGTTGGTGCGCGTCACCGAGTATGCACTGCTCCGCCTCACCCAGTCCCTCACCGTGAATGCGAACTGACATGACGAGCCCGATACCGGCCCGCGGGGCCGCGCGTGCCCTTGGCGCCGTACTGATGCTGACCCTGGCCGCCGGTTGCGCGGCCGACGACGAGGACCTGAGCTCACTCCGAGCCCCCCAGGTCGTCGAGGACGGGGTACTGACCGTCTGCAGCGACATGCCCTACGAGCCGTTCGAGTCCATGAAGGACGGGGAGCCGGTCGGCTTCGACATCGACCTGATCCGGGAGGTCGCCGCCGAGCTCGACCTCCGTCTGGAGATGGCGGACACCGACTTCGACGCCATCGCGTCCGGCGACGCCCTCAACTCGAACCAGTGCGACGTCGCGATCTCGGCGATGACGATCACCGGAGAACGGGCACGTGTTCTCGACTTCTCCAGCCCCTACTTCGACGCCTCGCAGGCACTGGTCGTCCCCAGGGGATCCGGCATCGACACGCTCGACGACCTCGCAGGCGAGCGGATCGGCGTCCAGGGCGGCACGACCGGGGAGCTCTACGTCACCGACAACGCACCGTCCAGCGCGGACCTGGTCCCGCTCGAGGACGCCGAGGCGATGGAGCTCGCCCTCGCCGAGGGCGTCGTGGATGCCGCCGTCTACGACAACACGGTCGTCGGCGACGTGGTGGCGAGCAATCCTGACCTCGAGGTCGCTGCAGAGTTCGACACCGGTGAGCAGTACGGCATGGCCGTCAAGAAGAACGGCAACGTCGACCTGCTGCGCACGATCAACCAAGTGCTCGCCACGCTGGAGGAGAACGGGGGCTACGACGAGATCTACGCCGCCTGGTTCGGCGGTGGCCAGAGCTGATCACTCCCTCGTCAAGCGTCAAGGGCGATAGGTCAGGGCAGCTCAGCGCACTTGCCGGCTAGCGTGCACCGAAACCGCCGTCGGGGCCGAGTCCCGCTTCCGGGTGAGTGCGAACCCCGGGTCGTCGTACGTGCACGCGGGGAGGGTGGAAAGCGAAAAACCCGCTGCGGCCAGCGGGCTTTCTGGTGGGCGATACTGGGTTTGAATCTCATTCCACGGTCCCCGGCGATACTGGACACGAGCGGACACTAGCGGTCTGTCCTGGCCTACGGCACGCACAAGGCAAACGGGCACGCCAAGTTCAAGCAAGGCGAGATCGCAAAGGTGCTCAGCAAGCCCGACCCGGACGGGCTGCTCGTGCCCGCCGACCGACGCACCGTCTACCGGGCGATTTGAGAGGCCGTCGAGCTGGGATTTCTGGCCGAGGGCTCGAAGGCGCTGTGCCTGATCGTCCCGAACCACCGCATCCGGGGTGGCATGGGCGACGAGAACGCACCGTGCGACCGCCACCCCTCACCGTCCGCACGAGCGCGCCGCACCTACCTGAAGGCCGCATCGTGACCGCGAACCCGCGACAGCAAACGACTACATCCCGTGTGGTCGTTTCAACCCAAACGACGACACCCCATGTAGTCGTTTCAGGCTCGAGCCCTATCTCTTCTCCTCCCCGCAACCTGACCGCTCGGCGCAACCCTGCGCCCAGGCCCAATCGACCGGAGGTCGACCCCATGCCTATCCGCGTCCTGCGAGTTCTCGGCATCAGCGCCAAGGTCCCCGCCAGTGAACCCCTCGTCATAGCGATAGCCGACGACCAGCTCGTGAAGTTCAGCCGCCGCGACGGTTGGACCTGCGACTGCCATGCCGAAGGCGACGAGTGTCCCCACGTCGACGCCGTGGCTGACCTCCTCGACGACCGAGTGCTCGGTGATGCCGGATGAAGCGGCCATGTCTGACCTGTGGCGAGCCCTCCGAGGCGAGCTACTGCGACGAGCACCAGCCGGGTCACCTGGCAGCACCGCAAGGGGACCGCGAGGCAGCGAGGCGATGACGCCACGTGGGACCGGCTCAGCCGTCGTGCTCGCCGCTTGTCGCCGCTGTGCGAAGACTGTGGGACCACCGAGAACCTGACGACCGACCACAAGCCCAGCGCGTGGCAGCGCAAGGCCGAGGGCAAGCCGCTACGACTCAGCGACGTGGCCGTGACGTGCCGCGACTGCAACCAGGCTCGTGGCTCTTCCCGTCCTGGCTCTCGGTCGTCGAGCGGATCGACGCCCACGAGCAGGGCCGTGGCGCGCCCGCGAGAACCAGGGGACGGGAGCCCTCGAAGCGAATTCCGGACCGGGGGGCAAGGCGCAGTCTCGGTTACTCTTCGACAACCCAATCACGCCGGACCGTGATCCACACGCCGGCAGCGAACGCCTCGACGACTTCGTCAAACACGAGGAGGACAAGGTCGCCGTTCGGGGTGATGCGGAAAGTGACCTCCGTCGCCCGGGAAGCCGCGTGACCCCAAGAAGTAGCGTCTCGTTCGAGGTCCGGCCCGTTGGACAGTTCAATGATCACGACCTGCACCATGACGGGACCTTCTCATGAAGGCCGGAACGAGGGCCAAGGCGCAGTCCGCATTACGCACTCTTGTGCTACTCGCCGTCGCCCTGCTCATGCTCGTACACGCCTGGCCCAGCCTCGTCCTCGACAGTCAGCCAGGCAGCCGGGGAGAAGCGCAGCCGCTTTCCCTCGCCGTCCAAGACCGTGAGCACACCAGTCGTCGCGTCGATGCTGACTGTTGCCGATCCACCGGAGTAGGACTCAACGGTGCCGTTGGAATAAGCCACCTTGAAATCAGCCATGACGCGAGTCTGTCATGAGGGCCGGGCCGAAGGCAGCCGTCGACGGCTCTCCGCTGCCGTTCCGACCGCGCTCGACGGGCTCGGCTCGGTTCGCCGCGTTCTGCTCGAAGTTCGTCGTCACGCGAAGGGGACCGGCGCACGGAAGGCGATGAAGCTCAGACCGTGGCAGGTCGACCTGGTGGGCTCGGTGCTGGACGCCGAGCCGCGTCCGAGGCTGGCCGGCTGGATGATGCGGCGTGGTCAGGGCAAGAGCACGTTGGTCGCCGCGCTCGGGCTGTACAACCTGATGCTCGGGGAGGAAGGCGCGTCGGTCGTCGTGGCCGCTACCGACGAGCGTCAGGCCGGAATCGTGTTCGGTACGGCGCGCCGGATGGTGGAGCTGCACGAGGACCTGTCCAGCCGCGTGGAGGTGTTCAAGGATCGGCTGGACGTGCCCGAGCGGGGCGCGTCGTTCGTCTGTCTGCCTGCCGAGCCGAAGCGCCTCGAAGGGCTCGACCCGACGCTGGCCATCCTCGACGAGATCGGCGTCGTGTCCCGCGAGGTTTACGAGGTCGTGGCCCTGGTGCAAGGCAAGCGCGAGACCTCGACCCTGCTCGGCATCGGCACACCTGGCCCGGACCCGGCGAACAACGTGCTGGCCGACATGAGGCAGTACGCCGCCGAGAACCCTGCGGACACCTCCGTCGTGTGGCGTGAGTTCTCCGCTGCCGGGTTCGAGGACCA
>DATHVS010000180.1:0-21483 GCA_035461195.1 Nocardioidaceae bacterium
CCAGCGGTGGGCCCGCGAGCCTGCCCCGGTCCACGAGGTAGGCCGCGACGAGGCACAGTGGTGCGGCCACGAAGAGTGCCGCGGCGTCGCTGCCGAGCAGCTGGTTCAGGGTCGTGGGGGAGGTCCGGTACTCGATTGCCTCGAGGCCCAGCGGGCCGAGCAACGGGGCGGCCGCCAGCCCCAGGCCGAGCGCGGTGAGCACCAGAGCGAGCATTCGGCGCCCCGGGGTCGTGAGCTCGGCGGTGGTGGTCGTCCGTGATGCCGCTGGGTGGGTCCTCTGCATGCGGGTCTCACCCTGTGTCTGTGCCATCGTCACGCTCCCTCGCCGTCACGGCGCGACCGGTGAAACGTGGTCCGGCCGGGCCTCGGCCGTCTCGACGAGTCTGCCGAGCCTCGACGGTGATGACCAGGGGCGAACGTCCCAGGCCGGACGAGCGCCGGATCTCCTCCGCCGGTTCGTGCTGGAGGGTCCGTTCGATCGAGTGCGGCGCGGGCGGCACCTCGGTCAGGGACGCCGGGCGTGTGCTGTATGCTCACGTATCTGAGACAGAGTTGTCTCGCTTTCACTCGGCGGGGACCGGGTCGTGAAACCGCCACCGAAGCACAAGGAGCCGTGATGCTGCGCGCACTAGCCACCTTCTCCGTCCGCCATCGATGGCTGGTCATCGTGACCTGGCTGTTGCTCGTCGGTGGGGTGCTCGCCACGGCCCAGACCTACGGCGGTTCGTTCAGCAACGACCTGTCGATCGAGGAGACCGACTCCCAGGCCGCCTACGACGCGCTGGCGGAGAAGTTCCCCGAGATGTCCGGCGACGGCATGCAGGTCGTCATCCACGACGAGGACGGCGTCACACGGGCGAAGGTCCGCACGGCCGTCGATGCGGCGGTGGCCGAGGTGGCCGCGCAGGAGGGTGTCTCCTCGGTCTCCACTCCCTACGGTCCAGGTCAGAAGATGGTCTCCGAGGACGGCAGGACCGCGGTCGCCACCGTACGTTTCACCGAGCGCGCCGCCGACATCGACAAGGACCACATCGAGGCCGCCGAGGACGCCTTCGCCCCAGTGGAGGACCTCGATGTTCAGGTGGAGTTCGGCGGAGCCGCGCTCGACGCGGAGAACCACCCCTCGGGCAGTGAGGCCATCGGCCTGGCTGCAGCAGTCCTGGTGCTCCTGGTGGCTTTCGGCTCCGTGTTCGCGATGTTCGTGCCGCTGATCACCGCCGTGCTGGCGCTCGGGCTGGGCATGGGGATGATCTTCCTGCTCGCCGAGCACGTCGCCATCGGGACCGCCGGCCCGGTGGTCGCGGCGATGATCGGCCTGGGCGTCGGCATCGACTACGCGCTGCTGGTGGTCACCCGGCACCGCGAAGGTCTGGCCACCGGACACCCCGCCAAGGAGTCCATCCCCATCGCGCTCTCCACCGCAGGCCGGTCCGTCCTGGTCGCCGGCACCACGGTGATCATCGCGATCCTGTCGCTCTATGCGATCGGCATCCCGTTCGTCGCCACGCTGGGCCTTGCCAGCGCGATCACCGTGGCCACCACCCTGCTCGCCGCGGTCACGCTGCTGCCCGCCCTGCTCGGTGTCTTCGATGACAACCTGGACCGGTTCCGCGTGCGCAAGACCCGCCTGGACCACGGCGGTGGACGGGTCAGCGGCTGGCACCGCTGGACCCACCACGTCCAGCGCCGGCCCTGGCCGTACCTGGTCGCTGCAGTTGCGCTTCTGGCGATGATGGCCCTCCCGCTGCTCGACCTGCGGCTGGGCACCGCCGACGACGGCTCTGCCCCCGAGGACAGCACCGAGCGTGCCGCCTACGAGCTCATCGACGACGCCTTCGGTGCCGGCTGGACTGGCCCCCTGGTGGTCACGGCCGAGTACGACGACAGCACCGCCAAGCAGACACGAAAGGCAGCCGCGGTCCTCGCCGAGGAGATCGCCGCCGTCGACGGGGTCGAGCAGGTCGCGCCGCCAGTGCTGAACGAGGCCGGCGACACCGCCGTGCTCACCGTCGTCCCGACCACCTCCCCTGATGCGGAGGAGACCGAGGACCTGGTCCACCTCCTGCGCGACGACGTCCTGGCCGACCAGGCCGACGGCACCGCCGTCCACGTCGGCGGTGCGACCGCCACCAACATCGACCTCGCCGACAAGCTCGAGGAACGGATGCTCTGGTTCATGGGCTTCGTTGTCGGCTTGAGCTTCCTGCTCCTGCTGGTGGAGTTCCGTTCGATCTTCGTCCCGATCAAGGCAGCGTTCATGAACCTGCTCTCGGTCGGGGCCGCCTACGGCGCCGTGGTGGCGGTGTTCCAGTGGGGCTGGCTCTCCGACCTCTTCGGCGCCCAACCAGGACCGATCGAGTCGTTCGCGCCGATGATGCTGTTCGCGGTCCTGTTCGGACTGTCGATGGACTATGAGGTCTTCCTGCTCAGCCGCGTCCGCGAGGAGTACCTGCGCACCGGCAAGGCGGGCGCAGCGGTCGCCGACGGGATCGCCGCCACCGCCCGCGTGATCACCGCGGCCGCGGCGGTGATGGTGGTGGTGTTCTCCAGCTTTCTGCTCAACGACGACCGGGTCGTCAACCTCTTCGGCTTCGGGCTCGCGGTTGCGATCGCTATCGACGCCACGATCGTCCGGCTGGTGCTTGTCCCCGCCGTGATGGCCGTCGCCGGCCGCGCCGCCTGGTACATGCCCCGGTGGATGGACAGGATTCTTCCCAAGATCGAGCTCGAACCGCACCCGATCGACCCCCTCGAGGAGGAGCTGGACGAGTTGGAGCCCGCCGAGGATCCACCCCGGCACGCGGCCGCGTCGCAAGTCAACGGAGCCGCTCCGCGCACCGAGTCGGGCATCGACACACGGGCGTTGTCTCCGTTCGTCGTCACTGGGCCGGGCCCAGACCGCCCGACCCTCGCGGACCCGTACTCGGCACTGGAGGTGCTGGGAACGGTGGTGGAGGAGCGCGAGGACTACCGGACCCGCTACGAGCAGGCACTCGGCGACCTCGCGGACCTGCGTTACCGCTACAACGCGCTGCTCGAGGCGTTGCGGACCCTGCGCACTGTCGAAGTGGATGAGCCGGCCTCGTGGGACGAAGTGACACCACCCCAGGGGGTAGACCATCGAGTTGGCCGGAGCGGAAGGCCGGGCACCCGGCGCCGGTCATCAGAACGGTGACGCGTCATGCCTTGACATGGGCGAGACGACTCGGCCACTTCTGGCTCACGCGGTCGAACTGCCTCCCAGCCGAAGTGCCAAGACGCCGAGCACCACAAGTCCTAGTCCCCCAACTTGGAACCACGTGAGCCGCTCGTGGAACAGGAGTGTCCCCGCCAGGGCCACCAGGGCCACGCCCAGGCCCGCCCACACCGCGTAGGCCTGGCCGACGGGCATCCCGCGGACCATGGACTGGGACAGGGCGAAGAACGCCAGGACGTATCCGACGATCACCACGACGACGGGGAGGAGGCGGCTGAATCCCTCGGACGCGCGAAGCGCCAAGGTTGCCGTCACCTCACAAACGATTGCGAACACCAGCCAGCCCCACATGAGCGCTTCCTTCCCGCTGTCACCGAACCGTCTTGCCTCTTGATCATCCTGGAGTGCGGACCGATCCGGTCCAGAGCCGACTGGAGCGGACGCTCGCCCTCAGCAGATCGGGTGAGGCGCTGACGTCACGCAGGCGCAGCTCCCGAACGCGTTTCGCGGCCGGCCGCGTCAAGGTACACCGCTACACAGCGGCACCATCGAAGGACGCTTCGGCGGCGGCGTAGGCTCCACTTGCCGACACGAACAGGGGTGCGACATGACGGCTAGCCGGTCCGCTCGTGAGAGGAAAGCCGCCTCGGAGGCCGGCCCTCTGGCGCAGGTCAAGATCGACCTCGACGCGGACAACAAGTTCGTCTACAAGATCAGCTGCTCCGAGTGCGTCGTCAGGGGCAGCCGCAGCTGGTCGGCCTATCGTCCCGGTGGTGACAACGGATTCATGGCGGCGATGGATCGGTGGATCTTCCACCTGAACGAGAAGCACCCCGGGTCTGATGCCCCGTGCATGGCCTATCTGTCGGCCGCTCAGCAGCGCCTGCACCAGCGGCGCGAGAAGCGGGCAGCCGAGCCCACCGCCCCCGCCGTCGAGCACGACACCTGACGATCCGGCGTTCACCCGGCGGGTGGCGCCGGATACCCATTGGTCCGTCCGCCATCGCGCCGTACCCGCGGCTGCGCCTGAAGGGCGTACTGTCGGGACACGGAGCCGTACAGGCTTCCTCACAGAGAGTTCCCTCATGAGTGACAAGTCGCCGCGCCAGAGCATGTCCAAGAAGTCCGGCAAGTCCATCAAGGAGAAGCGCGCGGAGAAGCGCGCCAAAGGGTCCGAGGAGACCTTCTCCGACCAGATCCATCCCACCAAGAAGAAGTAGCGCTCACGGTCGCGGATGTAGGCGCGCACCCACGTACCACGTGCTGCGTCGCGTGGGGGAGAGGGCGCTGGCGGCGTGCTCGCGAGGTCGGGCCCGGGCGCCGGGCGGTGGGGTCGGCAGCCATCCGGACAGTTACGCAGGTGGTCGCCGAACGGTTCGACTAGCTCTGCGCCTTAGCCGCGTAGGGGGCCCTGTTCCTTCGAAGGAGGACGACGGCGGCGACGGCCAGCCAGAGCAGCCAGGCCCCATCCCGATCCGTTCCAGCAGACCCATGTAGGGGGTCGGATCACCGGCTTCAACCTGGTCGACCTGCGCGCTGAGCCCGCCGAACACGAGTGCGGTAGCAAGCGTGAGCAGGGAGTAGACGCGGAAGAACCATCCGAACGCAATCGCGAAGATCGCCACGTAGGCCGCCACGCACAGGCCGGTTCAAGCAGCCAGGAGCAGGTGCATGTCGTCGGCCGACGTTTCTCCGCCCGCAGCGATCACCTCGCGTTGGGATATGGGAGCAAGATCCAGAGAACGCTCATGGCGCCGTGAGCCACTATCAGCGCACCTGCGACGCGGGTCGAGCGCTTGCCGTGCGCTGACTGCCACACGCCGACGCCGAATCCGATCAGCAACAGGGTGAAGATGGGTGCCACCGCCAGGAGGAACTGCCTGGGCGGTGCGCCTGTGGCAGACAGCTCGCTGACGGCTTGTGACATGCGGCTGTAGTCGTCGTACAGCGCGGCTGCGACCACGTCGTTGACGATCGGGTAGAGCACCGCGTAGAGAATGCCGCACGTCAGCAGAGCCTGGCGTGCGGTGATGCGCGCTGTTTGCTCCGTGACGTCGCGATGCACGTCGTGTCGCGACTGCCGGATGGTGGCTGGCATGGTGACCTCCTCCGGCTGAGGCCGGGCACGGAATCGCGCCCAAGAATCACACTCGCGTGCCGGTGTGATCTGCCGAGAGCTCCCAGGTCATCGTCATGGTCCCCGCGAAGGCTGGGTCGTCGGAGACGAAGTCCACGGCTTGTACGACGCGCACGTTGGGTACGACTTCGACGAACCGAGCCTCGACGATGTCGGAGTCCGGTGTTGTCTTCCCGGATCCGGGCGTGCCGGCGTCGTACGTGAGCACCAGTCGGTAAGCGCCGCCGGGGCTCGCGTCGAACCGCTCGAATCGAGCGGTCATCCCGCTGGGCGGGAGCCATTGAACCAGTGCGTCCGCCTCGACCAGCGCGGCGAAGATCTCCTCCGGGCCGGCGCCGATGACTCGAAACGCGGAGTCCGTTCGCGCCACAGTCCAACCATGTCAGGTGTTCGACCGTGGTCGGTACTCGTCCGGCGCCGACCCGGTCGGTGGTCGGGCCGGCGCAGGCGTGGTCAGGGCCGCACTCGCTTGGTCTCGTAGGCGCAGATGACGATCAGGACGCGATCGCGGACACCGATCTTGTTCTGAGGGCCGTCCCCGCAGCGCGAGCCCTCGCTGCCCCCGACAGTCGGTCAACCGGTTTCCTACCCGTGACGCCTCCTGTGAACTTCAGCGCAGGCCCATCGACCCGGATACGTCCGGCTCCCAAGGCAGGTCGGCATCCTCGGCGATGCGTCGGTCGAGGGCGGCCGCGACGTCGTCGGGCCACGGGGCCGTGCGGCGGGTCTCCATGTCGATGTGGAGGAAGATCTCCTCCATCACGAAGCTCAGTCGCTGGTGGGAGTCGTCCAGCAGGTAGACCAAAGCGTGCGCGGCCCGCTCGTCACGCCCGAGCAGCCGCACCCGCGCCGACATCCTGTCGCCGGTGCGCAGCTCGGCGAGATAGGTCAGGTGGTGTTCGGCGGAGAAGCACGCTTGCCCACTGACGACCGGCCAGTTCTGCGGTATCCCCAGCTCGACCAACGACTCGTCGAGCCCCTCACTTGCGATACCGGTGTAGTGACGGACGTTGAGGTGGCCGTTGACGTCCTCGAAAGCGACCGGGACAGGCTGCTGGACGTACGCCGGCAATCCCTCGAGCTGCTCGTAGGTGGGGTGGGGTGCGCTCATGAGGCGAGACGATACCCCGGGCCTCTGACGCACGCGCTCGCGCTACCGTCACGCACGGTGGCGGCCCCCGATGGCCCCCTGATCCCCGCCGATGTCGTGATCGCAACCAGCCACGCAGGCCACGGAAGAGGCTGACTACCCTCGACCTGTGCCGACTCTGCCAAGTTTCATCCGTGCTCTGGCCGCGGTGGTCGCCGCGGCTCTGCTGACGACCTCCTGCATCGGTGAGCCGTCGGGAGGTTCCGCCGGGGGAGGGGACCCTGACCGTCCGACTGCCTCGGAGGCGTCCACGCCGTCGGACGACCCGTTGCCGTGGGGGCCCACCGAGGCGGAGCTGGCGCAGGCGCAGGAGATGGTGCGCTCGATGTCTGCGGCCGAGCTGGCCGGGCAGGTCATCGTCGGGCGGTGGCACGGGAGCGACCCGGCGACGGCTGCCGCCATGGTCGAGGACCACCATCTGGCCGGAGTGCAGCTCACCGGCGACAACATCGTGGACCGGGCCCAGGTGAGCGCAGCCACTGCCGCCGTGGCCGAGGCGTTCGAGCGGACCGGGCGGAGCTTCCCGCCGGTCATCGGCGTCGACCAGGAAGGCGGTGTGGTCTCCCACCTGCGTGGGATCACCGCGGACTTCCCCTCCTTCGCCACGGCAGGTGCAGCGGTCGCGCAGAACGGGCGGGAGGGTCGTCGTACCGTCCGGGCGGCAATGCGGGCCAAGGCGCTCGAGCTGCGCGAGCTCGGCTTCACCTGGTTGTTCGCGCCGGTCGCCGACGTGACCATCGGCGACGCCGACGTGACGATCCGCAGCCGCTCCGCGTCGTCGGACCCCGAAGTCGCCGCCGGTGCGGTGAGCGCCGCGGTGGAGGGGTACGTCGACGCCGGGCTGGTCTCGACCGCGAAGCACTTCCCGGGCCACGGCGCAGCCACCCAGGACAGCCACGAGACCCTTCCCGAGATCGACGTCACCCGTCAGGAGCTGGCGGCGCGGGACCTGCCCCCGTTCCGGGCAGCGGTCCGTGCCGGTGCACCCGCGGTCATGATGGGGCACCTCGACGTCAGGTCCGTGGCGCCCGGCGTTCCCACGAGCCTCGCCCCGGAGGCGTACGACCTCCTCCGCGACGACCTCGGTTTCGAGGGGGTGGCGATCACCGACTCCCTTGGCATGGGCGCCGTCATCTCCCCCGGCACCCGCCCTGCGGTGGACGCTCTGGCCGCCGGCGCGGACCTGTTGCTGATGCCGGCCGACACCGCGCACACCCACGGTGTCGTCACCCGGGCGCTCCGGCGCGGCGACCTCGGTCGCGAACGTGTCGAGCAAGCCGCAGCCCGTGTGGTCGCGGTCCAGATGTGGCAGCAGCGCCTGAGCCGCGGGCTGCCCGTCCCCGATGATGCTTCCGAGAGAGCCACCACCGCAGCCCAGGACCTGGTCGCCGCGGCCTCCTGACCGGGCACTGTCGCTCACCAGTCGGACATAGAGGACATTCGGGTACCCCGAGGGGTGTCTTCTCCGGGAGATAGGTAGTGCACTCCGTAGTCACGCGGAGGTCTCAGCGTGTCGGCTGAGTCACGATCGGTGTCAGACGCAGAGCCACATGCGGAGTTTCCGGGAGGGAAGCAAGGATGTACGAGTCGCCAGAGCAGTCCGATCTTTTGAAGGCCTCGCTGATCATCGAGTCACCGTGCCTGTTCCTCGACCTCCGCGGGGAGCTCGATCTTTGCAGCGCCAAGGACGTGCCCCGGGACGCGTACGCCTCGCGAACGGACCTGACCGACGTGCTGATCGACCTCGGTGAGCTCACGTTCTGCGACCTCAGCGGCCTCCGGGCACTGCTGAGGTTCCGCCGGATCCACGAGGCGCAGGGCCGATCGGTCGTGGTCGTCCGGGCCACCCCGTTCGTCTGGCGGTTGCTGCGTATGTGCGGACTCACCGACCGTCTGACGTTCGCGCAGCCTGCCCTCGCCCCCGTGTGAGGCTCAGCCCCGGTTGCTGTCGACCAAGGTCGTGGTGCGCTCGGCGTAGAAGCAGACCAGACCTCGGATTGCGGCCATCGCAGTGACGGGGTCCTCGTAGGACCAGGCCACCTCGAGGTCGGCGGCGCCTCCGGGAGCGTAGGACCAGTACGTCGCCCGCCCCTTGAAGGGGCAGACGGTCGTGGTCGTCGTACGCCGGAGCAGGTCGAGCCGCACGTCCTCGCGGGGGAGGTACCAGCGAGGAGGGAAGCCGCGCTCCGACAGCAGCGTGGCCCGGTCGCTCTCGGCCACGACGACCTCACCGATGCGGACCTGGACCCGGCCGTCGGCCGGCTGCAGCGAGATCCGGTCCTCGTCGGAGCGGGTCAGCCCTCCGTCCTCCTGGGAGCGGCTCACTGGCGACGCGCCTCCCGCTCGACGACCCAGGCGACCACCTGGGTGCGCGACCCGAAGCCGAGCTTGCGCAGGATGCTCTCGACGTGGCTCTCCACGGTGCGCTGGGAGATCCGTAGCTGCTCGGCGATCTCCCGGTTGGAGAGCCCACCCCCGACGAGGTTGGCCACCTCGAGCTCCCGGCGGGTCAGCGGGACCTCCTCCTCTGGCGTCTCCTCGGCCGGAGCCTGCTCCAGCGCGAGGGCGAGCACCTGCTCGTCCGACAACGTCGCGCCGCGCTGGAACGCCGCGCGAAAGGCGGCGGAGCCACGGTCGATCCCGGCGTGCTCCTCACTGCGCTGCCGGTTCGCCGAGAGGTACGGCACGGTCTCCGGGTCCAGGCCCAGGTGTCGCCACAGCGCGTCGGCGGCACCGAGCAGCGTTGCAGCGCGCTCACGTCGCCGTTCAGCGCCCGCTACCCAGGCCAGCACCTCGAGGACGAAGGCCGTCCCCGCGCGGTCACCGAGGTCCATCTTCATGACCAGCGCCTGGCGCTCGAGGTCGGCGGCCACCTCGGGGTCGCCGCTCATGACGGCCAGCATCCCGAGCGCGGCCAGAGCGTAGGACCGGACGTGGATCTCTCCGGCCGGTCCGGTGACCTCGAGACATGCCTGCAGCGTCGTGCCGGCGCCGTCGAGGTCACCCGCGAAGCCACGGCACAGAGCCAGGACGAACAACGTCGAGGACTCCAGCGGCCGGTCACCGGCGGTGCGTGCTGCCGCCGTGGCCTGCTCGAGCGACGCCAGCGCCTCGGCGGGGTTGCCCACCCACATCGTCTCGACGGCGCGTGCGACGAGCACGCGGGCACGGGCGGCGTCATCAACGGCGTCGTCGGCGAGCAGCTTGTCCGCCTCGTCCAGCATCGGCCGGCCCGTGGCGAGCTCCCCCTGCAGGGTCGCCGTCCAGGCCGCCATCGCGAGGGCACGTGCCCGGGTGCCCGCGTTCGTCTCGGCGACCGCCAACGCGCGCGTCAGCCAGTGCCGGGCCTCGCCCAGCCGGCCGGTCGCCGCCCAGTACGGCTCCAGCGCGGTCACCATCTCCAAGGCTCGCGCCGCGTGCCGAGGGTCGCCCACGGCGTGGCGGAGTGCCTCGCGCAGGTTGCCATGCTCCTGCCGCAGAGTTCGGTACCACCTGGGCTGCTGGGGGCCAAACGAGGCTTCCGTCACGGCGCGGACCAGGTCGGCGTACCAGGACAGATGCCGGTCGCGTCCGGCCTGCTGCTGCTCCCGGGTCAGGTGCTCCGCGGCGTACTCGCGCAGCGACTCCAGCATGCGGAAGCGCACGTACGACGCGCGGTCGTCCTCGCGGCTGAGCACCGACTTCTCCAGAAGCCCGTCGACGAGGTCGAGCACGTCCGCTGCGTCGATGCCGTCCCCGGCGCACACCTCTTCGGCGGCTTCCAGGGGGAACCCGCCCGTGAAGACGGACAGTCGGGCCCAGAGCACCCGCTCGTCGGGAGTGCAGAGCTCGATGCTCGCTTCCAGCGAGGCGCGTAGTGAGCGCTGCCGTGCCGGCGCGTCTCGCGCCCCCTTGGTGAGCAGCCGCTGCCGGTCACCGAGCCGGTCGAGGATGCCCTGGGGCGACAGCACCAGGATCCTTGCCGCGGCCAGCTCGACGGCGAGCGGCACCCCCTCGAGCGCCTCGCAGAGCTGTGCGATCGCGGCGGCGTTGTCGTCGGTGAGCCGGAACGACGGTAGCGCTGCGGCCGCTCGAGCGGCGAAGAGTGCCTGCGCCTCGTCGGCCGCCAGTGGTCCGACCGGCACGACGACCTCGCCGGTCACGCCGAGCTGCCGCTGGGACGTGGCCAGCACCCGCAGCCGCGGTGCCGTGGTCAGCAGGACCGCCACCAGCTCCACCGCCGCGTCGAGCATCGCCTCGCAGCTGTCGAGCACCAGCAGGCCCGCGCGGTCGGCGACTGCCGCGGCGACGTCTTCGGCTCCTGCGGCTCCGTACGGTAGCTGGACCCCGAACGCACCTGCCACCGAGTGACCCAGGAGGTCGGGGTCGACCAGGTCGGCGAGGTCGACGGTCCACGTGGCCTCCCGGCGTGTGCGCTCGTAGTCGGCCGCCGCGGCGCGGGCGAGAGTCGTCTTGCCGATCCCGCCCTGTCCGGTGAGCGAGACCAGGCGCGACGAACCCAGCGTCCGCCGCAGGTCGGCGAGCTCCTCGCGACGTCCGACCAGAAGCTCACCCGGGCGTGCCGGCACCACAGCCGGCCACGGATGTGGCATCGGCTGCTGGGTCGGTTGCCGCATGGTGTCCTCGGTCCTGTGTCGAGCGGTTACCCATCCATCCTGAAAAGACAGGTAGGGGCATCCGTAGATGTGCCGTGTCGCCCGGACGTCGTGCCGGGCGACGATAGGGGAGTCGTAAGGGAGCGGTCGGACGCCTCCCGGCGTGACCGCGTGGCTTCTGGGAGGTGCCACGAGGTCAGGGGAGGGACCGTTCGCGGCCCCGTCCCTCGAGCGAGATCCCTGGGTCCTTGCCCGATCCAGGGGTCTTGCGCTGCCTCGGCGTCTCTTCTGCCTCCTTCCACCCCCGTGGTGTCGAGCCGGTCGGTCGCGTGCCGTGGCCGACCCGCGTCCGTCAGTACTTGTAGCCGAAGGGATCGGCCGGACCGAAGTCGTACGGCAGCGGCGGTGCGTCACCGTAGTGTGCGGCGCACCATTCGTCCCGGGGACGGGACGACGAGAGCAGCGGGACGTACGATCGCGTTGCCAGCAGCGTCTGAGCAGCGGTCGTGGCCTCGGCCTCGATCGAGGCGGCGACCAGTGCACGCTCCTCGGGAGTCTTGGCCGACACCAGCGCCTCGGCGTTGCGCCAGGCTGCCTCCCGCCAGCCGGAGACGAGCTGGAACGTGGTGAGTGTGCTGAGCCCGTAGGGGTCGCTCGCGTCGTCGGCCGTCGGGTCGAAGCGCGCAGCGATCTCGGCCAACAGCGGATCGGTAGCGGTGAAGAGCCACTCCTCGACCTTGTCGAAGTCGGGCTTGCGCGACGACCCGTCCGGCGCGACCAGGCCGACACCGGCGAGCACGAACGGCAGGTCGCGGTTGATGTGGGCGTTCATGCCCAGCAGCAGGCTGCCGCTGCCGCTGACCTTCTTGTCGCGCGAGGCGTCGAAGGCGATGCGCCACGCCTCCGGGACAGAGGCGCGGTCACCTGAGTGGTAGGCGTAGTAGGCGTCGGTGTAGTACTTCGCGAAGACCGCGTCCTGGTGGTTGGCGAAAGGCACGTCCTCGTAGTAGCCGGGGATGTCTCGGCTCCACCCGTAGGTCTGCGTCATGCGTAGGTAGGCCCGGGCGAAGACCGCGTCGTGCGAGCAGCTCTTCGCGGTGGGGTCTGCGATCCGCGCCAGCTCCTTGAGCGTGGCCTTGAGGCAGCTGTCCCGACCGGCGACGCAGTCGTTCTCGCTGGTCGGGATGTACTCCTCGGTCCAACCTTCGAGGTAGGCCGACCATGCCACGTTCTCGAGCGTGCCCGCCGCCGCGGGCGGGGGGCCGGCGGTCAGGAGCGCAGCGACCAACGCTCCCGTCAGGACCCCTCCAGACCAGCGGACACGACGAAGACAGGACTTCGCTGACAACTTGGCTCCCTCCCCAGGCAGCGCGATGCGCAGACCTATTGTGTACAAGAGGTGGGTCTGACTGGTCCAGCGGTCTAGCCCGATCGGCCTAGCCTTGTCGGTCTAGTCCCTGTGGAGTCCACCCTGTCGCTGCGCGGCGACCCACGAGGCCAGCTGCCCCCGGGAGGTGAAGCTCAGCTTCCGGAGGATGCGGGCGACGTGCCCCTCGGCGGTGCGCTGCGACATCACCAGTCGCTCGGCGATCTCACGGTTGGTCAGACCCTCGGCGACCAGCGCGGCGATCTCGCTCTCCCGCCGGGTGAGCCGGACCTCGTCGCCGGCGGTGTCCGCGGCCGCGGGAGCCGGCGTACGTCGCCCGACGGCGAGCGCGACGGCGTCGTCGAAGCGCATCGTCGACCCCTCCTCGAAGGCTCGCTCGAAGGCGGCGTCGCCCAGAGCCTCGCGGGTCCGCGCGAGGCATCGGTCGTGGTCATCGTGCAGGTGGCCGAAGAGGCTCGCACCGATCGAGTCGAGCGCGACCTGCACCGCGCCGAGCAGCCGGGCGGCTTCCGCGGAGTGGCCGGTCTGGGACTCGGCCCACGCCACCACTTCCACCGACATCGCCATGCCCATCCGGTCGCCGAAGGGCTCCTTGAGCCGGAGGGCGTCGCGTGCGTGGGTGCGTGCTCGTGGCCCGCGTCCGAGCCGCCACTGGACGAGTGCCTCGACCCAGCGCGCCAGGGCCGCGCACCATCGCTCGGAGGCGACCTCGCTGAGCGCGATGCACTCCTCGGCGTAGGCCATGGCCCGGTCGGAGTCACCAAGGGTGGCGTGCACCGTCGCGAGCTGGACCAGCGCGAGCGGGACACCGAACGGGTCCACCCCCTCCCGGTGCAGCGCCAGCGCCTCCTCCAGCAAGGGCACCGCCGCGGCGGGCTCGCCCCAGAAGGCCGAGGCCAGAGCCAAGCCGTGGAGGGCGTGGGCGCGCCAGGTGCCGTCCCCGGCCGCCGTCGCCGCCGCGAGCGCCTCCTCGAGCAAAGGCTTGCCGACGTCGATCTGTCCCTGCAGGACGGCCAGCCGCCCCGCCACCTCGCGGCCCGCAGCCCGCGCGAGGGTGCGCTCGGCGGACTCATCCGCGCTCGCTTCGGGGAGCTGGGCCAGGAGCCGCTCCACCCAGGCCCGGCCTTCGCCGAAGCGGCCCACCATGACCCAGTGGTGCTGCAGTGCCGAGGCCATCTGCAGGCCTTTGACCGGGTCGCCCGGTCCCTGCACCATCCGCTCGAGCGCCGCGCCGAGGTTGTCGTGGTCGGCGCGGAGCCTGGCGAACCAGTCGACCTGGACCGGGCCGAAGAGCTCTCCGGCAGCGGTCGCGGCCAGACCTGCGTACCAGTGGCAGTGGCGCTCGACGTACGGCGCAGCGCCCGTTGTCTCGGCGAGGCGCGCGTCCCCGTACTCGCGCAGCGACTCCAACATGCGGAAACGCGCTGCACCGCCGACCTCGACCGGCTCGCGCACGAGCACCGACTTGGCCACCAACCCGTCGACGACGTCGGAGAGCACCGTGCCGGGAAGGTCGTCGTCGCAGGCGACGGCCTCCAGCGCCTCGAGGTCGAACCCGCCGCTGAACACCGAGGCACGCGCCCACACGAGCCGCTCCCGCGGTTCGAGCAGGTCGTGGCTCCAGTCGAGCAGCGCCTCGAGCGTCTGCTGCCGGGGCAGCGCCGCCCGGCTCCCTCTGGTGAGCAGGGCGAAGCGGTCGCTGAGCCGCTCGAGGATCTGCTCGACGGTCAACGACCGCACGCGCACCGAGGCGAGCTCGATAGCCAGCGGCATGCCGTCCAGCCGCCGGACCAGCTCGGCCAGCGCGTCCTGGTTGACCTCGGTGACCTTGAACGACGGCCAGCTCGCCGAGGCACGGTCGACGAAGAGCCGAACCGCGTCGTAGTGCATGAGCCCGTCGGGGGACGCTCCGGACCGGCTGGGACCGGGTGTCGGCAGTGGCGGCACGCTGAGCACCAGCTCGCCGGGCAGCGCCAATGCGTGCCTGCTGGTGGCCAGGATCCGCACTCCCGGACACCTGGCGAGCAGCTCTGACGCCAGCGCGGCGGCGGCATCCTGAACGTGCTCGCAGTTGTCGAGCACCAGCAGCAGCTCCCGGTGTCGCAGGTGCGCGACGAGGCGTTCGGTGGGGCTCCCGCCCTCGATCGAGCGTAGGCCCAGAGCCCCGACCACGGCCTCGGGCACCAGCTCGGGCACCTGGACGGGAGCGAGCTCGGCGACCCAGGCGCCGTCGGCCTGGCTCCGCTCCTGGTCGTCCGCGACCCGGAACGCCAGCCGGGTCTTGCCGATCCCGCCGGGTCCGAGCAGCGTCACCAGCCGATGTGTGGACAGACCGGCGCGCACCGAGGCGAGCTCGTGCCTGCGTCCCACGAAGCTCGACAGCTCCGCGGGCAGGTTGCTCCGCCGTTCTGCCGTGGTTGCTCGCATTTCACCGCAACCCTAGCCGGGGGACTGTCGGCACGCGTTCGAGCCGCCCGGGGCGGGTCAGCCCAGCAGGGATTCCTCGAAGGCGAGCACCGACCACGGAGCCTCTTGACAGTCCTCCCTGGCGGCGACGAGAGGCTCGCGGAGCAGTGAGCCGACCTGCCAGCGGGAGGTGTTCGACACGACGATCCGGCCGTCTGCGTTGACGAGCACGGCGTCTGCTCCGATCGCGCACAACGGGGACATCATGGCGTCGGCGAGCTCTCCCGGCCGCAGGTCCGCTCCTGCGACACCGAGCACGACTCCGTGGCTCACGATCGGGACGGTGAACGTCACGACGTACTCATCGGTCCCGGCGAAGTCGACGTACGGTCCGACGACCGAGCGCTCCTGCCGGGCGAGCGGCTGCCGGAACCAGTCGGCCGCGGTGAAGTCGTAGAACCCGAAGCTCTCGGGGTCGAGGTCAGGCTCGAGCCGGGACAGGGAGCCGTCCTCGGCCCGTCGCACCCACTCCAGCCACCGGGGCCGGTCCCGAAGCACGTCCACGGCGGCGATGTAGCCGAGACCGGCCAGGCGGGGTCGGGTGCTGTCCTCGAGCGCCGCACGCAGGGAGGGCTCGAGGGGGTCGAGGTCGCTCCTCAGCGGGGCCTGTCCCTGCGGTGGGGCCACCGCAATCAGGTCCAGGACCTCTGCTCGCACCTGCTCCACCATCGCGAAGACGGCATCGACGTAGGAGTCGACGGAGTCGCTCGCCCGCCGGATCGCCGACCGCCGCAGCTCATCCACGAAACATCCCTCCCGTCACGGTCGTCTGCGCGCGGCCCCCCACCGTCACTTCGTCCCTCGCACAAGGCGAAGGTGCAGGTCGACGAGTCGGCTCATCTCCTGCCTGACGTGCTCCTCGGCCAGCGTACGTGCGAGCGCGGCGTCGCCGCAGCCGATGGCGGCTGCGATCTCCTCGTGCTGCTGTGCGGCGTCCTTCGGCGTCAGCGCCTCGGAGCCGGGGAGCCACAGCAGGTCCCCGATGTTCGACTGGAGCGTGAGCTCTGCGTGGGTCAGTCGCGGAGACTGGGCGGCCGCCGCCACCTCGATGTGGAAGCGCCCGTCCGCCCGCCGCCGGGCGCCCGGGGTGTCCTCGTGGGCGACCGTGGCGGCGTGCTCGCGCAGTCGAGCCGACTGGTCGCTCGAGGCTCGCGCCGCAGCGAGCCTGGCTGCCGCGCCGGCGACGGCCTCGTGCATGTCCCAGATGTCGCGCAGCTCGTCGGAGGTGATCTCCCGCAGCCGGGCCCGGAGCGGGACCGTGGAGGGGTCGGCGGGCGCCTCCACGAAGGTGCCTCCGCCGCGTCCTCGACGTGTCCTCACCAGGCCTTGGTGACGCAGCATCGCGAGTGCCTCGCGCAGCGTCACCGTGGAGACTCCGAGCTGGGTGGCCAGGTCGCTCTCGGTCGGGAGCTGCTCGCCGTCGGCGATGAGCCCCAGTCCGATCGCGTCCCGGAGCCTTCGCGCGACGGCCTCTGCCCGTCCTGCGCCGTCGAGGGGTGCGAAGACTGCCTTCCTGGCTGCGCTCGACAGCGGGCTCGGCACGTTCCCTCCAGACTCCGGCATTTGGTGGACCAATCTTGCTCGAACTCTTGAGCCAATAACCTATGAGGCTATATGTTCTCGGCCACGCGTATGAGGTAGGTCACATCGACCAGGAGAAGGTGACGCCCCCATGGCCGACCAGGATGCCCGCGTCAGTCCCGAACCCACCACATCAGGTCACTCCGGAAACGGAAACGGCCATCGCCACGGCGGCCCCGAACAGACGGCGGAGTTCGTCGCCGAGTGGCGCAACGCCGCCTACAACTGCTTCTCCTCCGGCCACAAGTTCTGCCGTGAGGTCTGTCCGGTCACCCAGGTGACGCGCAACGAGTCGTGGACGCCGACCGCGTTCCACGCGAACGTCGTCGCGATGGAGCAGGGCGAGATGACCATCGAGGACATCGCGGAGGACTACGTCAACTGCACCCAGTGCGGGGCTTGCGAGCTGCGATGCCCGAACACGCTCTTCACCGGGGACTTCTACCGCTTCCGCACCAAGACGGTCGAGCTCGTCAAGGCCGTCCGGGCCCTCGCGGTCGACAACGGCGTGCACCAGCCGGCCTGGCAGCGCTGGAACCTGCTCACCGACGAACGCACCCACGAGCCCGTCCTCGGTGAGACCCCGATCAGCCAGGATCACGTGCGGGACTGGGCCGAAGGCCTCGACATCCCGGTCGGAGGGGAGTCGATCCTCTTCGTCGACTGCGAGGCGGCTTTCTACCGCACGTCGGTGCCGCGGGCCGTGGCGCAGATCCTGCAGAAGGCCGGCTACGAGTTCGGCCTCATGCAGGAGCAGTGGTGCTGCGGCGGCCCGGCGGCGGAGATGGGGTACGTCGACCAGGCCCGTCGGTTCGCCGAGCACAACCTCGCCAACTGGCGCGCCAGCGGCGCCAAGCGGGTGCTTGTCCTGGACCCGCACGACTACATCAGCTTCACCGAGGACTACCCGAAGTACTTCGGCGACGACTACGACATCGAGATCGTCCTGGTCGTCGAGCTGTTCGCCGAGCTGCTGCGCGAGGGCAGGTTGACCCCCAGCGTGCCGGTGGACAAGACCATCACCTACCACGACCCGTGTCGCCTCAACAAGCGCAAGGGGATCTGGCAGGAGCCACGGGAGATCCTGCGTGCTATCCCCGGCCTGGAGTTCAAGGACGTGGACCGGGTGACCCAGTGGTCGTACTGCTCCGGCGGCGGTGGCGGGCTGCCCATCGAGAAGCCAGAGCTCACCGCGGCGATCAGCGCCGGACGCATGGAGAAGGCGGCCGACCTGGAGGTGGACACGCTCGTCAGTGCCTGCCCCTGGTCCGAACGGCCGCTGTCCGAGGCGGGCGCAGCACAGACCATCGACGTCGTCGACATCCACGAGATCCTCGCCGAGAGCCTCGGCATCGAGGTCGGGGGGAGGACAGGACAGTGACCACTGCACCACAACTTGCAGACGCCCTCCTCGAGGAGCTCGTCCAGGTGCTCGGCGGCGAGCACGTCCTTACCAGCAAGACGGCGCGGTACTCCCGCACGCGGGTCCCCGCGCCCTTCCCGGTCCATCGCTGGGGGGAGCACGTTCCCGACGTGGTCGTCATGCCGGGATCCACCGAGGAGGTGGCCGAGGTCGTCAAGATCGCGAACCGGCACGGCATCCCCATCGTGCCCCGGGACGGTGGAACCGGCCTCACCGACGGCGCACGGCCCGAGCGCCGCGGCATCGTCATCGACGTCAAGCGGATGAACCAGATCGAGGAGATCGACCTGGTGAACCGGACGTGCACGGTCGGCGTGGGCATCAACATGCTCAAGCTCAACGAGGTCCTCGCCAAGCACAACCTGATCTATCCCGACGACCCGGCCTCCTACCCGTGCTCGCTCGTCGGCGGCCGGATCGGGACCAGCGGCTGGTCGCTGATCGGCAGCCGGTACGGACACACGCGTGACCTCGTGCTGTCGTTCGACTTCGTTCTGCCGAGCGGTCAGGTCATCCAGGTCGGCGACGGCGGAGGACGCAAGACCAGCAAGAGCTCCAGCGGGTTCCAGCTCAAGCACCTCTTCATGGGCCACCAGGGCACGTTGGGTGTCGCGACCCGGGCGACGCTCAAGCTCTTCCCGAAGCCCGAGGCGGAGTTCTCGCCCTTCTACGCCTTCACCGACTTCGACTCGGCGTACCGGACCCTCCAGGCACTCGCCCACGCCGGCGTGGCGACCTTCGCCGGGGCGGTGCTCTTCGACGAGCAGAAGGTCTCCTACCTGCGCCGCGACGACGAGGCCTACATCCCGCAGCCCGGCGACGTGAGGTCGCTGGTATGTGCGGTGGCGTACGGCAACGAAGACGAGGTCCGCGTCGGCGCCAAGCGACTGATGCGGATCGCGCGCGACCACGGCGCCCGCTACCTCGGCGACGAGATCTCCGAGGGCGACTGGGCCGCGCGTCACGACCGGTACGCCACCCCGCTGCACGGGCGGACGAAGGCCGGCCAGGTGGTGCCGATGAGCTGGCACTGCGAGGACGCGGCGATCAACTACACCGACCTCCCCATGGTGAAGGAAGAGTGGCACGCCATCGTCAAGCGGCTGCGCGACCGCTTCGACACCTTCGACGACTGGGGGATGTTCTTCTACACCTCGGCCGCGACCGGCGTCGACTACCTCACCGAGATCGACGTCGGCATCTGGGAGCAGAAGCTCGACGACGAGATGTGGGAGGCATGGGTGGATGCCAAGCGCGACATCGCGGCGGCAGCACTCAGGTACGGGGGGAGCATCAGCGCGTGTCACGGCTCGTGCCGTGAGGGCGAGGTGGACCTCGTCCCCATGGAGATGGGCGGCGGCTACGACGTGATGCTCGAGGTGAAGCGGGCTCTGGACCCGAACAACATCATGAACCCCGGGAAGTACGGGCTCGACCGTGCCTACGCCGACGGCGCGTCCGGTCCCACACTTCCGGACGACTAGCACGGAGATGAGCTGAGCCATGGCCTATCGCTACGACGAGCAGTCCACCCCACCGGATGCCCAGCAGGTGACCGATGTGGCGATCACGCGTTACGAGAACGTCTTCGAGGTCGACCCCAGCCTCATGGTGGCGCATGTCAACCAGCAGACGTTCCCCAACTGGGAGACGTTGCGGATCGTGCACAGCCGGCACGACCACCTGCAGTGGATGCACGACCACTGGGCGTCCCGCGTGATCTCCGGCGAGGAGATCCTCCGTTCGCTCGACGAGGAGGCAGGGTCGTGACTTCCATGGACGAGCCTCCTCGTCGTCCGGCCGGCGGGGACCAGATCCGACAGCTGGACATGCCGGGGCTCGACGAGACCTTGCGGCGCGACCTCGACGAGCGGATCACGGAGTTCGAGGCACTGCATCAGCAAGACGTCATGCGTGGCGGAGAGGGCTGGGTGCCGAGGGTCCGTCGTACCGACTACATCATCGCCATCGTCGTCAACGCGCTCATCGTCCTCTGGCTGGTGGTCGTCGTGGTGGGGGGTGAGTGAGGATGGGCCTGGCTGACAAGGCGATCCAGAGCGAGGTCCACACCAACCTCGTCCCGCTCCGCGGCCGCGATCGCATCTACGGCGGCTGGGACTTCCTGGCCGTCCAGATCTGCTTCGGCATCGCCGCGTGGTTCTTCCTCGTCGGCAGCCTGACCGGGTTGACGGTCTCCGCGCGCGAGGCTGTCCCGATCATCCTCTTCGGCAATGCCTTCCCGCTGCTCCTCATCGCCGTGCTCGCGGTCCTGTTCGCGCGCTACGGCGTGGAGCACTGGCAGGGCTCGGCGGCGGTCTTCGGCCACCGGCTCAAGGACATCTGGCTCCTGGTCTACATCACGTCGAGCTTCGGGTGGATCGCCTACGCGTCCTTCCTGTTCGGGCAGAGCGCGATGCGCTTCCTCGAGCCCCTCGGCGTGCCGGAGGCCTGGACCGAGGGCTCGACCGGTGCGATCGTCTTCGCGATCGGCGCTACAGCGCTCGGGGCGTTCGTGGCCTACCTCGGCCCGACTGTCCTCAAGTGGTTCACCCGCACCTCGGCGGTCTTCCTGCTGGTGGTGCTGGCGTTCTTCATCTGGGTCGTTCTCACCCGCTTCGGGCTGAGTGAGGTCTACGCCGCCCAGCCGGCCGAACCCATGGACGACGCGGGATGGAGCCGTGCCTCCGCGATCGAGTTCAACGTCGGTCTGGGGCTGTCCTGGGCGTTCTGGTACGGCCAGTGGACGCGACTGGCCAGGTCGGAGTCGGGAGCGTTCCACGGCTGCATGTGGGGATGGGGCCTCCTCGCAGCGACCGCCGGGATCTTCGGAGCGTTCGTGGCGCTCGCGACCGGGATCTACGACCCGAGCGAGTGGATCGCGACGCTCGGGGGCGGCTTCGCGGCTCTTGGTCTGCTGCTCTTCGGAGTGGCGAACATCAGCTCGGTCACCGCGCTGGTCTACCCGATGTCGGTCACGCTACGAACGCGTTTCCCCAAGCTCCACTGGGGTCTGGCGGTCGTCATCTGCTCCGCTCCTGCCATTGTGCTGGAGAACCCGACGGTCTTCGAGAACTACGGGGTCTACCTCGCCTACATCGCCCTCCTGACCGGGACGTACGGCGGCATCATGGTGGCGGACTACCTCTTCGTGAGCCGAGGCGTCCACTCCTGGCAGCTGCGAGACATCTACGTGACGGGCCCGGCCAGCCGGTACTGGTACACAGCCGGCTTCAACCCCGCGGCCCTGATCGCCACGGTCGCCGGTGCGGCGTTCTACCTCTGGACGCTGAACCCCTACACCTGGACCAGCGGCAACGGTCTCTTCCCCTACATCACGGCGGGACTGCCGTCGTACCTGGTGGCCTTCGTGGTGTACGCCGTGCTGATGCTGGTGTGGATCCTGCCCCAGCGGGACGCCGACCTCCTGGCCGGACAGACTGCGATGGCGACGACCGGCGGTGCACGACCCACCTCGGCCGCCTCGTGAGACGGGCCTGACCCGGCGGCGACCGCCGGACATGGAAGTGGCCGCCCCTCCAGGGGCGGCC
>DATHVS010000181.1:0-4597 GCA_035461195.1 Nocardioidaceae bacterium
CTGGCCATCCACGCCGCCGAGCCCGGAACGCTCGAGGAGCGGCTGGCCCGGGGCATCGAGCGGGCCACGGAGTCCATCGACTCCGGACGTGCCAAGGCGACGCTCGAACGGTGGGTCGAGGTCAGCGCCGGGGCCTGAGCCGGTTGACAACGCTCTGGGAGTGTCTGATCAGCCGACCACAAACTCAAGACATACGTCGCGTACCCGCCGATACTGGGGTCGATGACCACCACGACACCAACCTGCCCGGACCCGGTTGCCCCTGAGAGGACAACCGAGGCTGCGAGTCCACCGCCTCACTCTCGCATTGTCGGTGCCGTCTCGCTTCTGGCGTTCGTGATGGTGATGGTCAGGGTCACCACGCATGCATCCGCGCCTTTGAACAATGGCGATACCTGGTTTCACCTTCGGATCGGACATGAGTTCTGGGGCGATTGGTCGATAGCGGATCCTGGGGCGCTCAGCTCGTTCGCTACCGCCTCTTGGGTTCCCACTCAGTGGTCCACCCAGATGGCCGCCGCGGCGATGGAGAGTCGGTTCGGACTTCCCGGCGTGGCTTGGCTCTTCGGTACGTTGTTTCTCCTCTTCGTCGTCGCGGTCTACTTTCTGGGCCGATCCGAGGGGGCAGCGCTCCCGACGACCCTGGCGACCAGTGTCGTCTTCATCGCAGCAGGCTCATCCTTGTCGGCAAGACCGCAGGTCGTGAGCCTCATCCTGTTCACCGGTGTCGTGTGGATGTGGCTTCGCGCGGCGCGTCTCGGCCGGCCCCCCTGGCTCCTGATCCCGGTGACGTGGTTCTGGGCGACCGCCCACGGACTTTGGACCACGGGCGTGCTGCTGGGTCTCGTCATTTGTGTCGGCCTCCTTCTGGAACGACGAATCGCAGGGCGCAAGGCGGCTCTGTTCTTCGCCGTACCAGCGCTGTCTCTGCTCGCAGCCTGTCTTACGCCCGTGGGTCCGCGGCTTGTGGCGGCGCAGTTCGCCGTCGGTGAGCGCACGAGCCTCATCGGTGAATGGGGGCCGACCTCGTTCCGGGAGGTCCCGGCCATCCTCACGGCACTGTTCGTCGGGACGTTGATCGTGCTTTGGAGCAGAAGAAGTCGGGTCGACTGGACACCGGTGCTGATGTTGCTGCTTGGGTCTGCATGGATTCTGACGGTTGACAGGATGGTCGCCTTTGGAGCAATTCTGATCGCCCCGCTGTTCGTTCAGGCGTTCACTGAACTTACTGGGGACCGCCGCGAATCGCTTCGGCTCGAGCGTCTGGTCGTCGGGGCTACGGCCGTGACATGCCTGCTCGGGCTCGCCTTGGCAGTGCCGCACACCGCCAAGACGCCCGCGGATGTGCCAACTCGGTTCACTCCTGTGCTGGCCAAGCTGCCTGCCGGCTCACCGGTCCTCGTGGAGGACCACAGCGGTGCGTGGATGGAGTGGAGATTCACGCACCTGAACCCCGTGATCGACGGGATGTTCGACGCCTACACGGTTGACCATATGGAAGAGTTCGCCGCCTTCCGCAGAGTCGAACCGGGGTGGGCAGGCTTCGTGCAGCGAAGCGGTGCTTCATATGCCGTGCTCGTCCAAGGTTCTCCAATCACGGCTGCCATGCAGTCTCAGTTGCGCTGGAGCGTGGTTCAGCGGGACGAGAACTGGGTCCTGCTTACCGCCCCCTCGTGACCAGGCAGAGGCGTGTGACATCTCGCGCATCATGAATAGCCCCTCGCGATTACGCTTCCCTACCGCGCGTGGGTAAGGATGAGCCCGTGACTGGACTCAGCAACGAGCTTCTCGCTCTGGCGCAGGCGCGTGGTGTCGCTACCGACTACTGGGACTGGCGGGGCAACCACGTCCAGGTCCCAGAGGAGACGATCGTCGGCGTGCTCGCCGCGATGGACCTCGACGCCTCCACGCCTGCGGCCGCTGCCGCTGCCCTGGAGGGCGATGTCACCGCGCGCTGGGCCCGGATGCTGCCGCCGAGCGTGGTGACCACGCGTAGTGAGGGGGCGACGTTCTGGGTGCACGTGCCGCACGGCTCCCCGGTCGAGGTGTGGGTCGAGCTGGAGACCGGCACGACCCGCAGCGGCTTCGAGCAGGTCGAGAACCCAGAGGCGCCCCGCGAGGTCGAAGGCCGCCTGGTGGGGGAGGCGTCCTTCCGGGTGCCGACCGACCTTCCGCTCGGCTACCACCGCCTGCGAGCGCGCTCGGGCGCGGAGGAGTCCTCCTGCACGTTGATCGTCACCCCTGACTGGCTCGGACTGCCCGAGCGGCTGGGCGACCGCCGTGGCTGGGGCTTCGCGGCACAGCTGTACAGCGTGCGGTCCGAGCAGTCCTGGGGCGTAGGTGACCTGGTCGACATGACGGACCTGGCGGTGTGGTCGGGGGCCGAGCTCGGTGCCGACTACCTGCTGGTGAACCCACTCCACGCCGGCGAGCCCGTCGCTCCGATGGAGCCCTCGCCGTACCTTCCGAAGTCGCGCCGCTTCTTCAACCCGATCTACCTGCGGGTCGAACGCATCCCGGAGTACACCGACCTCGCGGGCGTCGACCGCAGGAAGATCGCCCAGGCCGGGGTCCGCCTGCGCAAGAAGCTCGCCGCCGTCGACGCGATCGACCGCAACACCGCGTGGACCGCGAAGCGCGACGCTCTGCGCCTCGTCCACGCGGCACCCCGGTCCGCCGGCCGCGAGCTGGACTATCGGGCCTTCTGCCGCCGCGAGGGGGAGAGCCTCGTCGACTTCGCCCGCTGGAGCGCGATCGCGGAGACCCACGGCAACGACTACCGGACCTGGCCCGAGGAGCTCCAGCGGGCCGACTCGGCCGAGGTGAAGGCCTTCGCCGAGAAGAACACTGAGCTCGTGGACTTCCACATGTGGCTGCAGTGGGCGATGGATGAGCAGCTCCAGATCGCCCAGGCCAAGGCGGTAGGGGCCGGCATGGCCCTCGGCGTGATGCACGACCTCGCGGTCGGGGTCTTCCCGGGCGGGGCGGACGCGTGGCGGCTCCAGGACACCTACGCGACCGGCATGCAGGTCGGCGCCCCGCCGGACCCTTTTAACCAGGTGGGCCAGGACTGGGGACAGCCCCCGTGGCGACCCGACCGGCTCGCCGAGCTCGGCTACGCGCCCTTCCGGGACCTCATCGCGGGGGTGCTGCGCCACGCCGGCGGTGTCCGCGTCGACCACATCATCGGCCTCTTCCGGCTGTGGTGGGTGCCGGTCGGCAATTCCCCGGACCAGGGGACCTACGTCTACTACGACCACCGCGCGATGGTCGGCGTGCTCGCCCTCGAGGCGCACCGCGCCGGTGCGGTCGTGGTGGGGGAGGACCTCGGCACGGTCGAGCCGTCCGCCCGCGAGTACCTCCGCCAGCGCGGCATCCTCGGCACCTCCATCCTCTGGTTCGAGAACGGCTCCGACGGCAAACCGCTCCCGGCCGAGCACTGGCGGGAGTACTGCCTCGCCTCGGTCACCACTCATGACCTGCCGCCGACCGCCGGCTACCTCGCCGCCGACCACGTGCGGCTGCGCGACTCCCTCGGGCTGCTGACCAGGTCGCTGCCCGAGGAGATCGCCGCCGACGAGGCCGAGCGTGAGGCGTGGCTGGCCGAGCTCCGGGGCCGGGGCCTGCTCGGGGAGGACCCGTCGGTCGAGGAGACGGTCCAGGCTCTCCACTCCTACCTGACGCTGACGCCGGCGCGGCTGCTGTCGGTCGCTCTGCCCGACGCGGTCGGTGACCGGCGGACCCAGAACCAGCCAGGCACGACGGACGAGTACCCCAACTGGCGGGTGCCGTTGGCCGGTCCGGCGGGGGAGCCCCTCATGCTCGAGGGCGTCATGCTGTCCTCGCGAGCCGTCGCGCTGGCGGACGTCGTACGCCGGTAGCGGCCTTCAGAGAAAACTGGGGACGCTGCCCGCCGACGCGTGAGAGCCTTCCGTCGTGCGGGGGACGATCGTGCATGACGTGGTGACACCGGCCTGGCGCGGGCGCCTGCTGGTGCTCGTGCTTGTGGTCGCCACGGCGGTCCTCCCGGGTTGGAAGTCGGTCTACGCCGACATCTTTCCCGGACCCGGCTACGCGTTCGTGCACACCCAACCTGGATCCGGGGACCCGATCGCCTACAACCCGTGCCGCCCGATCGAGTTCGTGGTCTACCAGGACCCAGCTCCGGCCGGGAGTGAAGGAATCCTCGACGAAGCGCTGGAGGTCGTCAGCGAGGCGTCGGGGCTCGAGTTCACCTACCTTGGGCCGGCGGAGAACCCGGCGGTGCAGCGACGCCAGGACCCCTCGTCGCAGCAGGAGCCGGTGCTGATCGGGTGGGCGACGTCGGCGGATGTGGCCCAGCTCGAAGGTCGCGCCATCGGGATCGGCGGAAGCAGCACCTGGGCGTGGGACGCGACCCGCAGCGAGTTCGAGTACGTCAAGGGCTACGTGATCTTGGAGGCACCGGCCCTCGGGGAGATGCTGGAGCGGCCGAACGGGCGGGACCTCGTCCGTGCCGTGATCATCCACGAGCTCGGCCACCTGCTGGGGCTCGCCCACGTCCGGGACCCGGACCAGCTGATGCACACGGAGAACCGCGGGCAGACCGAGCTCGGTG
>DATHVS010000182.1:0-26798 GCA_035461195.1 Nocardioidaceae bacterium
AGCGACTGCGGGAACTGGAGGTTCAGCGCAGCACGGGAAGCACGCATGCCGGCAGGGTTGCTCATGACTCCATTGTCTCCGCCGAGATGTGCCGTACCAAGGGCGGGTTCGGGTCGGAGGGACCGGCCCGGCGTAGCCCGACCGGCGGACCGCCGCTCGACATGTCCGACGAAGCGGACGTACCGTGCCTGCCATGACGGGGACCCAGGAGGAGCGGCTCACAGAAGGGCTCGGGGCGGTCACGACTCTCGTGCGGCGGGACGTGCCGATCATGTACACCGACGTCGACTTCGACGTGGAGGCGATCCAGGCCGGCTGGCCGGACTTCGAGTCGCGCTTCACGTCCCTGCGGGGCCGCACGATGATGGCGGTGGTGTACCCCGAACGCCTGGTCTACCGCCTCGCGACGGTCATGCGCGACGAGGACGACCCCGACGCGCTGGGCCTCCAGATGGGGGTGCTCCCGGGTGGGGTGTACCTCCGGCTCACCCTCGAGGGCGACGCGCGCAGCGTGCACCGCGACATCGGCCCGGCCTTCGAGGAGCTACGAGGCAGGGGGGAGCAGGACCCCACCCGGCCCTGTATCGAGATCTACCGGTCGCACCGGCAGGTCGAATGCCTCCTGCCCGTCGTCGGCTGACGTCGCGGTCGGCTCACGCCGGTCGGGGTTGGACCACGATCCCGCCGAGCCTGCCTTCGTCCGCCCAGCAGCGCACCCCGTCGACGTACACGACGTGGGTGACCGTGACCTCATCGCACAGTTGCTGGTCGTCGGCGTACCGTGCGGCGAACCCACCGGCCGGGCTCGTGTTCACCAGGACGAGCCGACGGCCCTCCTGGGTGCTCGCGCGTGAGACGCAGTCCCGGCAGAGGTAGTCCGGGTAGCGCGGCAGGGCCGGCTGCTCGGCGCCGCAGATCGGACAGTTGACGAGGTCGACGGCCACGGTGGACGCCTCAGCCGGCGTTCTTCCGGGCCGACCAGGCGCTGGCCACCATCTCGTCGAGGGTGTAGCGCATCTTCCACTCCAGGTCCCGCGCGGCCAGCTCGCCGTTGGCGACGATGCGGGCAGGGTCGCCCGGGCGGCGCGGTGCGATCTCGGGCTCGAAAGCGATGCCTGTTACGCGCGCCATCGCCTGCATGATCTCGCGGACCGAGCTGCCGTCGCCGCTGCCGAGGTTGTACGCCGGGGCCAGCGGCTCGCCCGCCTCGAGCCTGCGTGCCGCGGCGACGTGGGAGTGCGCGAGGTCGACCACGTGGATGTAGTCGCGCACGCAGGTGCCGTCGGGGGTGGGGTAGTCGTCGCCGTTGATGCGGGGGGTACGGCCGTTGACCAGCGCCTCGAAGACCAGGGGGAAGAGGTTGTGGGGGCTGGTGTCGTAGATCGAGTCGTCGACCGACCCGACGACGTTGAAGTAGCGCAGCGACGTGTGCTTGAGCCCGGCGGCGACCTCCTGGTCGGCCATCAGCCACTCGCCGATCAGCTTCGACTGGCCGTAGGGGGACTCGGGGCCGAGCGGGGTGTCCTCGGTGACGAGGTCCACGTCGGGAGTGCCGTAGACCGAGGCGCTGGAGGAGAAGACCATGTGTCCGACACCCTCGTCCTGCATCGCCCGGAGCAGACTGACGGTGCCGGTGACGTTCTGGTCGTAGGTGTGCAGCGGTCTCTCCACGGAGACCCCGGCGTACTTGAAGCCGGCCAGATGCACCACGCCGGTGATCCGGTGCTCGCGGATCGTACGTCGGAGCAGGTCGGTGTCGAGGATGGTCCCCTCGACGAACGGGGTCTTCTCCGGCACGAACGCCGCATGCCCGCTGGAGAGGTCGTCGATCACGACGGCCTCGATATCCTGGTCGACGAACGCGCGGGCGACGTGCGCCCCGATGTACCCAGCCCCGCCTGTCACGAGCCACGTCATGTGCAAGACCTTCGCTTCCTGAAGTCGTTGTGCCGTCCCCGACCCTAGCCGCCGCGGGGGGTGTCCCGGGAAGGGGCACCCAGCGGGGACGGGCCCCCGTCGAGGGGCTGCGCTACCATGACCCCATGCGGATGAGCCTCCTTCTTAGCCGGCCGCGCTGACTGGCACCACGACAGCGCGGCTACCCCTCATGCCTGAGGGGTTTTTTTGTGCCCGGGCCCACAGGGTGCAACCGGCCCGGAGGACAGCTCAGCCCGATGCCGCGACTCCGCGACACCGCGACAGGAAGACGACGAGACGATGACCGAGCAGGCAGAAGAGCGCGCGACCTACGATGTGGTCGCCGTGCAGGACAAGTGGCGCAAGGTCTGGGAGGACCTGAACCCGTTCGAGGCTGCTGACGACGGCAAGCGCGAGCGGCGCTACGCGCTGACGATGTTCCCCTACCCGAGCGGTGACCTGCACATGGGTCACGCTGAGGTGATGGCGCTCCACGACGTGATCGCGCGCTACTGGTGGCAGCGCGGCTTCGACGTGATGAACCCGATCGGCTGGGACTCCTTCGGCCTGCCGGCCGAGAACGCCGCCATCAAGCGCGACGAGCACCCGGCGACGTACACCTATGCCAACATCGAGACCCAGGCCGAGTCGTTCCGTCGCTACGCCATCAGCTTCGACTGGTCCCGCCGCCTGCACACGAGCGACCCGGAGTACTACCGGTGGACGCAGTGGCTCTTCCTGCGCTTCCGCGAGCGCGGCCTGGCGTACCGCAAGTCCTCGCCGGTCAACTGGTGCCCCAACGACCAGACCGTGCTGGCCAACGAGCAGGTCGTGCAGGGCGCGTGCGAACGGTGCGGGGCCGAGGTCACCAAGCGCGAGCTGACCCAGTGGTACTTCAAGGTCACCGACTACGCCCAGCGGCTGCTGGACGACATGGAGATGCTCAAGGACACCTGGCCCGAGCGGGTGCTGGCGATGCAGCGGAACTGGATCGGCCGGTCCGAAGGCGCGCACGTCGACTTCGACATCGAGCCGCGCGAGGACACCGGCGGCGGCACCCTGTCCGGGCGCACGGTGACCGTGTTCACGACCCGGCCGGACACGTTGTACGGCGCGACGTTCTTCGTGGTCGCCGCCGACGCGAAGCTGGCCGAGGAGATCTGTGCCCCCGAGCAGCGGGAGGCGTTCGAGGCGTACCTGGAGCAGGTGCGCAAGGAGAGCGAGATCGACCGGCTGTCGACCGAGCGCGAGAAGACCGGGGTGTTCCTGGGTCGGTACGCGGTGAACCCGGTCAACGGCGAGCGGATCCCGGTCTGGGCGGCCGACTACGTGCTGGCCGACTACGGCACCGGCGCGGTCATGGCGGTGCCCGCCCACGACCAGCGGGACCTGGACTTCGCGAAGACCTTCGACCTGCCGGTACGCCGGGTGGTCGACACCGGTGAGGACAACCCGGAGGAGACCTACGTCGCCACCGTCGGCGACGGCGTCTACGTGAACTCCGGCGACCTGGACGGGCTGACCGACAAGTCCTCCGGCATCTCGAGGATCGTGGAGCGGCTGGAGGCCGAGGGGCGCGGCACGGGGGCGGTCAACTTCCGGCTGCGTGACTGGCTGCTGTCGCGGCAACGGTTCTGGGGCTGCCCGATCCCGATCGTGCACTGCGACACCTGCGGCGAGGTACCGGTTCCGGACGACCAGCTGCCCGTCGAGCTGCCTGACCTGCGGGGCGCCGAACTGAAGCCGAAGGGCACCTCGCCTCTTGCCGCGGCGGAGGAGTGGGTCGACGTGACCTGCCCGTCGTGCGACGGCCCCGCCAAGCGTGACAGCGACACCATGGACACCTTCGTGGACTCGTCGTGGTACTTCCTGCGCTACTGCTCGCCGAGCTTCACCGACGGCCCGTTCGACCCCGAAGCAGTGCGGCGGTGGATGCCGGCCGAGCAGTACGTCGGAGGTGTGGAGCATGCGATCCTGCACCTGTTGTACAGCCGCTTCTTCACCAAGGCGCTGCACGACATGGGCATGGTCGACTTCGTGGAGCCCTTCGAGGCGCTGCTGAACCAGGGACAGGTCATCAACCAGGGCAAGGCGATGAGCAAGTCCCTGGGCAACGGCGTGGACCTGGGGGAGATGATCGACCGGTACGGCGTCGACGCGGTCCGGCTGACCCTGGTCTTCGCGGGACCGCCGGAGGACGACATCGACTGGGCCGACGTGTCACCGGGCGGCTCGCTGAAGTTCCTGCAGCGCGCATGGCGGCTGAGCGGCGACGTCAGGTCCGCTCCGGGTGCCTCGTTCGCAGACGGTGACGTCGCGCTGCGCAAGGCGACCCACCGAACGCTGCACGAGGTCGAGCAGCTGATCGACTCCCACCGCTTCAACGTGGTCGTCGCGCGGATCATGGAGCTGGTCAACGCGACCCGCAAGGCGATCGACTCCGGCTGCGGCCCGGCCGATCCTGCAGTCCGTGAGGCGACCGAGGCGGTGGCGATCATGCTGTCGCTGGTCGCGCCCTACACCGCCGAGGAGATGTGGTCGCGGCTGGGCCATGAGCCGACCGTCGCCCGCGTCGGTTGGCCGACCGTGGAGGAGTCGCTGCTGGTGCAGGACTCGATCACCGCGATCGTCCAGGTCCAGGGCAAGCTGCGCGCCAAGCTGGAGGTCAGCCCCGACATCTCCGAGGCCGACCTGGAGGCGAGGGCGATGGGTGAGCCGGTGATCCAGAGGTCGCTGGAGGGCAAGACCGTCCGCAAGGTGATCGTGAAGGCGCCGAAGCTGGTCAACATCGTCGCCACCTGACCCTTGTAACGCGGGTTATGGACGCTTCACCAGTGGCATACCGCTGGTGAAGCGTCCATAAGACGTGGGTAGCCGGGTACCGCCGGCACTCACGGGAGGTCGCTGAGGGCCTCCTCGACGGGGACGGGGCCGGTCAGCAGGGTGAGCTGCTTGCCGATGGTCGCGGGGCTGTCGAGGGCCGCCACCAACGCATGCGCGACGTCGGCGCGCGGGATCTCGCGGGGCTGCGCGCCGGGATCGAGGGTGACCCGGCCGGTGCCGGGCTCGTCGGTGAGCCGCCCGGGCTGGATGATCGTCCACTCGAGGTCGCGTGCGCGCAGGTCGTCGTCGGCTGCCCGCTTTGCCCGCAGGTACACCTGGAACACGTCGTCGCTGGTCGGGTCCGCCTGGTCGGTCCCCATGGAGGAGACCATCAGGTAACGCCGGACCCCGGTGTGCTCCGCCGCGTCGGCGAGCAGGACGGCTGCGCCCTTGTCGACCGTCTCCTTGCGGGCCACGCCCGAGCCCGGCCCGCCGCCGGCGGCGAACACCACCGCATCGGCGCCGTCCACGACTCCGGCGAGCTCCTCGACGCCCACCTGCTCGAGGTCGAGGACGACCGCCTCTGCGCCCCGTTCCTCGAGGTCGGGGACATGGTCGGGGTTGCGTACGATGCCGACCGGGGTGTCACCTCTCCTGCTCAACCGCTCCTCGAGCAGCAGGGCGATCTGGCCGTGACCTCCGGCGATGACGATGCGCATGGTGTTCTCTCCTCGCGGTTGCGTGCAGGGGTACGTCGACAGCAGTACCCGCCCCCGGCGTACGACACGTCCTCTGCGGACGATCCCGGGACCGGGACGGGCAGGACGGTAGCCTTCCGGCCATGCCGCACATCACACTCGTCACCGACTCGACGGCGTCGCTGCCGCCCGAGGTCGCCGAGAGACACGGGATCGTCGTGGTCCCGCTGCAGGTGGTGATCGGGGCCCGGTCCTACGAGGAGGCGGTCGAGGGCGGCGCTACCGCCGAGACGGTCGCGGAGGCCCTGCGCGAGTGGAAGCCGGTGAGCACCTCACGGCCCACCCCTGCGGCGATGCTCGAGGTCTACGAGCAGGCGGCGGCCGAGGGTGCGTCCGGGATCGTGTCGGTGCACCTGTCCAGCGAGCTCAGCGGGACTTTCGAGTCGGCGCAGCTCGCGGCGAAGGAGTCACCGGTGCCCGTGACGACGGTGGACTCCCGGCAGCTCGGCATGGCGACCGGCTTCGCGGTCGTCGCGGCCGCCGAGCTGCTCGCAGCCGGAGGGTCGGCGGAGGAGGCCGCGGACGTGGTCCGAAGGCGTACGTCGCAGACCACGTCGCTGTTCTACGTCGACACGCTGGAGTACCTACGACGCGGTGGCCGGATCGGCGCGGCAGCCGCCCTGCTGGGGTCGGCGTTGTCGGTCAAGCCCCTGCTTCAGCTCGTCGACGGGCGTATCGGCATGCGCGAGAAGGTGCGCACCGCCGGTCGTGCGCTCAGCCGGCTGGAGGAGCTCGCGGTGGCCGCGGCGGGAGAGCAGCAGGTCGACGTCGCGGTGGCGCACCTGGCCAACCCCGAGCGGGCCGACCTGCTGGCCGCGCACCTGCGGACCCGGCTCGCGGGGAACCTGGACGACCGCGAGGTGGTGGTCGGGGAGGTCGGGGCCGTCATCGGCGCCCACGTCGGGCCGGGCATGGTCGCGGTCGTGGTGTCGCCTCGCGCCGAGGAGCCGGACACCTCAACGTGAGGGCTTGACCTGTGGCGCGTCCGGCCTGGTCCCCAGCCGGACGACCCTCGGCGGTTGTCCACAGGCTCCGGATCGGGTCTTACCTGCCGGCGCGGCCGTTCCTAGGTTCGATGCATGCGCTCACGCCGGACAGCCCATGACGAGATGGCCGCGATCGCCCGTCGCCGTCTGGAGCTGTTGAGCGTCGAGCTCGCCGGGCTCCGCGAGTCGGCCGATGGAGAGCCGGACAGCGAGGCTTCGGCGAAGGTTCCTCGTGGTGACGACGCCGCTGCCGAGGGGCCGTCGGGTGTGACGACCGACCCGGTGCTGACGGGCACCACGTCGGCAGCTCCGGTGCCACCAGCCAAGCTGTCACGCGCCTCGGCGTCCTCCGTCATGAGTGCGAGCAGGCCCGTGCGCGGCGCACAGGTGGTGACCGTCGTGGAGACCGCACCGGAGGAGGACGGCGAGGTCTCGCCCACCGAGCTGGACGCATGGGTCAGACCGGCCCGCGGCCGCCATGCCCTCCGTCCGGTCGGGGCAGGCGATCGCGTCGGCGGGTGGGTTCACGACCGGCTGCCTCCGACCCTCCAGGGACGGGTTGCCCTGACCGCGAGCCACCTGAGCCTGGTCGCCCTGCTGGTAGCCGCCGCCTTCGCCGTCTCCGCATGGTGGGTGGTCCGCGCCGACGCGTCGGGGACCGTCGTCCCCGCAGCGACCTGGTCCGAGGGGACCGACTCTCCGCCGGTCGAGCAGCTGGTGACGCCGGCCGGTGACGCTGGCCCCGACAGCGGGCACGACGCCGCGACCGTCGCCGACGCCGAGTCGGCCGTCGTGGTCGTCGACGTCTCCGGCAAGGTGCGCAGGCCCGGCATCGTGTCGCTGCCCCTGGGGTCGCGGGTGCACGACGCCCTCGCCGCAGCCGGTGGTGCGCGGAGAGGAGTCGACCTCACCGGTCTGAACCTCGCCCGGGTCCTCGTCGACGGTGAGCAGATCCTCGTGGGTGTCGCCCCGGCGGAGGGGGTCGCCGCTCCGGCAGCATCAGCGCCCGGGGCTGTAGCCATGGCCGGACCGATGGTCAACGTCAACACGGCCGACCAGGCCGAGCTCGAGGAGCTGCCCGGCATCGGCCCCGTCACCGCGGCCTCGATCCTGCAGTGGCGAGCCGACAACGGCCCGTTCACCTCGGTCGACGAGCTCCTGGAGGTCTCCGGTATCGGTGACGCGACGCTCGCCAAGATCGCCCCGTTCGTGACCCTGTGACCGCGGCCGGCTCGGAGCGGCCGGCGCCGGACCTGCGGGCGGTCGTGCTCGCGCTCATGGCGTGGGCCGGTGGCCTCGGTGGGTTCCTCCTGCCGCCGTGGGTGGTCGGCACGTTCCTCGCAACGGGCGCCGCCCTCCTCGTGGCCAGGTGGCGGCACGGGAGGCCGGTGGTGGTCGGTCTCGCGTGGCTGATCGCCGCCGCGGCGGTCGCGGGATCGGCGATGCTGCGGGTCGAGGCGGTTGCTCACAGCCCGATAGCGGTGCTCGCCGAGGAACGCGCCTTCGTGAGCGCAGTGGTGCGGGTGACCTCGGACCCGCTGCTTCGGGAGGGGCGCTACGCCCCCTTCACGCTGGTGAGGGCCACGACCGTCGAGGTCAGCGGGCGTGGCGCCACCCACGCCGGAAGGGTGCCGGTGCTGGTCATCGGCGACGAGGACTGGCGACATGTCGAGCTCGGCTCGCTGGTGCGGGTCGAGGGCCGGGCCGCGCCCTCGGACGGAGCCGATCTCGCGGCGGTCATCTCGGGCAGGCGACCACCCGTCGAGGTCGCCCCCGCCGGAGGGGTGCTCGACGCGGCGGCGGCGGTGCGCCACGGGATCCGGCAGGCAGTCGCCGGCGCGGGTCCGGGTGAGCGGACCCTGGTCCCCGCCCTCGTCGTGGGCGACGACCAGGGCATGCCCGCGGAGGTCGTCACCGCCTTCCAGGCCTCCGGCCTGACTCATCTCCTGGCTGTGTCCGGGACGAACCTGACCTTGGTCGTCGGCTTCGTGCTCATCGTCGCCCGCTGGGCCGGCGTACGCGCACGCGGGCTCGTCGTGGTCGGGATGCTGGGGGTGGCCGGGTTCGTTCTGCTCGCCCGCACCGAGCCGAGTGTGGTCCGCGCCGCCGCGATGGGGACCGTCGCGCTCGTGGGGATGGGGAGCAACGGTCGCGAGAAGGGCGTACGCGCGCTCGGTGTGGCCGTCCTCCTCCTGCTGCTCCTCGACCCCTGGATGGCCCTCTCCGTCGGGTTCGTCCTCTCGGCGCTCGCCACAGCGGGCATCTTGTTCCTCGCACCACCGTGGCGGGACGCACTCATGACGTGGATGCCCCGCTGGCTCGCGGAGGCCACCGCCGTCCCGCTCGCTGCCCAGCTCGCGTGCACGCCGGTGGTGGCGGCCATCTCGGACCAGGTGAGCCTCGTCGCCGTGGTCGCGAACATGGTGGTCGCCCCCGCCGTCGGCCCGGCCACCGTGCTGGGCCTCGCCGGCGGCCTCCTGGTCCTCCTCGTCGAACCGCTCGGCGTCCTCCTCGGCCGCGTCGCCGGCCTCTGTGCCTGGTGGATCATCGAGGTCGCCGAGCGCAGCGCCGCGATGCCCACGGCAGCCGTCTCGTGGTCCTCCGGTGCCACCTCGATCGCCCTCCTCAGCCTGATCTGCCTCGCCCTGGCCCTGGTGATGCCGCGGGTGCTGGGGCGGCGGGGCTGGGCAGTCGTCCTCACCGGCCTCATGCTGCTGGCCGTCGTACGCGCTCTGCCGACGCCCGGCTGGCCGCCCGACGGGTGGGTGATGGTGGCGTGCGACGTCGGGCAGGGCGACGGGCTGGTCCTCAACGCCGGCGCCGGCACTGCCCTGGTCGTCGACGTCGGGCCCGACCCGCTCGCGATCGACCGCTGCCTGGACCGGCTCGGGGTCGAGCGGCTGGCGGCCGTGGTGCTGACGCACTTCCACGAGGATCACGTCGCGGGCCTGCCCGCGGTGCTCGCGGAACGGCCCCCTGACGAGGTCGTGGTCACCGCGCTCGCGGACCCAGTCAGCCGTGCGGAGTCCGTGGTGGAGTGGGCCGAAGACGCTGGGGTCCCGGTGCGGGTGCCGGCCTACGGCGAGGTACGCCGGCTCGGCTCGCTCACGTGGCAGGTGGTCGGTCCTGCCGGGAGGTTCGCGACCGGCGCCGCCGTGTCGAAGGGCTCCGCGGCCAACAACGCCAGCGTCGCGATGCTCGTGGAGGTCGAGGGAGTCCGGATCCTGCTGACCGGGGACATGGAGCCTGAGGCGCAGAAGGCGATGCACCGTGCCTTGCCGTCGCTGCGGGTGGATGTGCTGAAGGTCCCGCACCACGGGAGTCGCTACCAGGACCCCGAGTTCATCACCGGGCTGTCGGCACGGCTCGCTCTGGTGTCGGTGGGCGTCGACAACGGCTACGGGCATCCCGCGGCGGAGACACTGGAGCTTCTGGAGGGCAGCGGGGCGCTCGTGCGCCGCACGGACGAGTCGGGGGACGTCGCGGTCGTCGTGCGGGACGGTCAGCTGACTGTGCGGGAGCTGAGCACCTCGTCGTCGGCGATGAGGTAGCGGTCGCCGGAGCGCTCCAGGGTGAGCCGCTGGGTCTCCCGGGTGGCCCGGCCGTCGTCGAAGTAGTAGGTCAGCTCGATGTCGACCTGCTGACTCCCGTCACGGGCGTCGGCGCCGTGGAGCTCGACGGACTCGACGGAGCTCCACCAGCTCTCGTAGGCGTCGCGGCCCTGGGCCTGCATGCTGGGTGCGAGTCGTTGCCAGCCTGCGTCGGTGTCACCGGGCATGACGGAGAAGTACTCATCGACGGCGTCCTCCATGGCGTCGTCGGGCTCGTCGTCGCGCGCGGGCTGCTGGGTCGGGGTCTCCTGGGGCGTGGGTGTCGGGCTCGGTGACGCCTCGGGGGTCGGAGAGGTCTCCTGGGTCGGGGATGTCTCCGCCGTGGGGGACGGTTCGGGGGCGTCGGCCCGAGGTGTCTCGTCGGCGTCGTCACCGAGCATCATGAAGCCGGCGAGGACGACCACGAGAAGCAGGGCGGCTGCCGCCAGCCACGGCAGGAGCTTGCGGCGGCGTCGTCCTTCAGCATCGTCGGACGCCTCGGCCACGCCCGCCCCCGCCGCTACGGGCGTCGGGACCGGGGTCGCCTCCGTGCGCTCCCGGCCGCCTCCCGCGAAGGGGGTGAGGACGGCGGTGTGCTCGTCCTCGGCCTCTCCGTGCTCGGCGAAGCGCCGTAGGGCGTGGGCGGCGTCGGCCATGGTCCAGCGCGAGCGCGGGTCGCGGTCCATCATCCGCGTGATCGGCCCGGCCAGCTCGCCTGCCTTCGTGGGCGGGGGCGGCTCGTCGGCGGCGATCAGCTGGAGCAGCGCGATCGGGTTGCGCTGCTCGGGGTAGGGCGGACCTCCCTCCACCGCGGCGTAAAGGGTGGCGCCCAGGGCGTACACGTCGGACTCCGGTCCGGGGTCCGCGCCGCGGGCGAGCTCGGGGGAGAAGTAGGACGGGGTTCCGGTGACGAGCCCGGTCTGGGTCAGCTGGTCGTCGTCGGCACCCCGGGCGATCCCGAAGTCGCTGATCTTGGCGACGTCGTCGTCGGTCACGAGGATGTTGCCGGGCTTGACGTCGCGGTGCATCGTGCCGGCGGCATGCGCTGCGGCGAGACCGTCGGCGACCTGGGCGCCGATGAGAGCCGCTCGCCGGGGCGGGAGTGGGCCCTCCTCGCGCATGATCTGCCCGAGCGTCCGCGAGGGGACGTACTCCATGACCAGCCACGCGGTGCCGTCCTCGGTGTCGACGACGTCGAAGACCGCGACGACGTTGCGGTGGTTGAGTGCCGCGGACGACCGGGCCTCACGCAGGGCGCGGGCGGCGTCGGTGGCCGACTCGCCCGGCAGGGTGCCGATCTGCTTGACGGCGACCTCCCGGCCGAGCACCTCGTCCCGGCACAGCCAGACCGTTCCCATGCCTCCGCGACCGACGGGACGGACGACTCGGTAACGTCCTGCGATCAGGTCCGGCGTCATTCAGATCCTTCCGCTATGGGTTTCTCCCGGTCGAGCCCGAGGGAGTGCAGGGCTCCTGAAGCCCGTACCCATCCCACCAGATGCCTACGCGTCTCCCACATCCTGCCTACGCCGCATCGTGTCGGAGCTGTGTGGCAGGCTGGCTCCACCATGGCGACCCCGAAGGCATCCGACGTACTCGGCCACGTCACGTTGGTGACCGGACCTGAAGAGCTCCTCAACGAGCGGGCGATTGCCGCGGCGCTGCGGGCCGTCAGGCACGCCGATGCGGAGTCCGAGGTCAGCCAGACCGCCGCCGACCAGCTCACCATGGGCGCGCTGGCCGACCTCGCTGCACCCTCGCTCTTCTCCGCGATCCGGTGCGTGGTGGTCCGCGGGCTCGAGGACCTCCCGGACGAGACCTACGACGGCCTGCTGGACTACGCCGCCTCCCCGTCGGAGGACGTCGGCCTCGTGTTGGTGCACTCAGGAGGCCAGAAGGGCTCCGGCCTGCTCACGAAGCTCCGCAAGCTCCCGGCGGTCAACGAGGTCAAGTCGGTCGCGCTCAAGCCGAGCGAGTACTCCCGCTGGGTGGCGGCCGAGGCGCGGTCGCACGGAGCGAGGATCGCAGAGGATGCCGCGGACCTGCTGGTCCAGGCGGTAGGACATGACCTCCGGGCGCTCGCCGGCGCCTGCCACCAGCTCGCGAACGACTTCGCGGGGGAGCCGCTCACCGCAGACGTCGTGAAGCGCTACTTCGGTGGCCGCGCCGAGGTCAAGGGTTTCGCGGTTGCCGACGCCGCGATCTACGGCCACACCGCCCATGCTCTCGAGGAGCTGCGCTGGGCCCTCGACAACGGGACCGCTCCGGTCCTCGTGACCAGCGCCTTCGCCAGCGGTTTGCGTGGCCTGGCGAGGTTCAAGAGCGCTCCACGCGGGCTACGGGAAGGGGACCTCGCCAGGGAGGTGGGGGTCCCGCCGTGGAAGCTGCGCTCGCTGCGCGACCAGTCTCGCGGGTGGGAGGAGGCCGGTCTCGTGCGCGCGATCCAGGCGGTCGCCCAGGCCGACGCGGATGTCAAGGGAGCGGCCAGCGACGCGTCCTACGCTCTCGAACGGATGGTCATCTCGGTCACCACGGCGCGCTCACCGCGCTGAGGCGGCCCCTGACCCGGAGCTGTCGACCCCAGGTTGAGCCGACCTCAAGACCGGGTTCGGGCACGCAAAAAGGCGCCGTCTCTGTGGACAGCGCCTGATTGGGTGGGCTACCTCAGAGGGAGGCGACCTTCCTGGAGATCGCCGACTTCTTGTTGGCGGCCTGGTTCTTGTGGATGACGCCCTTGGACGCAGCCTTGTCGAGCTTCTTGTTGGCGACCTTCGCCAGCTCCTGAGCCTGCGCGGCGTCACCAGCCTGGGCGGCCTCGCGGAACCTGCGGATCGCCGACTTCAGCGCAGACTTCACAGCCTTGTTGCGCTCGTGCGCGGCCTGGTTCTGCCGGTTGCGCTTGATCTGGGACTTGATGTTCGCCACTACTGTGCGCCTCGTCTGGTCTGATGCGGGGTCTGGTCTGGTGCGCGGTCGGCCTGGGAAGGCCATGGACACGCGAGGAGCAACGATACCAGCGGGCAAGCAGCCCCCTCAAATCGAGACGGAGCGCCCGACCGGCGGGGCCGCCTGGTCATCGCGACACTACGTCACCGAGGCCGGTCGCTCCCATCCTCGCCGCCACGAGAGCCACGACCACGTGGCCTCGGCGTACCAGGACTGATGAGCGCGCAGGTACGGCGAGGAGTTCGGGGTCGGCTGGTCGCGACGCTCGAAGAAGAACCCGGCCATCAGCGCCAGGAAGGCGTCGACGTCCTCCGGGTCGACCTCGCGGGTGAGGGGTCTCTCGGCGAGAACGGCGTCGCAGTCGACCCCGTCGCCGTGGGCGGAGATGAGGAGGGCCACTGTGTCGATCCACGCCGCGCCCACCACCGGCCAGTTCCAGTCGCAGAGCAGCGCCCGTCCGCCTGCGAGGAGGAGGTTGTCGTCACGGGCGTCGGTGTGCACCAGGGTGCTGCCCGCGGTGGCCTCGACGTAGCGGCCGGCGAGTCTCTCCGCCTCGTCGAGGTGTGGGTGGTGCGGGGCGACCCGCCGCAGGTGGTCCCAGCCGGTGAGGCACTCGGCGAAGTCGTCGGCGAAGGTCGCCAGCGGCATCGGTGGAGGAGTGAGCCTCCGGGCGAGGACCTCCAGGGTGTCGAGGCACGTGTCGAGCTCGGCGGGTCGCCACGGCCTCGCCGGGTGGGTGGCGTCGACGTACTCGACCTCCAGCACCACCCACAGGTCGTCCTCGTGGCTCCAGAGCAGGCGTGGGACAGGCAGGCCGGGTGGCAGGGACCGCAGCTTGCGGGCCTCCTCGCTGTAGGCCTCGGCGAACGTACGCTGCGCCTTCCTGCTCGCAGCCTTCACGAAGTGTCGGGAGCCGTCCTCGCACGTGAGGACCGAGGCGAAGCCGGGCGTGAAGCCGGTCCCCGCCGACTCGGCCGAGACGACCCGGGAGCCCAACCGGCGGGCGATCATCGAGCGCACCATCGGCGGCAGCAGTGGCCACTCGAGCCTTCGCGCGGTGCGTCCGTAGGGGATCGCGCCGGAGCGGGCCGAGCTGGGCGACGTGATGGGGCTCATACCGCCTCATTCTGTACGGCGGAGGGCAGCCGGAAGAGCGGTTTGCCGCATGTCCCGGCCTCGAGAACGGCCCGGGCGCACCGTGGAGGGTGGATATGGGGACGCGTGGAACAATGGCGGTTCCGCCGTCCTCGACAAACCACCGGAAGAAGTTCGTGCCCAAGACCCCCGCACCGTCTGTCCCCGAGCCCGGGAAGACCGACCCCGCGATCATCCGCAACTTCTGCATCATCGCGCACATCGACCACGGGAAGTCCACGCTGGCCGATCGGATGCTGCAGCTGACGGGTGTCGTGGACGAGCGCAGCGCGCGGGCGCAGTACCTCGACCGGATGGACATCGAGCGCGAACGCGGCATCACCATCAAGAGCCAGGCGGTCCGTATGCCGTGGGCGGTCGGGCAGGACGTCGAGGGCGTCGGTGCCGGCACCTACGTGCTGAACATGATCGACACCCCGGGCCACGTCGACTTCACCTACGAGGTCTCCCGCTCGCTCGAGGCGTGCGAGGCGGCGGTGCTGCTCGTCGACGCCGCCCAGGGTATCGAGGCCCAGACACTGGCGAACCTCTACCTCGCCCTCGGCGCCGACCTCCAGATCATCCCGGTGCTGAACAAGATCGACCTGCCCTCGGCCCAGCCGGAGAAGTACGCCGCCGAGCTCGCCGGCATCATCGGCTGCGACCCCGACGACGTGCTCCAGGTCTCGGCGAAGACCGGCATGGGCGTGGAGGCCCTGCTCAACGAGATCGTCCGGCAGACGCCCGCGCCCGTGGGCAACGCGGACGCGCCGCCGCGCGCGCTGATCTTCGACTCTGTCTACGACACCTATCGCGGTGTGGTCACCTACGTCCGGGTCGTCGACGGCAAGCTCAGCCATCGTGACCGGATCAAGATGATGTCGACCGGCGCGACCCACGAGATGCTCGAGGTCGGCGTCATCTCGCCCGAGCCCGTCAAGGCCGGGGACCTCGGTGTCGGTGAGGTTGGCTACCTCATCACCGGCGTGAAGGACGTCCGGCAGTCGCGGGTAGGTGACACCGTCACCAGCCAGCACAGCGGGGCCGACGAGATGCTCGGCGGCTACAAGCACCCGAACCCGATGGTGTTCGCCGGGCTCTACCCCATCGACGGCGACGACTACCCGACGTTGCGCGATGCGCTCGACAAGCTCCAGCTCAACGACGCAGCGCTCAACTACGAGCCGGAGACCTCCGGTGCTCTCGGCTTCGGGTTCCGGTGCGGCTTCCTCGGGCTGCTGCACATGGAGATCGTGCGCGAGAGGCTCGAGCGGGAGTTCAACCTCGACCTCATCTCGACCGCGCCCAACGTGGTCTACCACGTGACCATGGAGGACGGCACCGAGCACGAGGTGACCAACCCGAGCGACTGGCCCGGCGGCAAGATCGCCGAGGTCCGTGAGCCCGTCGTCAAGGCCACGATCCTGAGCCCGAGCGACTACATCGGCGCGATCATGGAGCTGTGCCAGAGCAAGCGTGGCCAGCTGCAGGGCATGGACTATCTGTCCGAGGACCGCGTCGAGATGCGCTACACGCTGCCGCTGGCCGAGATCGTCTTCGACTTCTTCGACCAGCTCAAGTCGCGCACCAAGGGCTACGCATCGCTCGACTACGAGCCCACGGGGGAGGAGCCGTCGGAGCTGGTGAAGGTCGACATCCTCCTCCAGGGGGAGCCGGTCGACGCGTTCAGCGCTATCGTCCACAGGGACCACGCCTACTCCTACGGCGTGGCCCTCGCCGGCAAGCTCAAGGACCTCATCCCGCGCCAGCAGTTCGAGGTCCCGATCCAGGCCGCCATCGGGTCGCGCGTGATCGCCCGCGAGACGATCCGCGCCATCCGCAAGGACGTCCTCGCCAAGTGCTACGGCGGTGACATCTCCCGAAAGCGCAAGCTCCTCGAGAAGCAGAAGGAGGGCAAGAAGCGCATGAAGATGGTCGGGAGGGTCGAGGTGCCCCAGGAGGCCTTCATTGCTGCGCTCTCGACTTCCGACGGCGGCGACAAGGGCAAGAAGTAGCCCCCCGGGCGCGTAGCCTCGCCGGCGTGCTGCCCTTCGACCTCCCGCCCGGTCTCACGAAGCAGGCCGCCCTGGGGGCGCGCTGGGCCGACTGGCTGGCTGGGTTGCCCCGCACGGTGGCCGGGCTGCTCGAGGAGTGGGAGCTCACCTACGACGGCGACCCGATGCACGGCTGGTGCAGCCTGGTCCTGCCGGTCCGTACGACGGGGGGTCGGCCCGCAGCACTGAAGGTGGCCCTCCCCGACGACGAGAACGAGCACGAGCACCTCGCCCTGCAGCACTGGCACGGCAACGGCGCAGTCCTGCTGCTGCGGGCCGACCCGCGGCGCTACGCCCTCCTCCTAGAGCGGCTGCACCGCGAGGACCTCACCGACCTGTGGGAGCTCGAGGCCTGCGAGATCGTGGCGGGGCTCTACCAGCGCATCCACGTCCCTGCGCTGCCCCGGCTGAGAACGCTCACGTCGTACGTCGATCGCTGGAACGCCGGACTCGCCGCGCTGCCGAAGGACGCACCCGTGCCTCGGCGACTCGTTGAGCAGGCAGTTGCGCTGGCCGGCTCGTTCCTGACCGACGAGGCGAGCAGAGGGGTGATGATCCACGGCGACCTGCACTACGAGAACGTCCTCGCCGCCGACCGCGAGCCGTGGCTGGTGATCGACCCCAAGCCCGTGTCGGGGGACCCGCACTACGAGGTGGCGCCGCTGCTGTGGAACCGCTGGCAGGAGACCGTCGCCTCGGGCCGCGTCCGTGAGGCCGTACGACGGAGGTTCCACACCGTCGTGGACACCGCCGGGCTCGACGAGGAGCGGGCCCGCGACTGGGTGGTGGTGCGGGCGATGTACAACGCCTGCTGGACAGTGGATGACGCTCGCGCCCTCGGCAGGGCAGTCACCCGGGAGGACCGGGAGTGGATCACGACGATGGTCACGTTGGCGAAGGCTGTCCAGGGCTGAACCGGTCGCGCGGGCGACCGTGCGGTGCGAGACTCGAACAGGACCAGTCGGGGCGACCGTCCCCGCCCGGGGGAGGGTTCGTGATGCGCGAGCAGGTCGTCGTCCTCGGGTCCAACTTCGGTGGTCTCACCGCAGCGCTGGCCGTCAAGCACGAGCTCGAAGGGGACGTCGACGTCACCGTCGTATCACGAGCGTCCACTTCCTTTCCGACCCCAGCCTGATCTGGATGCCGTTCGGCAAACGCGACCGCGGGGACGTCACCTTCCCGGTCGCGCCGACGTTCGAGGAGCACGACATCGACTTCGTGCACGCCGCTGCCACGGGGGTCGACCTCGCGGCCACGAAGGTCACCTACGGCGACGGCGCGACGATCGACTACGACTACCTGGTGATCGCCACCGGCTACCACAACAAGGACGACGTGGTGCCGGGCTTCAAGGAGAACGCCTTCACATAACCACGCTCGACGAGTCCGAGCGGGCACACATGGCGTGGCTCCGGTACCTCGAGAACCCCGGCGACATCGTCGTCGCGGCCTCGCAGAGCGCGGGCTGCTTCGGGGCGGCCTACGAGTTCCTCTTCAACACCGCCTACCAGCTGAAGAAGCACAAGCTCCGCGACACGGTGAACCTGACCTACGTCACCTCCGAGCCGTTCCTCGGTCACTTCGGCATCGGCGGTCTGCCTCACGGCGAGCAGCTGCTCGGCATGTTCCTCAGTAAGGAGGGGATCGACTCGCGCATCAATGTCGGGATCGACCACATCGACGACGGCGCGCTGGTCCTCGACGGCGGGGAGCGCCTGCCGTTCACGTTCACCATGGTGGTCCCGCCCTTCCTCGGGCAGGAGTTCCTCAAGGACGTCGACGGTATCGCCGACGAGAAGGGCTACGTCAGGGTCCGCGACACCTACCAGGTCGTCGGCCACGACGAGGTCTACGCCGTCGGGGTGGCCGCCGCGGTCGACGTACCCTGGCCGACGCCCACGCCGGTGGGCATCCGAAGACCGGGTTCCCCACCGAGGTGATGGCGCACACCGCCGCGAGCAACATCGCCGCGCAGGTCAAGGCGGAGCCGCCGTTGGAGTCCAAGGGCTTCGGTGACATCAAGGCCGTGTGCGTGATGGACGCCGGGAACAACGGCGTGATCATCCTGGCCGACAAGATGCTGCCGCCGGGGAAGCACGGCGTGCTGATCCCGGCCCCCAGGCCCAATCTGATGAAGCTCGGGTTCGAGAAGTACTTCCTGTGGAAGTCGCGGCACGGATGCGTCAACCTGCCCTGACCCGATCACCCGGGATTCCTGTAGAACCCAGCCAAAACGGGCCTCGGAAGCCGAAAATCGCAAGGCCCACCAAGGATTGGTTGCGAATCAGTCCCATTAACGGCGGGAAACCTACCGCGAGGTAGGTATGTGTTCTACGTTGTGTCGCAACAAGTCAACACCCCCTGCCTGGCGCGACACGTAGTGCTGTGCAGGTACGACCAGGGAGAGCGATGTCTCAGAGCACCGTCCACCACGATCTCAGCGGAATCGAGAACCGCCCGGCCAACGTCGGGCGCCAGTTCTTCGACCGAGTCCAGAAGAGTCCGAACCGCGAGGCATATCGTTTCCCGAAGGGCGACGAGTGGGTTTCGGTCACCTGGAAGGAGACCGGCGACAAGGTCACCCGTCTCGCAGCAGGCCTCGCTGCGCTCGGTGTCCAGCACGAGCAGCGGGTCGGTATCGCCTCGAGCACCCGCTACGAGTGGATCCTCGCCGACCTCGCCATCATGGCCGCCGGCGCGGCGACCACCACCGTCTACCCGTCGACGATCGACGACGACGTGGCCTACATCCTGGCCGACTCCGAGTGCCAGGTCGTCTTCGCCGAGGACGACGAGCAGATCGCCAAGCTCACCGCGCACCGCTCCGAGCTCCCGCACCTTTCGAAGGTGGTCACCTTCGACGGGACCACTGACGGCGACTGGGTGATCTCGCTCGACGACCTCGAGCGGCTCGGCGAGGAGAAGCTCGCGCAGGAGCCGGACGTCGTCGAGAAGCGGGTCGCCGAGACCCAGCCCGACGCACTCGCCACGCTCATCTACACCTCCGGCACCACCGGTCGCCCGAAGGGTGTGCGGCTGCGCCACTCGTCGTGGACCTACGAGGGTGCGGCGATCCAGGCACAGAACATCCTCGACGAGAACGACCTGCAGTACCTCTGGCTGCCCATGGCCCACTCCTTCGGCAAGGTGCTGCTCTCCACGCAGCTCGCCTGCGGCTTCGCCACCGCCGTCGACGGCCGCGTCGAGAAGATCATCGAGAACCTCGCCGTCGTCCGTCCGACCTTCATGGGTGCGGCTCCCCGCATCTTCGAGAAGGCACACGGTCGCATCATCACGATGCAGCAGACCGAAGGCGGCCTGAAGGAGAAGATCTTCAACCAGGCGTTCAAGGTCGGCAAGGAGGTCCGCCGGCTGAAGATGGAGGGCAAGCCGGTCCCGTTCCTGCTCGCCAAGCAGCACGCGCTGTTCGACAAGCTGGTCTTCGCCAAGATCCGTGAGCGCTTCGGTGGTCGGGTCCGCTTCTTCATCTCCGGTGCGGCCGCGCTGAACCAGGAGGTCGCGGAGTGGTTCCACGTGGCCGGCATCCTCATCCTCGAGGGTTATGGTCTCACCGAGACCTCTGCGGGCTCGTTCGTCAACCACCCCGACGAGTACAAGTTCGGCACCGTCGGGCAGGTCTTCCCCGGCAGCGAGGTCAAGATCGCCGAGGACGGCGAGGTCCTGATCAAGGGCCCCGGTGTCATGGACGGCTACCACAACCTTCCCGAGCAGACCGCTGAGACGCTCAACGACGGCTGGCTGCACACCGGCGACATCGGGGAGCTCGACGCTCAGGGCTTCCTCAAGATCACCGACCGCAAGAAGGACCTGTTCAAGACTTCCGGCGGCAAGTACATCGCGCCGTCCTCGATCGAGTCGCAGTTCAAGGCGGTCTGCCCGTACGCCAGCCAGTTCCTGGTGCACGGCAACGACCGCAACTACTGCGTCGCGCTGATCACCCTCGACCCGGACGCGATGACGGAGTGGGCGACCCACAACGACATGGCGGGCAAGTCCTACGCCGAGATCGTCTCCTCGCCGAAGGTCAGGGACATGGTGGCCGGCTACGTCGAGGAGCTGAACAGCCGGCTGAACCGCTGGGAGACCATCAAGAAGTGGATCCTGCTCGACCACGACCTCACCGTCGAGTCGGGCGAGCTGACCCCGTCGATGAAGGTCAAGCGCAAGGTCGTGGAGCAGAACTACAAGGACCAGATCGACGCGCTCTACAAGGAGTGAGTCGCTGACTCTCTGAACTGTCAGGAGGCGCCGTCCCGGCTTCGGGGCGGTGCCTCCTGCCGTTGTCGGGGCGTGGGCGCGTTGTCCCACCTCCCTAGGATGGTTTGGTGCCCTCCGCTCTCCCCGACGGCGAGCCCGTCCCGGCCGACGGCGCCCTCCCCGCGCCCGCAGCCTCGGTCGGCGCCCGACCCTTCGGGTTCTACGTCCACGTCCCGTTCTGCAATGTGCGGTGCGGCTACTGCGACTACAACACCTACCCCGCCGCCGAGCTCGGCGGAGGGGTCTCGCGCACGTCGTACGCCGACTCCGCGATCGAGGAGGTTCGCCTGGCTCGCAAGGTGCTGGGTGCGGCCGAGGTGCCAGTCGGATCGGTCTTCTTCGGTGGGGGCACGCCGACCCTCCTCCCGCCGCGGGACCTGACGCGCATCGTCGAGGCCATCGACGAGGAGTTCGGGCTCATGGGCGGGGCAGAGGTCACCACGGAGTCCAACCCCGACAGCGTCACCGCCGAGGACCTCACGATCCTGCGCGAGGGCGGGATCAACCGGATCTCGTTCGGGATGCAGTCGGCGGTGCCCCACGTCCTCGCCGTCCTCGACCGCACCCACGACCCGGAGCGGGTGCCCCGCGTGATGACTTGGGCTCGCGAGGCCGGTTTCGACGAGGTCAGCCTCGACCTGATCTACGGGACGCCGGGGGAGACCCTGGCCGACTGGCAGACCTCCCTCGACAGTGCCCTGGGGAGCGACCCCGACCACCTCTCGGCGTACGCCCTCATCGTCGAGGAGGGCACCGCGCTCGCCCGGCGGATTCGTCGCGGCGACGTCGCGATGCCCGATGACGACGACCTCGCCGACAAGTACCTCGCCGCCGACTCGACGCTCGAGGCCGCCGGGCTCGGCTGGTACGAGGTGTCGAACTGGTCGCGCTCGGAGGCCACCCGCTGTCGTCACAACGAGCTGTACTGGACCAGCGGCGACTGGTGGGGCGTCGGCCCCGGGGCGCACTCCCACGTCGGCGGGGTCCGCTGGTGGAACGTCAAGCACCCTGCCGCCTACGCCGAGCGGATCGCCGACGGGGTCAGCCCCGGGCACGGTCGGGAGGTCCTCGACGACGAGACACGTCGGGTCGAGCAGGTGCTGCTCGCGATCCGGCTGCGTGACGGCCTGCCGCTCGAGGTGCTCGACGACGCCGGCCGTGCCGCGCTGGCCGCCCAGGTCGAGGACGGGCTGGTCGACCCGGAAGCGGTGGAGCGCGGTCGGGTGGTGCTCACCCTGCGCGGGCGGCTTCTCGCCGACGCGGTCGTGCGCGCCCTCCTACCCTGACCCGTCCCGTCCGCCGCGCAGTTTTCCGCCGACCCGTCCCGTCCGCTGCGGCAGACGCGACGGGTCGGCGGGGTCAGGAGACCAGGCGGACCGTGAACGGGTAGCGGTAGTCCTCGCCGTTCGATGCCGCGAGCGTGGCGAGGATGATCACGACCAGCGCGAAGATGGCGAGCGCTATCAGCATGAAGATGCCGATGACCACGAGGACCAGGATGCCGCTTGCCACGAGGTAGATCAGCAGCGAGATCTGGAAGTTCAGCGACTCCACGGCGTGGCGCCGCACGAACGAGGACTCCTTGCCCTTGATCAGCAGCACCAGGAGCGGGGCGAGGAAGCCCATCGCGAACCAGGCCGCCACCAGCGTGCCGATGTGGGCCATGAGGGCCCACGTGCGCTCCTCCGAGGTGGGACCAGGAGGCATGCCCGGTCCCTGGCCCGGGTGGTAGGCCCCACCGGGAGGACCGGGAGGGTTCGGCGGCGTGCTCATGGGTGGCTCCTCAGTCGACGGTGACGAAGTCGATCAGCTCCTCGACCCTACCGAGCAGGGCGGGCTCGAGGTCGGCGTACGAGCTGACTTTGGACAAGATGTGTCTCCACGCGCGGGCGATGTCGGCTTGGTCCCGGTGCGGCCACCCCAGCCGCTGGCAGACTCCGTGCTTCCACTCCACGTTGCGGGGGATCTGCGGCCACTCCTTCATGCCGAGCCGGTCGGGCTTCACGGCCTGCCAGATGTCGACGAAGGGGTGGCCCACGATCAGCACATGCTTGCCCACCGGGCTCTTCGCGATCGAGGCGGCGATGCGGCTCTCCTTGGACCCGGCTACGAGGTGGTCGACGAGGACGCCGACCCGTCGCTCGGGGCCGGGGCGGAAGTCACGCAGCTGCTCGGCGAGGTCGTCGACGCCCTCGAGGTACTCGACGACGACGCCCTCGACGCGCAGGTCGTCGCCCCAGACCTTCTCGACGAGCTCGGCGTCGTGGCGGCCCTCCACGAAGATCCGGCTCGCCCGGGCCACGCGGGCCGGCGTGCCGGGGACGGCGATCGATCCTGAGGCGGTGTGGGTCTTCTTCGCGGGACCCTTGCGCGTCGGGGGCTTGAGGATGACGGGCACACCCTCGAGGAGGAACCCGGGTCCGAGCGGGAACGTCCGCCGCTTGTGCCGCCGGTCCTCCAGCGTCACGGTCATCAGGTCCCGGTCGACGGCGACGATCTCGCCGCACCAGTCGGTGGTGACCTCCTCGACGACGAGTCCCTTGTCGGCCTCGATCTCGACTGAGCGGCCGCGCTTGGGGGCACGCCAGTCGGTGTTGAGCACGTCGGAGCCGTAGCGGTCGAAGGACATGGTGACCCACGCTAGGGCTGGTCGACGTACGCCGGGAGTCGACGCGCCGTTGGCCGCAGTGTCGGGTAGGTCGCACCCCGGCGGTTGTGCCGGCTCGGCGGGCGTCTGCGCGGCGGTTGTGCCCGGCTCGGCGGGTTTGGGGGCGGCAGACGTGACGGGTCGGCGGCTGTCTGGACGGGGGGCGAAAGGGCTGGGGTGACGACAGTCGGCGATATATCGTCGACGTGTCGGGACGCCCTCGCGATGGTCGGGAGCGTCCGTGGTCTTCGGCCTGAGGGAGGCGCGATGAACGGCCGTGGATGGGGTCAGGGTTGGCCGGGCGCGGACTGGCCGGGAGGCGGGTCAGGAGGCGGACCGGGGGGCGGACCGGGAGGTCGACCGTGGGGCTCGGGGCCACCGCCGTGGGTCGCGGGCCTGCTCGGCATGGCGGGCCAGCAGGCGCGGCAGACGCGTGCCCGGCGCGGTGACGTGCGCTCCGCGATCCTCGACGTCCTCGCCGCCCAGCCGATGAACGGCTACCAGATCATCCAGCAGATCGCCGAGCGCAGCGGCGGGGCGTGGAAGCCCAGCCCGGGCTCGGTGTACCCGACTCTCCAGCAGCTCGAGGACGAGGGGCTCGTCGAAGGCACCGAGATCGAGGGCCGTCGGGTGCTGAGGCTGACCGAGGGCGGCCAGGAGTACGTCGCCGCGCACCCCGACGAGCTCGCGGCGACGTGGCGCCCTTTCGACACCAGCGAGGGGGAGAGCCACGAGCTCAAGCCGGTGATCGGTCAGGTGCTGGCCGCGGTCTGGCAGATCGTGATCGCCGGCAACCGCCAGCAGCAGGCCGAGGCGGCGGAGATCCTCGCCGACGCCCGCCGGCGGCTCTACGGCCTGCTCGCGGAGGGGGACCCGGAGTGAACCACGCGGAGAACCGCCCGGAGATGCGGATCGGCGACCAGGAGCGGGACGCCGCGGTGGCCGCGCTCAGTGACCACTACGCCGCGGGGCGCATCACGAAGGAGGAGTACGACGAGCGCAGCGAGCTCGCCTGGAAGGCCCGGACGAACTCCGACCTGGCGCCGCTGTTCCTCGACCTACCCCCGCTGCACCAGCCAGCCCGGGTCACCCAGCCCGCCGCGAACGGGTCGTCCGCCAAGAAGGAGTCCCGGTGGCAGCGGCCGCCGGTGCTTCCCGTTCTCCTCCTGGTGATCGTCGTGGCCGGCGTCTCGGACCTGGAGATCTGGCCCTTCGTGCTCCTCTTCGCCGTGTACCTCTGGCTGCGGGCCTGGATGGGGATGGCACGCGTGCGCCGGTGGGCCCAGCGTCCGAGCCGCGGGAGCGCGGTCGAGCCGTGGCGGCGAACCCCACCCTGGCGGTGACTCGAGCGTCCTGACTCGGGCGCCTCCGCTACAACATCGGCAGGGACGACCTCGCCGATCGGGGCAGCTGGGCGAGGCCCCGAGCGAACGCGTGCGCCAGCTCCTCGGCCGGGTAGGGCCACTCGCCCGCCTCGCCCATGTCCTCGGGGCGCACGCCCCGTCCGGCGAGGTCGCGGATCATCTCGGCGACCACGCCGATGCTCGCCCGTTGGTCCATCACGAACTCGCGGTCCACGGGCAGGCCGTGGCCGGGCACCACGACCGAGGACGGCCCGACCATGCCGGTGAGCAGGTCGAGGGTGGCGGGCCAGTCGAGCGGGTAGCAGTCGTTACCGAACCCCGGCACCGCCTCGCGCTGCGTGGACTCCTCCACGAGGTCGCCCGCGTAGAGCACGTCCGCGTCGGGGACCCTGACGATCGCGTCGCCGGCGGTGTGGCCCCGCCCGAGGTGGACGACCTCGACGAACCGGTCGCCGAGGTCGACGACCTTCGCCGAGGAGAACGTCTGGTCGGGTACGACGACCGTGGTGCCTGCGACGTCGGTGTGCCGCCCGGCTTCCGCGAGCACCTGCTCCCCGTGCTCGCGCAGTGTCGCGGCTGCGTCCTCGTGGGCCACGACCGGCGCGCCGGCGTACTCCTCGAGGAACGTGCCGTTGCCGAGCACGTGGTCCCAGTGGGCGTGGGTGTTGACCACTGCGACGACCTCGCCGGCCCCGAGGGCACGCACCTGCTCGAGGACGACCCGGGCGGTGGCGGCCGAGGAGTGGGTGTCGACCACGACGAGGCCGCGGCTCCCGCCGACCAGACCGACGTTGACGTCCACGAGGGAGTGTCGGGCGACCCAGCACCTGTCGGCCACCTCGACGAAGCCGCTGTCGTGGGCGATGTCGAACCTGCGTGCGGACTCACGTGCGCTCATGCCCGCACCCTACGTCCGTGGATTCTGCTCCCGGTGGGGAAGGCTAGTAGCATTGGCACTCTGAACAGCTGAGTGCCAACCGGTGGTGCCTGTCCGTCGGCCCGCCGGGGCGGAACGAACTCGGGCAAGGAGGCGAGACATGGTCGAGGACCGCAAGCTCGCCGTCCTCCGCGCGATCGTCGAGGACTACGTGTCCACCCAGGAGCCGGTGGGCTCCAAGGCACTTGTCGAGCGCCACGGCCTGGGGGTCTCCCCGGCGACGGTGCGCAACGACATGGCAGCGCTCGAGGACGAGGGCTTCATCACGCAGCCGCACACCAGCGCGGGTCGGGTGCCCACCGACAAGGGCTATCGCCTATTCGTCGACCGCCTGAGCCAGGTCAAGCCGCTGTCGGCCGCGGAGAAGCGCGCCATCGCCACCCTGCTCGAGGGGGCGATCGACCTCGACGACGTCGTGCAGCGCAGCGTCCGCCTGCTCGCGCAGCTGACCCGCCAGGTCGCGATCGTCCAGTACCCCACGCTGTCGCGCTCCACCGTCCGCCACGTCGAGCTCGTGACGCTTGCCAGCACGCGTCTGCTGCTGGTGCTGATCCTGAGCACCGGACGGGTCGAGCAGCGCGTGGTCGAGCTCCCCGAGCCTCTCGACGACGACAAGGTCTCCCGCGTTCGCATCGCGCTCAACCGCGCCACGGTCGGGGAGAAGCTCAGCGACGCCGCCGAGCGTCTCGCCGACGTGCCCGAGCAGTACGACACCGAGGACCGGCCCCCGGTCATCGCGATCGTCGCCGTCCTCATGGAGGCGATGTCTGACCACCGCTCCGACGAGCGGGTGCTCGTCGGAGGCACCGCCAACCTCGCACGCTTCGGTGACAGCTTCGACTCCTCGATCAAGCCGATGCTCGAGGCTCTCGAGGAGCACGTCGTGCTGCTCAAGCTGCTCGGCGAGGCCACGTCACCGTCGACCCTGACCGTCCGCATCGGCCACGAGGTGCCCTACCAGGAGCTGTCCACCACCTCGGTCGTGGCCACCGGGTACGGACCCGGTGACGAGGCGCTCGCGACGCTCGGCATCGTGGGCCCCACACGCATGGACTACCCCAGCACGATGGCGACCGTCCGTGCGGTCGCCCGCTACGTGTCGAAGATTCTCGACGAAGGATGAGCAGAGAGAGCACTGTGAGCCAGGACCTCTACGAGACCCTCGGCGTCGCGCGCGACGCCGACGCCGACGCCATCAAGAAGGCCTACCGCCGCCTCGCGCGTCAGCTGCACCCCGACGTGAACCCCGACCCGGAGACCCAGGAGCGGTTCAAGGAGGTCACGCGTGCCTACGAGGTGCTCTCCGACCCCGAGAAGCGGCGGATGTACGACCTCGGCGGGGACCCGTTCGGCGCGGCAGGGGC
>DATHVS010000183.1:0-10687 GCA_035461195.1 Nocardioidaceae bacterium
AAGGTCGTGGTCTCCGCCTCCTGCGGCATCGAGCCGACCCGCCTGGTGGAGTACAAGCCGATGCTCGACAAGGCCCTCGAGCTGTCGACCCACAAGCCGGGCACCTGCGTGATCAAGCAGCGTGACCAGGCCCGTGCGGACATGACCGACCCCCGCGACGTCGACTGGGACGTGGCGATGAAGGCCGGCCTGCAGCACCCCGCCGGTTGTGTCGAGGTCGCCGCGACCGACCCGCTCTACGTGCTCTACACCTCCGGCACCACGGGCAAGCCGAAGGGCATCGTGCGCGACAACGGTGGCCACGCTGTCGCGATGGCGTGGTCCCTGCCGAACGTCTACGACATCGGCCCGGGTCAGGTCTGGTGGGCGGCGTCGGACGTCGGCTGGGTCGTCGGCCACAGCTACATCGTGTACGCGCCGCTCATCGCCGGCGCCACGAGCGTGCTCTACGAGGGCAAGCCCGTCGGCACCCCCGACGCCAGTGCGTTCTGGCGCGTTGTCGCCGAGCACCGTGTCGAGGCGCTCTTCACGGCGCCGACCGCGATCCGGGCGATCAAGAAGGAGGACCCCTCGGCCGAGTTGATGAGGCAGCACGACGTCTCGTCGCTGAGGACGCTCTTTCTCGCCGGCGAGCGACTCGACCCCGAGACCTACAAGTGGGGGACCGAGGCCCTGGGCATCCCGGTGGTCGACAACTGGTGGCAGACCGAGACCGGCTGGCCGATCGCCTCGAACCTCCGCGGCCTGGAGCCGATGCCGATCAAGCCGGGTTCTCCGAGCGTCCCTGTGCCCGGGTACGACATCCATGTGCTCGACGAGAAGGGTGAGCCGGTCCGAGCAGGGGAGGAGGGGGCGATCTGCATCCGGCTCCCGCTGCCACCGGGCACCCTCCCGACCTTGTGGGGCGACGACGAACGCTTCGTCGCCTCCTACCTCTCGGCCTATGACGGCTACTACCTCTCCGGTGACGGCGGGTACGTCGACGAGGACGGCTACCTCTACGTCATGGGCAGGACCGACGACGTCATCAACGTTGCCGGCCACCGTCTGTCGACCGGCTCGATGGAGGCCGTCATCGCCGAGCACCCGGCCGTCGCCGAGTGTGCGGTGATCGGCGCCGCAGACCCGATGAAAGGCCAGCTGCCCCGCGGCTTCGTGGTCCTCAAGGCCGGTTCGACCGCCGACCCCGACGACATCGCGAAGGATCTGATCGCGATGGTGCGCGAGGAGATCGGTGCGGTGGCGGCGTTCAAGGACGTCACCGTCGTGGGCGGGCTGCCGAAGACCCGGTCGGGCAAGATCCTGCGCAAGACGATGCGCGAGATCGCTGACGGCAAAGAGGCCGCGGTCCCCTCGACGATCGAGGACGAGTCGGTTCTCGAGAAGCTCCGCCCCGCGTTGCGTCGGGAGAGCTGACCTCCGGCCGAGGACGCCCGGACGGGGCTCTCCGTCAGCGGGAACGGGGAAGGCCCCCGAGCGAAGTCGCTCGGGGGCCTTCTGAGGTAGGGGTCAGGTGTTGGCGCGCTCGTCGATCGGGACCTCCTTGATCCGGCCGGAGCGGCGACCGTCGAGGAAGGAGCGCAGCTCCTCCTTGACCTTCGGCAGCAGCAGGTAGCAGGCCAGCAGGTTGACGATCGCGCAGACGAACAGCATCGAGTCGGCGAAGGTGAGGACCGAGGTGAAGGTCATCACGGTGCCAACCACCGTGAAGAGACAGAAGATGAGCTTGAACGTGAGCTCGCTGCGCGGTGAGCGGCCGAAGAGCGTCGTCCAGGCCTTCATGGTGTAGTAGCTCCACGTGATGAGCGTCGAGAAGGCGAACAGCGCAACCGCTATCGCGAGCAGCACCGGGAACTGCGGGAGGAAGGTCTCGAACGCTCTGGAGGTGACGACCACGCCGTCCGGCGCGTCACCACCGCCCGCGACCGCGTCACGTGCGTCCTGGTAGAAGGCCGGGTTGGCGATCACGATGGTGAGCGCGGTCATCGTGCATACCACGACGGTGTCGATGAACGGCTCGAGCAGGGCCACGAAGCCCTCGGAGACAGGGTGCTTGGTCTTCACGGCCGAGTGCGCGATCGGCGCCGAGCCGACACCCGCCTCGTTGGAGAAGGCGGCCCGCTGGAAACCGATGATCAGGACGCCGATGACACCGCCGGCCACACCCTCGGGGTTGAACGCCCCGGAGATGATCGTGCCGAACGCGGCCGGGATCTGCCCGGCGTTGCCGAGGATGACCAGGAGGCAGGCGAAGATGTAGCCGGCGGCCATGATCGGAACCAGGCGGCTGGTCACCGCTGCGATCGACTTCAGACCGCCGAGGATGACGGCGCCGACGCCGAAGGCGAGGATGATGCCGAAGACCAGCGCGGAGCCGGGGGAGCCGAGGAAGCCCTCCTCGCCGCCGGTCACCTCCCGAGCTTGGGCGAAGGTCTGGTTCGCCTGGAACATGTTGCCGCCGACCGCGCCGAAGAGGAAGAGCGCGACGGCGAAGACGATGGTGAGGCCGCGGGAGACGCCCGAGCCGAACCGTTCGAACGCCACGGGGAGGTAGCGGAAGGGACCACCGGTGACGGTTCCGTCCTCGTGGACCTCCCGGTACTTCACGCCCAGGGTGCACTCGACGAACTTCGTGGCCATGCCCAGCAGGCCCGCGATGATCATCCAGAAGGTCGCGCCCGGTCCGCCGATGGTGACCGCGACACCGACGCCGGCGATGTTGCCGAGGCCGACGGTGCCGGAGACGGCCGACGACAGCGCCTGGAAGTGGGTGACCTCACCGGGGTCGCTGGCCCGGGAGAACTTCCCGCGCACCAGGTCGATCGAGGTCTTGAAGCCGGTGAACTGGATTCCCTTGAAGTAGATGGTGAAGACCGCTGCCGCCACGACCAGCCAGAACACGATCAACGGCACCTCTGCCCCGAAGATGGTGGGGGCGTAGAAGATCGCGCCGCTGACGGCATCCGCCAGAGGATCGAAGAAGTTGTTGATCGCCTCTTCTGTCTCGGCGAGCCAGGGCCAGGTTGTGGACTCGGCTGCCCGCACTATGTGTGGTTGGGTTCCCATGGGCACCAGACCCAACCGCATGTCCGAATTGTGATCAACCCCCTGGCGGGCGATTCCCCCGTCTTGTGCCCAGAATGTGACCTCGGTCACACTTTGTCGTCCCCCTGTCGGTCAGTGCCCGCCGACGAGGGGTGCCATCGCGCGTGCAAGCAGGCTGGGGCGCCCGGTCAGCAGCTCCTCGCGGTCGGCCAGCCCCGCAGTGCGCAGCCCCGCGTTGACCCCGAGCCAGCGCAGCGGTTCGGGCTCCCAGTCGGGGGACCTGTGGCCCACCCACGGCAGCCGGGTCAGACGCGTCTCGCGGCCCAGCACGAGGTCGCGGAGCGTGCGTCCGGCGAGGTTCGTGGCAGTGACGCCGTCCCCGACGTACCCCCCGGCCCAGGCGAGACCGGTGGCGCGATCGAGGCCGACCGAGGCGCACCAGTCACGCGGCACGCCGAGCACACCGCCCCAGGCGTGGGTCACCCGCCGGTCACGCACGACCGGGAACATCTCCCGCAGGGTCGACCACAAGGACGCGAAGACCCGGGGCTCTCGGTCGAACTCGGGGGAGACCGCGGACCGGAAGTGGTACGGCGCGCCCCGGCCGCCGAAGACGAGACGTCCGTCGGCCGTGCGCTGTCCGTAGATGATGAGGTTGCGGTAGTCGGCGAACGTCTCGCGCTCACGCAACCCGATTTCGTCCCACACCCGCTGTGGCAGCGGCTCGGTCGCGATGACCAGGGAGTACACCGGCGCGACGGCCCGGGCGAGCCCTCGGATCTGCGGGGTGTAGCCCTCCGTCGCGCGGACCACCACCTCCGCGGTCACGGTGCCGCGGTCGGTGCGGACCCGGTGCGGATCGACCCCGATGACCCGGGTCTGCTCGTGGATGCGGCCCCCCGCGCTCGCGTCGACGACCTCGGCCAACCCGCGCACGAGGCGGGCCGGGTGGATCGCCGCGCAGTCCGGGGTGTACGTCGCCCCCTGCACCTGCGTTGCGCCCAGGCGCTCACGCGCCTCGGTCGCGGAGAGCAGCCGGATATCGTCCTCATCGCGCCCCCAGCTGCGGGCGTGCTCGACGTGGGCGCGGGCTGAGCGCAGCTGCGCCCGGGAACGCGCCAGCGAGATGGTTCCGCCCTTCTGGAAGTGCGCTTCGATGCCCTCGGCGGCCGCCGCCCGCCCGACCTCGTCCACCGAGGCCCTCATCGCGGCGTGCAGGGCGAGGGCGTCCTCCCTGCTCGACCCCGGCAACGCGGCGACCTTGTCGAGCGATGCGGGGAAGAGCGCCGAGGCCCAGCCTCCGTTGCGTCCCGAGGCGCCGAAGCCGGCGGTCTCCCTCTCCAGGACGACGACCCGGAGGGTGGGGTCCTCGCGCAGCAGGTAGTAGGCGGTCCAGAGGCCGGTGAACCCGGCGCCGACGACCGCCACGTCGGCTCGCACGTCCCCCGGCAACGGCTCTCTGGGAACCCAGTCGTCGCCTGCGGTGTCATGCCACAGGGACAAGGAGCTGTAGCTGCTCAGCGCACACCCCACGAGTAGGTCTGCTTGCGCAGCTTGAGGTACATGAACGTCTCGGTCGACACGACGCCCTTGATGGTGCGGATGCGATGGGAGAGCACCTCGAGGAGGTGCTCGTCGCTCTCGCAGACCACCTCGGCGAGCAGGTCGAACGACCCCGCCGTGATGACGACGTAGTCGACCTCCTCCATCTTGGCGAGCTGGTCGGCGATCGGCTCGAGCTCCCCCTGTGCCCGGACGCCGATCATCGCTTGGCGCGCGAACCCGAGCTCGAGAGGGTCGGTGACCGCCACGACCTGCATGACGTTGCTGTCGATGAGCCGCTGCACACGCTGGCGGACCGCCGCCTCGGACAGGCCCACGACCTTGCCGATGGCGGCGTAAGACCGTCTGCCGTCCTGCTGGAGCTCCTCGATGATCGCCTTCGAGACGTCGTCGAGCTGCATGCCGCCGTTGCCGGTCCTCGATGCTCTGGTCACACAGGCGATAGTGGCAGCAGCGGGTGAGTGACGTCAAAGATTTGTGTCATTAGTCCGAGGGAATTCGTTGCAGTTATGTTTCGCATCTACGGAATCCCTTGTCACCTCCCCGTTCGTTTGACAAGATCCACACAGATCGCGCCCCGAGCGCCCCGTGGATGGCTTGCAGGAGGAACGTCCCATGTCAGAGCAGTCTCGGTCCGGGCTGGACCCCTTCATCGCAGCGGTGCGGCGCAGCGGCGTCAGCCGCCGCGGTTTCCTCCGGGGCGCCTCGATCTCCGCGCTCGCGCTGGGCACCCCCAGCCTGCTCGCCGCCTGCGGCACAGAAGGAGGCGGCCAGACTGCCGAGTCGTGCGTCAGCGAGGACCTCTCCGCCGACGAGCCGGTGCTGAACTTCTCCAACTGGCCGGAGTACATCGACGTCGAGACCAAGAAGGTCGGCGGGCAGAAGCAGACCGTCATCCCGACCCTGATGGAGTTCGAGGAGCAGACCGGGATCGAGGTCACCTACAACACCGACGTCAACGACAACAACGAGTTCTTCGCCAAGGTCCGCAACCAGCTGGCCGCCTGCGAGCCGACCGGCCGCGACATGTTCGTGCTCACCGACTGGATGGCCGCGCGCATGGTCGGGCTCGGCTGGCTGCAGAAGCTCGACAAGGACAACATGCCCAACGTCGTGGCGAACCTCAACCCGAGTCTCCGGTCGCCCTCCTGGGACGAGAACCGCGACTACAGCGTGCCGTGGCAGAGCGGCGTGACCGGGATCGCCTACAACTCCAAGTACACCGGCGAGGTCGGCAGCTTCGAGGACCTGCTCACCCGCTCCGACCTCAAGGGCAAGGTGAGCCTGCTCTCGGAGATGGGCGACACGATGGGCTTCATGCTCAAGATCGTCGGTGCCGACCCGAGCAACTTCACCGACGACGAGTTCGGCCAGGCGATCCAGCAGCTCGAGGAGTACGTCGCCTCCGGGCAGATCCGTCGCTTCACCGGCAACGACTACATCCGCGACCTCAACGCCGGCAACATCGTCGCCTGCGAGGCCTGGTCCGGCGACATCATGGTGATGCAGGACGGCAACCCCGACATCAAGTGGGTCGCCGCTCCCGAGGAGGGCCTCTCGCTCTGGTCCGACAACATGCTCGTGCCCAACCGCGCGTCCCACAAGGCGAACGCCGAGAAGCTGATGGACTACTACTACGACCCTGAGGTGGCGGCCGAGCTCGCGGCCTGGGTCTGGTACATGTGCCCCGTCGACGGCGCTCAGGAGGCCATGGAGAAGGTCGACCCGAGCCTGGTGGAGCAGCCGCTGATCTTCCCCGACGAGGAGTTCCTCTCCAACACGTGGTCGTTCATGGGGCTCGACGAGCAGACGCGCACGAAGTACGAGCGGGACTTCGCCCAGGTGATCGGGGCCTGACAGCCGCCATGTCGCGATCAGACCTCGTCCTGACCTCAGTCACCAAGCGTTTCGGCACGTTCACCGCCGTCGACGACCTCGACCTCACGGTTCCCGAGGGGTCCTTCTTCGCTCTCATCGGTCCCTCGGGCTGCGGCAAGACCACCACGCTGCGGATGGTCGCCGGACTCGAGGACCCCACTGCCGGCACCATCACGCTCGGCGAGGACGACATCACCCACCGCAAGCCCTACAAGCGCCCGGTCAACACGGTCTTCCAGAGCTATGCGCTCTTCCCGCACCTGACCATCTTCGAGAACGTCGCCTTCGGCCTGCGTCGCCGCGGCGTCAAGGAGCTCAAGAAGCAGGTCCAGGAGATGCTCGAGCTGGTCGAGCTCGAGCAGTACGCCGGACGCCGCCCGGCCCAGCTCTCCGGCGGACAGCAGCAGCGGGTCGCCCTTGCCCGGGCCCTCATCAACCGCCCGCAGGTGCTCCTCCTCGACGAGCCCCTCGGGGCGCTCGACCTCAAGCTGCGGCGGCAGATGCAGATCGAGCTCAAGCGGATCCAGACCGAGGTCGGCATCACTTTCGTCCATGTCACCCATGACCAGGAGGAGGCCATGACGATGGCCGACACCATCGCGGTCATGAACGCCGGCGTGATCGAGCAGATGGGCGACCCGCTCGAGCTCTACGAGGACCCCGCCACGACCTTCGTCTCCAACTTCCTCGGCCAGTCCAACCTCGTTGCCGCGACCGTGCTCGAGCGCAACCAGGAGACCGTGCTCATCGACGTACAGGGAAGCAAGCTGGTCGCGCCGACCTCCCGGGCCCGCTCGTCGGAGGGGGACGTGTGGGTCGGGGTGCGCCCCGAGAAGGTGTTCCTCGCAGCCGCCGGTTCGGAGACCGACGACGGCTCGAACATGCTCCGCGACGCCACGGTGACCGACGTCAGCTTCGTAGGTGTGAGCACGCAGTACCTCGCCCGCCTGCCGTGGGGTCAGGAGCTGATGGTCTTCGAGCAGAACACCGGAGCTCGTGCGAGCTTCCGCCCCGGTGACCGCGTGGACCTGCACTGGATGCCCGCCCACACCTTCCTGCTCGACGCCTCCCAGGACGCCACGGCGGGCGTCGAGACGGAGGAGGACCTGTGAGCGTTGCCGCCGCCCACGTCGGTCCGGGCGAGCAACAGGTCTCCCCTGGCCAGGAGCAGCCCAAGCGCGGCTGGACCGGCTACCTGCTGATGCTGCCCGGCACGCTGTGGCTGCTGGTCTTCTTCGCCATCCCGTTGGTCACCCTGATCAGCACGAGCCTGTACGACCCGACCGGCTCCATCCTGACCGGCTACGAGATGACGTTCCACTGGCGCAACTACGTCGACGCCGTGGACAGCTACGGCACGCAGCTGTGGCGCTCCTTCCTGTACGCCGGCAGCGCGACCGTGGCTGCGGTGGTCCTCGGCTTCCCGCTCGCCTACGCCATCGCCTTCAAGTCCGGGCGGTGGAAGAACCTGATGCTGATCCTGGTGATCGCCCCGTTCTTCACCAGCTTCCTGGTCCGCACCCTGTCGTGGCAGCTGCTCCTCGCCGACAACGGCTGGGCCGTCGCGCTGCTGCAGGCGATCGGGATCCTGGGGCAGGACGGTCACCTGCTCGCGACCCCGTTCGCGGTCGTCACCGGTCTCACCTACAACTTCCTGCCCTTCATGGTTCTGCCGCTGTACGCCAGTCTGGAGAAGATCGACCCGCGCCTGATCGAGGCGGGCAGCGACCTTTACGCCAACCCGGTCACGACCTTCCGCAAGGTGACCCTCCCCCTCGCGATGCCGGGCCTGGTCGCTGGAACGCTGCTCACCTTCATCCCGGCAGCAGGGGACTACATCAACTCCAAGCTGCTCGGCACGCCCAACACCCGGATGATCGGCAACGAGATCCAGGACCTCTTCGCCGCCGGCTCCTACCCGGTGGCCGCGGCGCTCTCGGTCACTCTGATGGTCGCGATCGTCACGCTGGTGGCCGTCTATGTCCGCCGCGCCGGGACGGAGGAGCTCGTATGAGCCTCACCGCGGTCCGCACCCGCCGGTGGATGGGCGACCGGCTGGTCCTCGGCTTCGCGCTCCTGGTGCTGCTCTACATGCTGACGCCGGTGTTCGTGGTCATCCTCATGTCCTTCAACGACCCCGTCAGCCGGCAGAGCTACTCCTTCGACGGGTTCACCTGGAACAACTGGGCCAACATCTGCGCGCCGTACCAGCTGTGCGACTCGGTCGTGACCAGCCTCCAGATCGCGACGCTCACCACGGTCCTCGCCACCGCGCTGGGCACGCTCATGGCCTTCGCGATGGTGCGGCACCGATTCCGTGGCCGGGCGGTGTCGAACGTGGGGATCTTCCTGCCCATGGCCTCACCCGAGATCGTGCTCGGTTCGTCACTGCTCGCGCTCTTCGTGGCGGCGGGCTTCGCCGGCCAGCTGGGCTTCTGGACGGTCTTCGTGGCCCACGTGATGTTCTGCCTGTCCTTCGTGGTGGTCACCGTCAAAGCACGGCTCTCCGGCCTCGACCCGCGTCTGGAACAAGCGGCGATGGACCTCTATGCCAACGAGTTCCAGACCTTCTGGCGGGTCACCTTCCCGCTGGTGTTCCCCGGGATCCTCGCCGCGGCCCTGCTCAGCTTCTCGCTGTCCTTCGACGACTTCATCATCACCAACCTCAACTCCGGCCAGACCGTCACCTTCCCGATGTTCGTCTGGGGCGCCGCCCAGCGCGCGATCCCGCCGCAGATCAACGTCATCGGCACGATCATGTTCCTCCTCGCCCTCACCCTCGTGGTGGTCGGTGAGCTCACTCGTCGGCGTCGGCTCGGCCAGTGACCGCGACAGCCCCGTCGTCCGCCCAGGCGGCCGAGGCGCTGGCCGGTGCGTCGCCAACGGTGCTGTGGCTCGACGACCCGGCCCGCCCCGCGGCGCTGCCGGCGCTGAGCGTCGACACCTCCGCCGACCTCGTCGTCGTCGGCGGTGGCTACACGGGGCTGTGGACGGCCCTGCGCGCCAAGGAGCGCGACCCCGGGTGCGACGTCGTCGTCCTCGAGGCCGGCCGATGCGGTGACCAGGCGAGCGGCCGCAACGGCGGGTTCGCCTCCGCCAGCCTGACCCACGGTTTCCACAACGGGCTGAAGCGCTGGCCCGAGGAACTTGCGACCCTCGACGAGATCGGGGCCCGCAACCTCGCGGAAATCGGCGACACGGTCCGTCGCTACGACATCGACTGCAACTGGGAAGAGACCGGCGAGCTCCACGTCGCCACCGCTCCCCACCAGGTCGAGGAGCTCGCGGGGCTTGCGCGTGAGATGCGGGCCGTGGGTCTCGACGTGGAGCTCCTCGACGCCGGCACCACCCGGGCCGAGGTGGACTCCCCGACGTACCTCGGCGCGCTCCTCGACCGCACCGGCACCGCCATGGTCGAGCCCGCGCGCCTCGCGTGGGGGCTGCGGGAGGCGTGCCTGGCGCTCGGCGTGAGGATCCACGAGGGTACGCCGGTCGCGGGGCTGTCCCGGGCGGGCGGCGGCATCGACGTGCGTGCCGCGGCTGGTGTGGTGAGGGCGGAGCAGGTGGCGCTGGCCACGAACGCGTTCCCGCCGCTGCTGCGCCGCTTGCGCCTGATGACCGTGCCGGTCTACGACTACGTGCTGGCCACCGAGTCGCTGTCACCGGAACAGATGGCCTCGATCGGCTGGGCGGGACGGCAAGGGATCGGCGACGCGGCCAACCTGTTCCACTACTACCGCCTCACGCGTGACAACCGGATCGTGTGGGGCGGCTACGACGCGGTGTACCACTACGGCAGCCGCATCCGCCGCGACCTCGAGCAGCGGGAGGCGACGCACACACTTCTCGCCGAGCACTTCCACGCGACCTTCCCGCAGCTGGCTGGAGTGCGGTTCACCCATCGATGGGGCGGCGTGATCGACACGTGCACCCAGTTCAGCGCCTTCTTCGGCACCGCCCACGACGGTCGGGTCGCCTACGCCGTCGGCTACACCGGCCTCGGGGTGGCGGCCACCCGGTTCGGGGCGGACGTGATGCTGGACCTGCTGTCCGGGGAGGAGACCGAGCGGACCCGCCTGAGGATGGTGCGGGAGAAGCCGCTGCCGTTCCCGCCCGAGCCGTTGCGGTTCGCCGGCGTACAGCTCACCCGCTGGTCCCTGGCCCGGGCCGACGCGCGAGCCGGCTACCGCAACCTCTGGCT
>DATHVS010000184.1:0-1777 GCA_035461195.1 Nocardioidaceae bacterium
ACCAAGATCAAGGTCGAGGGGATCAACCTCACCTACGAGGGACTGATCCCGAAGATCCAGAAGTCGATGCTGTCCAAGGACGTGGACGCGCTGCAGCCACACGTTCGCCGCTTCGTCGAGCGGGCGATCACCTTCACCACGTGTCCGGACTGCGACGGCACCCGGCTCACCGCGGAGGCCCGGTCCTCGAAGATCCGGGACAAGAACATCGCCGACCTCTGCGCGATGCAGATCACCGACCTGGCCGACTGGGTCCGGGAGCTCGACGAGCCGTCGGTGGCCCCCCTGCTCGCCGGTCTCCAGCACCTGCTCGACTCGTTCGCCGAGATCGGACTGGGCTACCTCTCCCTCGACCGCCCGGCGGGCACGCTCTCCGGTGGAGAGGCGCAGCGCACCAAGATGATCCGCCACCTCGGCTCGTCGCTCACCGACGTCACCTACGTCTTCGACGAGCCGACGATCGGCCTCCACCCCCACGACATCCAGCGGATGAACAACCTGCTCCTGCAGCTGCGGGACAAGGGAAACACGGTCCTCGTCGTGGAGCACAAGCCCGAGACGATCGCGATCGCCGACCACGTCGTCGACCTTGGCCCCGGTGCCGGCACGGGGGGTGGCAGCGTCTGCTACAAGGGCACCGTCGAGGGGTTGCGGAGCAGCGACACCATCACCGGCCACCACCTCGACGACCGGGCGCGCCTGAAGGAGTCGGCGCGTTCGTCCTCCGGCGCGCTCGAGGTCCGCGACGCGTCGACCAACAACCTCCAGAGCGTGGACGTCGACATCCCCCTCGGTGTTCTGTGCGTGGTCACGGGCGTCGCCGGCTCCGGCAAGAGCTCGCTGATCAACGGCTCGGTCGCCGGCCGCGACGGTGTGGTGGTCATCGACCAGGGGGCGATCCGCGGCTCGCGACGGAGCAACCCGGCGACGTACACCGGACTGCTCGACCCGATCCGCAAGGCGTTCGCGAAGGCCAACGGCGTGAAGCCGGCGCTCTTCAGTGCCAACTCCGAGGGCGCCTGCCCCACCTGCAACGGCGCCGGCGTCCTCTACACGGACCTGGGTGTCATGGCCACGGTCGAGTCCATGTGTGAGGAGTGCGAGGGTAAGCGGTTCCAGGCGGCGGTTCTGGAGTACACCCTGGGCGGGCGGAACATCGCCGACGTGCTCGCGATGTCCGTTGCCGAGGCGGAGGCGTTCTTCGGGGCCGGCGAGGCCCGCACACCGGCCGCGCACAAGGTCCTCGACCGGCTCGCCGACGTCGGACTCGGCTACCTCACCCTGGGGCAGCCCCTGACCACCCTGTCCGGCGGCGAGCGACAGCGGCTCAAACTTGCCAGCCAGATGGGCGAGAAGGGCGACGTCTACGTCCTCGACGAGCCGACCACCGGCCTGCACCTCGCCGACGTCGAGCACCTGCTCGGCCTGCTCGACCGGCTCGTCGACTCCGGCAGGTCTGTCATCGTCATCGAGCACCACCAGGCGGTCATGGCGCACGCCGACTGGATCGTCGACCTCGGCCCCGGAGCCGGCCACGACGGCGGCAGGATCGTCTTCGAAGGCACGCCGGCCGACCTCGTCGCGTCCCGCTCCACGCTCACCGGTGAGCACCTCGCGCGGTACGTCGATGCCTGACCGAGGTCGGAAGAGCGGGCCAACATGACCCGAACCGGACGCCCACCAGGCGACTGGCTCGCCTTGGGCAGCGGACTCGCCGCCCTCACCTGGGCTCAGCTCCGGATACGCCTTCGTGGCGTCGGACGAGGCGAGGCCCGGC
>DATHVS010000185.1:0-3541 GCA_035461195.1 Nocardioidaceae bacterium
GTCGAAGACCACGCCGGCGTGCTGGAGGGTCCCGTCGCCGAAGAGCAGCTTCGCGCCGACGGCACCGACGCCGGGGGCGCGCGAGTACATGAGCAGCCGTTCGAGCCAGTCGACGGTGACGACCTCCATGTCGTCGTTGAGCAACAGCACGTGCTCGCCGGACGCCCGCAACACGCCACAGTTGATCCGGTACGAGAAGTTGAACGGTGGGTCGCAGGTCACGAGGGTGAGGCGGTCGCCGGCGATCGAGCGGACGCTGTCGAGCGTCGACCGGTCGAGCCTGTCGTCGACGACCACCACGATCTCGTAGTTGTCGTATGTCGAGGACGTGGTGATGCTCTCGAGGCAGTGCCTGATCAGCACGGTCGGCTCACCCCGCACGTCGCGCACCTGCCCTCCGGTCGGGATCACGATGCTCACGAGCGGGGCATCGCGCAGCCGGGGGTGCAGGTGGTAGATGCCCGGGTGCGCCGTGTCGTGCTCGACGACGGCCTCGAAGCCGGTGCGGTCGCAGTGGGCCTGGATGGCGCGGGTGCCGGCCTCGAACGCCCACGGCTTGGCCGCCTCGCCACCACCGGCCGCAGACGTGGTGAGCGTGCGCCAGTGGTACAGCACCTTCGGGACGTGCACGACGTCCCGCGCCCGCTCCGTCACCCGGAGCACGAGGTCCCAGTCCTGCGAGCCGTTGAACTCGGCCCGGAAGCCGCCCGCCTCGTCGACCAGCGTCCGGCGCAGGACGCTCAAGTGGCAGGTGTACATCTGCGTGCGCAGGCGCTCCGGTGACCAGTCGGGCTTGAGGAAGGTCTGCTCGCGGCGGCCGTTCTCGTCGATCTTGTCCTCGTCGCTGTAGATGTAGTCGGCGTCCGGGTGGGCGGCGATCGCCTCGTCGACCAGCGCGAGCGCATCCGGCGTGAGCTCGTCGTCGTGGTCGAGCAGCGCGACGAACTCGCCGGACGCCATGCCCAGCGCGTCGTTGGACGCTGCGACGATGCCGCCGTTGTCGGAGCGGTACGAGACGCGCACCCGAGGGTCGTCCCGCGCGGCCTTGTCGAGGATCCGGCGCACGTGGCCGGCGGTCGAGCAGTCGTCGACGATGCAGTGCTCCCAGTCGCCGAACGACTGGTCACGCACCGACTGCAGCATCGACCGCAGCACGGCCGGCGGCGGATCGTACACGGGGGTCACGATCGAGAAGCGGGGCACGGTGGTGACCTAGCCCCGGGCCCGGAGCTTGCGCAGCGGCAGGCCTGCGGCCCAGACGAGCCGCCAGGACCTCGACTGGAGCAGGTCGTTGAGCCTCTGTTCGAGATTGGTGTAGCGCTCGAGCTCGGCGCTCAGCTCCTCGACCCGCCCGCGGGCGGCGCCGGCCGTGCTCTCCGCCCCGGCGACGAGGTCGCGCAGGCGCAGGATCTCCTTGCGCAGCTCCTCCTCGGTGTCGCTCGGCCCCGGGTCGGCCGGAGCCTCGAGCTGGTCCATGCGCTCGTGCATGCGGAGGAGGGATGTGCGCAGGTCGATGGTCTCGGCCCGGAGTCGAGACCACTCACGCTCGTACTCGAACACCGCATCGGCGACAGTTCGCGCCTCCTCGCGTCGGAACAGCACGGCCCACGGCGAGAGGACGCTCATGTCGTGGCGAAAGTCGCGGAAGAGCCCGTGGGAGGCGAAGAGCTGGGCCCAGCGCTCGGGCGGCTGGACGTTGACGTGCGTCGGCTCGTCGAGCTCGCTCGGGGTCGACGACAGCAGGACGCGGTCACTCGCTGTGCTCAGGTTGGCGACCGCGCTGTCGGCATCTGCCGGGTCGAGGTGCTCGATCACCTCGATGCACGTGACCAGGTCGTAGGTGCCGTCGATGGGGTCGGTGAGCGACCCCACGCGCACGAACGGGCGGGCACCCTCCACCGCGTCGGCGATGGCGACCTCGGACAGGTCGAAGCCGTAGGCCTCCACGCCGCGCTCACGCAGCGCCGCAACGAGGAACCCCCTCGCACACCCGACATCGAGCACGCGGCGCGGTGCGAGCTGGGAGACGATGCCGTCGGCGACCCGACCGAAGAACTCGGTCCAGTAGTCGTGGTCGTCGTAGGGCACCGAGTACGTGTCGAAGTACCATCGCCCGTACTGTCGTCGTGCGTCGAGACGTGAGGGAGCTCCGCTCGTCGCAGACGGGAGGTGGGGGGTTCCCTTCCCTGGAGAAGACACGAGGTGTGAGTCTACTCTCCGGCCCGCGCCATGGATTCGCCCCCGCCCGGCGACGGCGTAGGCTGCTCGCCTGTTCCTTCCACATCACAGGGCGCCGACCACTCCCACCCAATGAAGCTCATCATCCAGGTTCCTTGCCTCAACGAAGAGGCACAGCTTCCGGCCACACTGGGCGATCTGCCGCGCCAGGTCGCGGGCTTCGACGAAGTCGAGTGGCTGATCGTCGACGACGGGTCCACGGACCGTACGGTCGAGGTGGCGCGCACCCACGGCGTCGACCACATCGTCAAGCTCACCAACAACAAGGGTCTGGCCTCGGCGTTCCAGGCTGGGCTCGACGCCGCCCTGAAGCTCGGCGCCGACGTCATCGTCAACACCGACGCCGACAACCAGTACTCCGGTCACGACATCCCCTCCTTGGTGGCGCCGATCGTCGCCGGTCGCGCCGACATGGTGGTGGGCGACCGCAACGTGATGTCCATCGATCACTTCTCCGTGGCCAAGAAGCGGCTGCAGCGGGCGGGGAGCTGGGTGGTGCGGCACGCGTCCGACACGTCCATTCCGGACGCGACGTCGGGCTTCCGCGCCTACAACCGCGAGGCCGCTCTCGGGCTCACCGTCGTCTCGAAGTTCACCTACACGCTCGAGTCGCTGATCCAGGCGGGCAAGAGCCTCGTGGCCGTCGAGCACGTCGCGATCGCGACCAACGACAAGACCCGCGAGTCACGGCTGTTCACGTCGATGTGGTCGTACATAGGGCGCAACGTCATCGCCATCTTCCGCATCTACACCGGCTACGAACCCTTGCGGGTGTTCTCGGCGCTGGCCGCGATCCTTGCCCTGGGTGCCCTTCTCGCCTGGAGCCCCTTTCTGTGGGACTGGCTGGTGCACGGCGACCGGTCAGGCCATCTGCAATCGATCGTCCTCGGGGGCGTGCTCACGATGGCGGCGCTCCAGGTGTTCGTCCTCGGCGTGTTGGCCGACGCCATCGCATCACATCGCATCGTGAGCCAGCGCACGCTCGAACGTGTCCGGCGCATCGAGCTCGAGCTGGGGGTCGCGCCGTCCCACTATGCGGCGGGGAACGCACGCGGCGAACGGGCCGGGGCCGAGATCGACGGCCCTGCCGCCGGTCTTCCTGACCAGGTGGCCGCGCCGGAGCGGTCAGAGCGTGCCTCGGCGCAGCGTGGCGCCTGAGCAGCCGCGCGTCCGCCTGGTCGTCCTGAACTGGAACGGGGCGGACCACCTCGCCGCGTGCCTCGATGCCTTGTCCGGGCTCGATTGGCCAGCAGAGCGACTGGACCTGGTCGTGGTCGACAACGCGTCGACCGACGGCAGCGAT
>DATHVS010000186.1:0-27746 GCA_035461195.1 Nocardioidaceae bacterium
GGCGTGGTGCGGCGCCAGGTCGGTGCCCTGCTCTCCGCGGTCTCCGAACCGGTCGTCGGGGCGCCGGTGGTCCGCTCCTACGCGATCGAGGGCCGCACCCAGGACCGGATCGACACGGCGATCGACCGTCACAAGGCAGCCTCGACCAAGGCGCAAGGGTTCACGGCCGTCACGTTCTCGCTCGGAGGCGTCTCCGCGGGCCTGGCCAACGCCGGGGTGCTCATCATCGGCGTGCTGCTCGGCATCGACGGCGACATCACCGCCGGCAAGGTCCTGGCGTTCGCGTTCCTCGTGACGCTCTTCGTCGGGCCGGTGCAGATGGGCACGCAGGTGCTCACCGACGCCCAGAACGCCATCGCCGGCTGGCGCCGGGTGATCGGCATCCTCGACACGCCTGCGGACGTGGCCGACCCGGGCGAAGGCGGCACGACCCTGCCGAAGGGACCGGTGGCCATCGAGTTCGACCACGTCGACTTCGCCTACCCCGGCGGGGCCCCGGTGCTCCACGACGTCGACCTGCGCATCGAGCCGAGCAGGCGGGTGGCGGTCGTGGGGGAGACCGGCTCCGGGAAGACCACCCTCGCGAAGCTGCTGACCAGGCTCATGGACCCCTCGAGCGGCGCTGTCCGTCTCGACGGGGTCGACCTGAGGGAGGTCCCCTTCTCCTCGCTCCGCGACCGAGTGGTCATGGTGCCCCAGGAAGGGTTCCTGTTCGACTCAGACCTCGCGGCCAACGCGAGGTACGGCCGACTCGACGCCACCGACGACGAGATCCGGGCCGCCGCGACCGAGCTCGGGCTGGCCGACTGGCTCGAGTCCCTGCCGCACGGCCTGGCCACCCGCGTCGGGCAGCGCGGCGAGTCGCTCTCGGCCGGGGAGCGCCAGCTCGTCGCGCTGCTGCGGGCCCACCTCGCCGACCCCGACCTGCTGGTGCTTGACGAGGCAACTAGCGCGGTGGACCCCCAGCTCGAGATGCGGATCGGGCAGGCGCTCGAGCGGCTGATGAGCGGCCGCACCTCGGTCACCATCGCCCACCGCCTCTCCACGGCCGAGAACGCCGACGAGGTGCTCGTCGTGGACGCCGGTCGTGTCGTGCAGCGCGGCCCGCACAACGAGCTCGTCCAGCAGGAGGGGGTCTACCGCCGGCTGCACGACTCCTGGGTGGCCCAGCACGAGCAGCGGTGAGGGATACTGACGCGGTGACCCCGCCTCCCACCGCCCCCGGCAGCTCGGCCCTGGACCCGGCGATCGCCGCGCGGCTCAAGCGCGACGCCCAGGGGCTCGTCGCCGCCGTCGTGCAGCAGTACGACACAAACGAGGTGCTGATGCTCGGCTGGATGGACGACGAGGCCCTTCACCGCACGCTGACCACCGGACGTACCACGTTCTGGAGCCGTTCGCGCTCGGAGTACTGGGTCAAGGGCGCGACCTCCGGTCACCGGCAGTGGGTCAAGGAGGTCCGCCTCGACTGCGACGGTGACACCCTGCTCGTGAAGGTGGACCAGGAGGGGCCGGCCTGCCACACCGGCACGCGGACCTGCTTCGACGGCGACCTGGTGACCCGGCTCGATGCCTGAGAAGCCGGCGGGGGCCAGGCCGCGGGACCGCACCTTCGGGCCGGCCGTCGCGGCGGGCCTGGTCGGGGCCGCGCTGGCCGCTGTGGCCGGGTCGAGGGACTGGGCCAGCGCCCGCGCCGACGCCGCCGGCATCAGGGTCGAGGCCTCGGTCACGGGTGCGGAGTCCCAACCGCTGGTCCCCGCCCTCGCGCTGGTCGCACTGGCCGCGTGGGGCGTCGTGCTCGTCACCCGCGGCCGTGTGCGCCGGGGTGTCTCCGCAGTCGGCCTCCTCGCCTCGGTGGGCTCGCTCGTCGGCGTGGTCCTCGGCTTCGGTGCTGCCCAGGAGGACGCGCAGGAGGCGGCCGTTGCTCGGGGCGCGACCGGTGACGTCTTCGCGACGAGTCTCTCGCCGTGGTACTACCTGGCCGCAGCCGGGGCGTTGCTCGCGGCAGCGGCTTTCGCAGTCGCGGTGGCCCGCTCGCCCCGCTGGCCCGCGATGGGCACCAAGTACGACGCGCCGTCGGGCCGGTCAACGCCGCCGGATGACGAGGACATGTGGCGGGCGCTCGACGAGGGCCGCGACCCCACCTCCTAGAATGCTCGCAGGCGCACGGCCACGCACGCGCCCGGACCGCTCACCCCACGTGTCACGAGGAGACCTGCCCACGATGGCTCACCACGGCAACACCCCCGCAGCCTGGACCGGCGTCACGCTCATGCTGATCGGCTTCATCGTGGGGGGCATCGGCCTCGTCATGGGAAGCATGCTCCTGTTCTGGGTCGGCGTCGCACTGCAGCCGGTCGGGATCATCGTCGGCGCGATCATGGCGAAGATGGGCATGGGAGCCCAGCCGGTCAACCGCTGAGACCATGACCGCACTCGTCGCCGAGGGCCGGGAGTCCGACAGCCGCCGGGAGCGGGTCACCGCCCCCGTGCTGGTGGCCGGTGCGGTTCTCGGGGCGAGCGTGGTGCTGCACCTGCGAGACCCGCACCAGTCCGGGAGCTACCTCTTCTGCCCCTGGCTCGTCCTCACCGGCACCTACTGTCCCGGGTGCGGCGGCCTGCGGGCGGTCAACGACCTCACCCGCGGCGATGTCGCCGCCGCGGCGTCGAGCAACCTGCTGCTCGCCGGGGCGGTCCCACTGCTGCTGTTCATGTGGTCGCGATGGTTCCTCGACCGTTGGCGAGGTGTTCGACGGGTGGTGGACCAGCGCAGGGGGGTGCTGTGGGCCTCGCTGTTCGGCCTGGTCTCCCTGCTCTACTGGGTCGTGCGCAACCTGCCCGGGCTGGAGTGGCTCACTCCCTGAGCCGTCTCCCTGTCGGAGCCGAGCGAGCCCGATGTCCTGCGAACAAGACGGACATCCGGGACCTTCGTCCCTGAAGTCGTGACCTGTGCCGCCTCCAGGGGCGGGATTGGCCCCTCATCGTGGAGGACGACCCTTCGCACCCGGACAAGGACCCCTCGCCCATGCGTCTGCCCCGACCGTCGTACCCGTTCGCGATCTCCGCCGCGCTGGCCGCGGCCGCGCTCGGTCTGAGCGCCTGCGCCCCCGCGACCTCGACCGGCACCGCCCCCGAGCCGGGCAGCCCCACCGAGGGCGACCGGCCCCTGTCAGGAGCGGTGTGGGTCGCGAACGAGCACGACGACTCGCTCACCGTGCTCGACGCCCGGACGGGTAGGACCGTCGCCACCCTGACCGGGCTCGCCGCGCCCCACAACGTCCAGGCCAGCGCGACCCGCGACGTGGTGTGGGTGACCGGGACGGGAGGGGTGGTCGCGCTCGATGCCGCCGCGCTGTTCCCGACCGAGGCATCGCCTGCCGGCAGCCACCCGGCCCACGTGGTCGAGACCGAGGCCGGTTCGGTCTTCGTCTCGGCGGCGGGGGACGGCGTGGTCCACCGGTTCGCGAGCACCCTCGACAAGGAGCGGAGCTACTCCGTCGGCGCCGGGCCCCACGGGATGCGCGTCACCGCCGACGGGAGGCTCGCGGCGGTCGCGAACACCGATGAGGGGACGGTCAGCCTTCTCCGCCCCGAGGGCGACCGGCGCGCACGCACCGTGGAGGTAGGCGGCTCGCCCGTGCAGGTCGCCGTCACCGACGACGGCGGCACGGTCTTCGTCTCGGTGGCGGCCACCCGCGAGGTGGTCCGCGTGGACGTCGCCTCGGCGGAGGTCACGGGTCGGGTCGGGGTGTCTGCCGTCCCTGCCCAGATCTGGGTCACCTCCGACGGCACCGTCCTCTCGGCCGACCAGGGCACCGCGGAGGAGCCGGGTAGCACGGTGAGCATCGTCGACGGGCAGACCATGCGGGTCACGGGCACCGTCGAGGTCGGCTCGGGCCCGCACGGCCTCAGCGTCGACCCGGAGGAGACCCGGGCGTGGGTGACGAACGTGTACGACGGCACCGTCAGCGTCGTGGACCTGGCCACGGGGACCGTCCTCGACACCCTCGACGTAGGGGCCTACCCGAACGGGATCACCTACACGTCCGTCGACCCGGACGAGCCGGAGTCCGACCCGGTCCGGCTGATCCTGCCGCACGCCTACTCGCACCCCGACGACGGCGGGCACACCCACGACGACGACCAGGCGGCCGACGAGACGGGCGATCACGGCCACGACGACGGGCACTGAGCCCCGGTAGCCGGGACCTCCTACAGCGCGCCGCCGGAGGCGACACCTCCGACGAAGAAGAGCAGGACGACGACGCTGATCGCCACCGAGATCCAGCCGAGCACCACACCGGCGGTGGCCATGCCCTCGCCGGTCTGAGCGCCTTGCGCGGCGGCGATCTCCTTCTTGGCCGAGCTGCCGAGGATGAGTGCCGGGACGCCGGCGAGGAGGCCGCAGGCGACGATCGAGAGGATCCCGAGGATCATCGACCAGAGCGCCTTCTGGTTGGTCTGCGGTGTGGCGTATCCGTAGCCGCCGGCATCCGGCGGAGGCGGTGGAGGTGTGTAGCTCATGAACTTACCCCTGTGTCAGGTGCGACTCGTCGCGGGGACGCTACCGTGCCGGGACGGGCTTGACGAGCACCTGAGGCGCGACGCGCCACACGGTCAGAGCGCAGTGCCGGCGGTTGTCGTGGTCGTGGTCGTCTCGAAGGACGCGCCGGTGATGATCGCCAAGATGATGAGGATCAGGAAGAGCAGCCCCAGTGCCGCGGCGATGGCGCCGGTGACGATGCCTCCGAGCGCGAGGCCGTCGCCTTGCTGGGTGCCGCGGCTGGCCACGATCTCCTTGCGTGCCTTGGCTCCCAGGACGACGGCCACGATGCCGACGAGGCCGAGACCGCAGCACCACGACAGCACGAGTGAGGCGATTCCGGTGACCAGGGAGGCGGTGGCCTTGCCGTTGGTGACGGCGACGGGCGGACCGTAGGGCTGGCCGTAGCCATAGCCGTAGCCGGAACCCGGGGGCGGTTCGGGTGGGTAGCTCATCGACTCGTCGTCCTCGCTCTCTATCCGGACCTCCCCGCCGGGGGGCAGGGCCCACCGTGAGAGTCTAGAGACCCCAGGAGACCCGACCGTGATGCGAGGTTCGTCATGTCCGTTCTCGACGAGATCGTCGACGGCGTCCGCGTCGACCTCGCCGAGCGCGAGGCCGCCGTACCTCTCCCGGAGGTCCAGGCGGCCGCACGTCGGGCGCCGGACGCGCTCGACCCGATGCCGCGGTTCCGTGCCCCTGAGGTGAGCGTGATCGCCGAGGTCAAGCGCTCGAGCCCCAGCAAGGGAGCGCTCGCCGACATCTCCGACCCGGCCGCCCTCGCGGCCGACTACGAGGCGGGCGGGGCCGCCGCGATCAGCGTCCTGACCGAGCAGCGCAGGTTCGGCGGCAGCCTCGAGGACCTGCGGGCCGTGCGCGCCGCGGTGGACATCCCGGTGTTGCGCAAGGACTTCATCGTGACCTCCTACCAGTTGTGGGAGGCCCGGGCGGCGGGTGCGGACCTCGCCCTGCTGATCGTCGCGGCCCTCGACCAGTTCGCCCTCGAGTGCCTCATCGACCGAGCCCAGTCCATCGGCCTGACCCCTCTGGTGGAGGTGCACGACGAGGAGGAGGTCGAGCGGGCCTTGGACGCCGGGGCAACACTGATCGGTGTGAACGCCCGCAACCTCAAGACGCTCGAGGTGGACCGCGACACGTTCGCCCGGCTGGCCCCCCGCATCCCCGACGACGTGGTGCGGGTGGCGGAGTCCGGCGTCCGTGGGCCCCACGACGTGTTCGAGTACGCCAAGCAGGGCGCGGACGTCGTCCTCGTGGGGGAGACCCTGGTGAGGGGGAAGGACCCGCGCAGCGCGGTCGCCGACCTCGTCGCCGCAGGCGCCCACCCCGCGCTCAAGCACCGCAACTGAAAGACACACGCACCCATGTCTGCACTCCCTGACGAGCACGGCCATTTCGGCCGGTTCGGTGGCCGGTTCATGCCCGAGGCGCTGATCGCCGCCCACGACGAGCTCACCGCGGCCTGGCAGGACGCGATGGCCGACCCGGACTTCACCGCCGAGTTCGAGCGCATGCTGAAGGAGTACGCCGGAACGCCCAGCCTGCTCTACGACGCCACGAAGCTCAGCGAGGTCGCGGGGGCACGCATCCTGCTCAAGCGCGAGGACCTCAACCACACGGGGGCGCACAAGATCCGCAACGTCCTCGGGCAGGCGCTGCTCACCAAGCGGATGGGCAAGTCACGGGTGATCGCCGAGACCGGCGCCGGTCAGCACGGGGTGGCGACCGCGACCGCCTGTGCGTACCTCGGGCTCGACTGCGTGATCTACATGGGCGAGGTCGACACCGAGCGGCAGGCTCTCAACGTCGCACGCATGCACCTCCTGGGCGCCGAGGTGGTCGCGGTGAAGTCCGGGTCGCGAACCCTGAAGGACGCGATCAACGAGGCCCTACGCGACTGGGTGGCCAGCGTGGACGACACCCACTACATGCTCGGCACCGCGGCGGGGTCCCACCCGTTCCCCGCGATGGTGCGCGACTTCTGCCGCGGGATCGGCGACGAGACCCGGGTGCAGTGCGAGGAGCTGATCGGCCGGCTGCCCGACGCAGTGGCCGCCTGCGTCGGAGGCGGGTCCAACGCGATCGGCATGTTCGAGACGTTCATCGACGAGCCCTCGGTACGGCTGTACGGCTTCGAGGCGGCAGGGGACGGCGTGGACACGGCCCGCCACGCGGCGACGATCTGGGCGCACGAGGTCGGGGTCCTCCACGGGGCCCGGACCTACGTGCTCCAGGACGAGGACGGGCAGACGGTGGAGTCCCACTCCATCTCCGCCGGCCTCGACTATCCCGGGGTGGGCCCCGAGCACGCCTGGCTCGCCGAGACCGGCCGCGCGGAGTACCGCCCGATCACCGACGCGCAGGCGATGGACGCCATGGCGCTGCTGTCCCGCACCGAGGGGATCATCCCTGCGATCGAGTCCGCCCACGCCGTCGCAGGCGTACTCGGTCTGGGCGAGGAGCTCGGCCCCGACGCGGTGATCGTGGTCAACCTCTCCGGACGCGGCGACAAGGATATGGGCACCGCCATCGAGTGGTTCGGGCTCGGCGCGACGCGTCCGGACGCCGCCGCCGGCTCCGGACCGGTGGATGCGGCAGGCGAGGGGTCGGGGGAGGTCCAGCTGTGAGCGCAAGCACCCGGCCCGTGTTCGAGGCCGCCCGGGGAGAGGGACGAGCCGCTCTGGTCGGCTACCTGCCGGCCGGCTTCCCCGACGTGGACGGCTCGGTCGAGGCCATGCGGACCATGGTCGAGAACGGCTGCGACGTGATCGAGGTCGGCATGCCCTACAGCGACCCGGTCATGGACGGCCCCACGATCCAGGAGGCGGCCCAGCGCGCCCTCGAGGGCGGGATCCGCACTGCCGACGTGCTGCGGACCGTGGAGGCGGTCGCGCGGGCCGGTGCCAAGGTCGTCGTGATGACCTACTGGAACCCCGTCGAGAGGTACGGCGTCGAGCAGTTCACAGCCGACCTCGCCTCGGCCGGAGGCTCGGGCCTGATCACCCCCGACCTCGTCCCCGACGAGGCAGACGAGTGGGTCGCCGCTGCCGACGCCCACGACCTCGACAAGATCTTCCTCGTCGCCCCGTCGTCCACCGACGAGCGCTTGGCGATGACCACCGCGGCGTGCCATGGGTTCGTCTACGCGACCGCGGTGATGGGTGTCACCGGCGCCCGGGAGAGCACCAGCACCCTCGCCGAGCCGCTCGTCGCCCGCACCCGCAAGGTGACCGACCTGCCCGTCGGCGTCGGGCTCGGGGTGTCGACAGGGGACCAGGCGGCCGAGGTCGCGGGCTACGCCGACGGCGTGATCGTCGGGTCGGCCTTCGTGCGCCGGATCCTCGACGCCGGCCACGACCGGCGTACCGGGCTGGCGTCCCTGGGTGAGCTGACCCGGGAGCTGGCAGCGGGCGTGCGTCGTGGGCGCTGAGCGTCGCCGCCTGGCCGGGGCTGCCATCGCCGCGCTGGCCCTGGTGGCCGTGGCGGGCTGCGGGGGTGCCGAGCCGACGGCGACCACGAGCGGTTTCACCGAGAGCAACGCCGACGGCATGCACGGTGCGGTGCTCACCGACCAGTACGTCGTGCCCGAGGCGACGTTGACCGCGACGGACGGCTCGGACTTCTCGTTGACCGAGCACACCACCGCAGCGATCACGCTGGTCTTCTTCGGCTACACCCACTGCCCCGACATCTGCCAGATCGTGATGGCCGACATCGCCTCGGCCCTGACTCGGCTCGACGACGAGGACCGTGACCAGGTCGACGTGCTGCTCGTCACCAGCGACCCGGCGCGAGACGACCCGGCGACGCTTCGGGAGTACCTCGACCGCTTCAACCCGAGGTTCGAGGGCCTGACCGGCGACCTCGAGACGATCGTCGACGTCGCCGGTGAGCTCGGGGTGCCGATCGAGGAGGGGACCCGGATGCCTTCCGGTGGCTACGAGGTCGCCCACGGGACCCAGATCGTGGCGATCGACGACCGGGACCGCTCGCCGATCGTGTGGACCGAAGGAACCTCCGCCGCCCACCTCGCCGAGGACCTGACCGCCTTGCTCGAAGAGAGAAAGTAGCCCCACGTCGTGAACCTCGCCTCGATCCCCAGCCCCGACCAGGGGGTGTGGTACCTCGGCCCGTTCCCGTTGCGGGCCTACGCGCTCGCGATCATCCTGGGCGTCGTCGTCGCGGTGTGGCTCGGGGACAAGCGCTGGGTCGCCCGCGGAGGCAAGCCCGGACAGGTCGCGGACATCGCGATCTGGGCGGTGCCCTTCGGCCTGGTGGGCGGGCGGATCTACCACGTCCTCACCGACTACGAGCTGTACTTCGGCGAGGGGCGCGACCCGGTCACGGCGCTGTACGTGTGGCAGGGCGGTCTGGGCATCTGGGGCGCCATCGGCTTCGGTGCGCTGGGCGCCTGGATCGGCGCGCGCCAGGCGGGCGTGAAGTTCCTCCCGCTCATCGACGCCCTCGCACCAGGGGTCGCCATCGCCCAGGCGATCGGCCGCTGGGGCAACTGGTTCAACCAGGAGCTCTTCGGACGGCCGACGACGCTGCCGTGGGCGCTGGAGATCGACCCTGCACGCCGGCCCGAGGGCTTCGCCGACGTGGAGACCTTCCACCCCACCTTCCTGTACGAGTTCGTGTGGAACCTCGGCGTCGCGGGCCTCGTGATCTGGGCCGACCGCCGGTTCCGGCTCGGCTACGGCCGTGCCTTCGCTCTCTACGTCATGGGCTACACAGCGGGGCGGGCGTGGATCGAGGCGCTGCGCATCGACACAGTGCAGATGAGCGATGTCCTGGGCCTGCGGCTGAACGTGTGGACGTCGATCGTGCTGTTCCTCGCCGCTGCAGCGTACTTCGTCTGGTCGGCGCGCAGGCATCCTGGCCGCGAGGAGAACGTGTTCAGGGTCGAGCCGGGCGGCGCCGCCGAGAACGGCGGTCGGGCACGCGGGGAGGGCGGTCGCACCCCGGAAGCGGGCGAGCCGACCGAGCCGGGCGGGACCGTCGCGGAGACCGGCGACGACCCTGCCGGCGAGCCACCGCCGGCGCGGTAGGCGGGCCGGGGCCGCTGCTGTGAGGTGAGGCAATCCTTCGATGATTTCGCCCGTCGACCCGGATAGTTTTGGCCCATGAGCGCCCACGACCAGCAGATTCCCTCGATCGGCCACGAGCACCCCGACGTCACCGGCGGCTGGCTGCGACCCGCCGTCTTCGGTGCCAGCGACGGGCTGGTCTCCAACGTCGCGCTGATCGCGGGCGTCGTGGGTGGTTCCGGTGGACGGGAGGCCGTGATCCTGGCCGGTTTCGCGGGTCTCGCCGCCGGCGCGTTCTCGATGGCGGTGGGCGAGTACGTCTCGGTCGCCAGTCAGTCGGAGTCCGCGGCGCGCGAGGTCGAGAAGGAGCGCGCGGAGATCCTGGCGAACCCCGAGGGGGAGGCGCACGAGCTCGCCCAGATGTACGTCGACAAGGGGCTCGACGAGGAGCTCGCGCTCGAGGTCGCCATGCAGGTCCACCGCGACGTCGACAACGCCGTGAAGGTCCACGCGCGCGAGGAGCTCGGGGTGGACCCCCACGACCTGGCCTCCCCGATGCTGGCGGCGGTGTCGTCGTTCCTCGCCTTCGCGCTCGGTGCCCTCATGCCGCTACTGCCGTACCTGCTCGGCGCGAACACGCTGCTGCCGGGGCTCGTGATCACCCTGGTCGCGCTGTTCGGTGCCGGCGCGGTGGTCACCCAGATCACCAACCGCACATGGCTCTACGGCGGTGCCCGTCAGATGGCCCTGGGCGCCGGCGCGGCGGCCCTGACGTACGGGATCGGCGCCGCCGTGGGCGCCAACCTGGGGTAGCCCGAGAAGCGGCCGACTACCCCGGTCCGCCCGGTTTCAAACCTCGGCCCAGACCTGTCCGGCATGTGATCTTCGCTTCGCGCCGACCCGGCTCCGGCAGGCCGCGATGTTGTAGGCTTTCGTTTCCGCCTGGGCCAATGTCGTCCCGCGCACTCATGCACATGACAACTCCGGCACGACACTCGTCGTGCCGATGTCACGACGACGACGGGAGAGTGCCTCATGCAAGCATTCCCGCCGCCCCAGGGGCTCTACGACGGACTACACGAGCACGACGCGTGCGGTGTCGCCTTCGTCGCAACCCTGACCGGCGTTGCCAGCCACGACATCGTTGCCAAGGCGATCACCGCCCTGCGCAACCTCGAGCACCGTGGCGCCACGGGGGCCGAGCCCGACTCCGGTGACGGCGCCGGCATCCTCTTGCAGGTCCCGGACAGGTTCTTCCGGTCCGTCGTCGACTTCGAGCTTCCGCCGGCCCGCACCTACGCCGTCGGCACCGCGTTCCTCCCCGGCGACGACGAGCACGTCGCCAAGACCCGGGCCCGCATCGAGGAGATCGCCGCCGAGGAGGGTCTCTCCGTCCTCGGCTGGCGCGAGGTCCCCGTCGAGCCCGGCATCCTCGGTGCCACCGCGCTGAGCGTGATGCCGACCTTCAGCCAGCTCTTCGTGACCGCCACCGGCGGCCGCCTCGTGGGCATGGCGCTCGAGCGGCTCGCCTTCGTGGTCCGCAAGAGGGCCGAGCGTGAGACCGACGTGTACTTCCCGTCGCTGTCCTCGCGGACCATCGCCTACAAGGGCATGCTCACCACCGACCAGCTCGACCGGTTCTACCCCGACCTGCGCGACGAGCGGATGGAGTCCGCCGTCGGCGTGGTCCACTCCCGGTTCTCGACGAACACCTTCCCGAGCTGGCCGCTGTCCCACCCGTTCCGCTTCATCGCCCACAACGGCGAGATCAACACCGTCATGGGCAACCGCAACTGGATGCGCGCCCGCGAGGCCCTCCTCAAGAGCGACCTGATCCCCGGCGACATGGAGCGGCTCTACCCGGTCTGCACCCCGGGCGCCTCGGACTCCGCATCCTTCGACGAGGTCCTCGAGCTGCTGCACATGGGCGGCCGCTCGCTTCCTCACGCCGTGCTGATGATGATCCCCGAGGCGTGGGAGAACCACGCCGAGATGGACCCCAAGCGCCGTGCGTTCTACGAGTTCCACGCCTCGATGATGGAGCCGTGGGACGGCCCCGCCGCGGTGGTGTTCACCGACGGGACCCAGATCGGCGCCGTGCTCGACCGCAACGGTCTGCGCCCGAGTCGCTACTGGGTGACCGACGAGGGTCTGGTCGTCATGGCCTCCGAGGTCGGCGTCCTCGACATCGACCCGGCGACCGTCGTACGCAAGGGCCGGCTCCAGCCGGGCCGCATGTTCCTCGTCGACACGGCCGAGCACCGGATCATCGAGGACGAGGAGATCAAGACCGAGCTCGCGGCGGACCATCCCTACGACGAGTGGCTGCACGCCGGCCTCATCCACCTCGACGACCTGCCCGACCGCGAGCACATCGTCCACACTCACGCCTCGGTGACCCGCCGCCAGCAGATCTTCGGCTACTCCGAGGAGGAGAAGCGGATCATCCTCACGCCGATGGCGCGGACCGGCGCGGAACCGATCGGCTCGATGGGAACCGACACCCCGATCGCCGCGCTGTCGGACCGGCCGCGGTTGCTGTTCGACTACTTCACCCAGCTGTTCGCGCAGGTGACCAACCCGCCGCTCGACGCGATCCGTGAGGAGCTCGTCACCTCGCTCCAGGGCACCATCGGCCCCGAGGCCAACCTCCTCGAGCCGACCCCGGCCTCGTGCCGCCAGGTCGTCGTGCCCTTCCCCGTGATCGACAACGACGAGCTCGCCAAGATCCGCCACATCAACCGGGACGGCGACCTGCCCGGCTTCATCACCCACGTCGCCCGCGGCCTCTACGAGGTCGAGGGCGGGGGAGAGGCGCTGTCCCGCCGCATCGACGAGATCTGCACCGAGGTGTCCGAGGCGATCGCCAACGGCGCCCGCATCATCGTGCTCTCCGACCGGCACTCCACCGCCGAGCTCGCGCCGATCCCGTCGCTGCTGCTCACCGGCGCCGTGCACCACCACCTGGTCCGCGAGAAGACCCGCACCCAGGTCGGTCTCATCGTCGAGGCCGGTGACGTACGCGAAGTGCACCACGTCGCGCTGCTCATCGGCTACGGCGCCGCCGCGGTCAACCCCTACCTCGCGATGGAGACCGTCGAGGACCTCGCGCGCGACGGCCACTTCGTCGACGTCGCCCCCGACAAGGCCGTCAAGAACCTCGTGAGGTCGCTCGGCAAGGGCGTGCTCAAGGTGATGAGCAAGATGGGGGTCTCGACGGTCGCCTCGTACACCGGCGCACAGATCTTCGAGGCGGTGGGGCTCTCCCAGGCGCTGGTCGACAGGTACTTCACCGGCACCGTCAGCAAGCTCGGCGGCATCGACATCGACACGGTTGCCGAGGAGGTCGCGCAAAGGCACCGCAAGGCCTACCCGGTCGACGGGCTCCCGCCGGCCCACCGCGCCCTGGAGATCGGGGGCGAGTACCAGTGGCGTCGCGAGGGAGAGCCGCACCTGTTCGACCCCGAGACCGTCTTCCGCCTCCAGCACTCGACGCGGTCTGGCCGGTACGACGTCTTCAAGCAGTACACCCAGCGCGTGGACGAGCAGTCCGAGCGGCTGATGACGCTGCGCGGCCTGTTCGGGTTCAAGAGCGACCGCGGGCCGATCCCGATCGAGGAGGTCGAGCCGGTCTCCGAGATCGTCAAGCGCTTCTCGACCGGTGCGATGTCCTACGGCTCGATCAGCAAGGAGTCCCACGAGACCCTCGCGATCGCCATGAACCGGCTGGGCGGCAAGTCCAACACCGGTGAGGGCGGCGAGGACGCCGACCGCCTCTACGACCCCGAGCGCCGCTCGTCGATCAAGCAGGTCGCCTCGGGCCGCTTCGGTGTGACCGCGGAGTACCTCACCAACTCCGACGACATCCAGATCAAGATGGCGCAGGGCGCGAAGCCCGGCGAGGGTGGCCAGCTGCCCGGCCACAAGGTGTACCCCTGGGTCGCCAAGACCCGGCACAGCACTCCCGGAGTGGGGCTGATCTCGCCGCCTCCGCACCACGACATCTACTCGATCGAGGATCTGGCCCAGCTGATCCACGACCTCAAGAACTCCAACCCCTCGGCGCGGATCCACGTCAAGCTCGTCGCCGAGGTCGGGGTCGGGACCGTCGCGGCGGGGGTGTCGAAGGCCCACGCGGACGTGGTGCTCATCTCCGGCCACGACGGCGGCACCGGCGCCTCGCCGCTGACCTCGCTCAAGCACGCCGGTGGTCCCTGGGAGCTGGGTCTCGCCGAGACCCAGCAGACCCTGCTGCTCAACGGCCTGCGCGACCGGATCGTCGTCCAGACCGACGGCCAGCTCAAGACCGGGCGAGACGTGATCGTGGCGGCGCTCCTCGGGGCCGAGGAGTTCGGCTTCGCGACGGCGCCGTTGGTGGTCTCCGGCTGCATCATGATGCGGGTCTGCCACCTCGACACCTGCCCGGTCGGCATCGCGACGCAGAACCCGGTGCTCCGTGAGCGCTACACCGGCAAGCCCGAGTTCGTCGTGAACTTCTTCGAGTACGTCGCCGAGGAGGTGCGTGAGTACCTCGCCGAGCTGGGGTTCCGCTCGCTCGACGAGGCGATCGGCCACGCCGAGATGCTCGACGTCTCGAAGGCGGTCGACCACTGGAAGGCGGCGGGGCTCGACCTGGCCCCGATCCTGCACGTGCCGGCGCTTCCGGAGGGCACGCCCCTGCGAAACACCACCGGCCAGGACCACGGTCTCGACAAGGCCCTCGACAACAAGCTCGTGGAGCTCGCAGCCGACGCCCTCGAGCGTGGCGAGCCGGTGCGGGCCCAGCTCGAGATCCGTAACGTCAACCGCACGGTCGGCACGATCCTCGGCCACGAGGTGACCAAGCGCTACAAGGCCGAGGGCCTCCCGGACGGCACGATCGACATCACCTTCACCGGGTCGGCCGGACAGTCCTTCGGTGCGTTCGTCCCGCGCGGTGTCACCCTCCGTCTCGAGGGCGACGCCAACGACTACGTCGGGAAGGGTCTGTCCGGTGGGCGCATCGTGGTGCGTCCGGACCGCTCAGCGGCCTTCACCGCCGAGCGCGAGATCATCGCCGGCAACGTCATCGGCTACGGCGCCACCTCCGGTGAGGTCTTCCTCCGCGGCCAGGTCGGGGAACGGTTCTGCGTCCGCAACTCCGGGGCCCTCGCGGTCGTCGAGGGGGTCGGGGACCACGGTTGCGAGTACATGACGGGCGGCACGGTCGTCGTACTCGGTCCGATCGGACGCAACTTCGCCGCGGGCATGTCCGGCGGCGTGGCGTTCGTGCTCGATCTGGACGAGGGCAGGGTCAACCCCGAGCTCGTGGAGCTGCGCCCGGTCTCCGGCGAGGCCGCGAAGGAGCTCGAGGACGCCGTACGCCGGCACCACGAGGAGACCGACTCCGCCGTGGCCGCCCGGCTGCTCGAGGACTGGCCGGCGTCCCTGACCCGGTTCACCGAGGTCATGCCCAGCGACTACAAGCGGGTGCTCGAGGCGAGAGCCGAGGCGCTCGAGGAAGGTCTCACCGAGGACGAGGCCGCGACCAAGATGATGGAGGCGCTGCATGGCTGACCCCAGAGGTTTCCTCAAGCACGGCCGGGAGGTGGCCTCCCGTCGTCCCGTCGAGGAGCGGGTGGGCGACTGGAACGAGGTCTACCCCGGCGGGGCCGGACGTTCGTTGCTCCCGATCATCAACACGCAGGCGGGGCGTTGCATGGACTGCGGCATCCCGTTCTGCCACCAGGGGTGCCCGCTGGGCAACATCATCCCGGAGTGGAACGACCTGGTCTGGCGCGACGACTGGGACGGCGCGAGCGAGCGCCTCCATGCGACGAACAACTTTCCGGAGTTCACCGGCCGTCTGTGCCCCGCGCCCTGCGAGACCGCGTGCGTGCTCGGCATCAACCAGGACCCGGTGACCATCAAGAACATCGAGGTGGCGATCGCGGACCGGGCCTGGGACTCCGGCTACGTCCGCCCGCAGCCGCCCGAGTGGCTCAGCGGGAAGACCGTCGCGGTGATCGGATCAGGTCCGGCCGGCCTCGCCGCCGCCCAGCAGCTGACCCGGGCCGGGCACACGGTCGCGGTGTACGAGCGCGCGGACCGCATCGGCGGCCTGCTGCGCTACGGCATCCCCGAGTTCAAGATGGAGAAGAAGTACCTCGACCGCCGCCTCGAACAGATGAAGAAGGAGGGCACGGTCTTCCGTGCCGGCGTCGACGTCGGCGCGGAAATGACCGGTCAGCAGCTGCGCGACCGGTACGACGCCGTGGTGCTGGCCATGGGCTCGACGGTCGCACGTGACCTGCCCATCCCCGGCCGCGAGCTCAATGGCATCCACCAGGCCATGGAGTTCCTGCCCCAGGCCAACCGAGTCGCGCTCGGCGACGAGGTAGCCGACCAGATCACAGCGACCGGCAAGCACGTCGTGATCATCGGCGGTGGCGACACCGGTGCTGACTGCCTCGGCACCTCCCACCGGCAGGGCGCGAAGTCGGTCACCCAGCTCGAGATCCTGCCGCAGCCAGGTGAGGAGCGACCGCCGAACCAGCCCTGGCCGACCTATCCGATGACCTACCGGGTCTCCTCGGCTCACGAGGAGGGCGGCGAGCGGGTCTACTCGGTCTCGACCAAGGAGTTCCTCGGCGACCAGGACGGCAACGTCCGGGCCCTGCGACTGGTCGAGGTGGAGATGCGCGACGGCCGGTTCGAGGAGGTCGAGGGCACCGAGCGCGAGATCATGGCCGACCTCGTGCTCTTCGCGATGGGCTTCACCGGCCCGCAGCAGGAGGGTCTGGTGGCCCAGCTCGAGGTCGACCTCGACGCGCGCGGCAACGTCGCTCGCGACGGCGAGTACATGTCCTCGGTCGACGGTGTCTTCGTCGCCGGTGACGCCGGCCGCGGCCAGTCGCTGATCGTGTGGGCGATTGCCGAGGGGCGTGCGGCGGCGGCTGCCGTGGACAAGTACCTCACCGGCTCCACGACGCTCCCCGCCCCGATCCCCCCGACGGAGCGCCCCCTCACCGTCTGAGGGTCGAACTACCAATTACCAGGGTATGCAGGCAAGTTGTCTCTTCCCATGGGGAACTTGCCATGGGAAGAGACAGTTCTCCTGCATACCCTGGTAAACCATCGCCCCGTCGAGACGGGTTGGAACGATCAAGTAGCGGACGCTAGGGTCGGTGCGTGCGTAGAGCCAAGATCGTCTGCACCCTCGGTCCCGCAACCTCCACCCCCGCCGCCCTCCGGCAGCTCGTCGAATCCGGCATGGACGTCGCCAGGCTCAACATGAGCCACGGCTCGTACGCCGACCACGAGAGGGCCTACGAACTCGTCCGCAAGGCCTCGGACGAGTCGGGCCACGGTGTCGGGATCTTCGCCGACCTCCAGGGGCCCAAGATCCGGCTCGGCCGCTTTGCCGACGGGCCGGTCGAGCTCGAGGACGGCGCGCGGTTCACGATCACGACCCGCGACGTCCCCGGAGACGGCGACGTCTGCTCGACGACGTACGACGGCCTGCCCGGGGACGTCGAGGTCGGAGACCCGGTCCTCATCGACGACGGCAAGGTACGGCTCGAGGTGACCGCGGTTGAGGGCACCGAGGTCACCACCCGCGTGGTCGTGGGGGGAACGGTCAGTGACAACAAGGGGATCAACCTCCCCGGCGTTGCGGTCTCCGTTCCTGCGCTGTCCGAGAAGGACAAGGACGACCTGCGGTTCGCCCTGCACCTGACCGTCGACTTCGTCGCTCTGTCATTCGTGCGCTCGGCGAAGGACGTCGAGGACGTCCGCACGATCATGGAGGAGGAGGGGATCTTCCTCCCGGTCATCGCCAAGATCGAGAAGCCTCAGGCGATCGAGAAGCTCGACGAGATCATCAAGGCCTTCGACGGCTTCATGGTGGCCCGCGGCGACCTCGGTGTGGAGTGCCCCCTCGAGGACGTGCCGATGATCCAGGCACGGGTCGTCGACCTCGCCCGGCGCAACGCCAAGCCGGTGATCGTGGCCACCCAGATGCTCGAGTCGATGATGACCAACCCGCGTCCGACGCGCGCGGAGGCGTCCGACGTCGCCAATGCGCTCCTCGACGGCGCCGACGCCGTGATGCTCTCGGGCGAGACCAGCGTGGGCGACTACCCGATCGAGACGGTGCGCACCATGGCGCGCATCCTCGAGTCGACCGAGCGCAGCGGGATGCACCGGATGGCGCAGATCGACTGGCAGCCGCGCACCAAGGGCGGCGTGATCGCCAAGGCGGCCACCGAGGTCGCGGAGCGGGTCGGCGCGAAGTACCTGGTGGCCTTCACCCAGAGCGGTGACTCTGCGCGGCGGCTCTCGCGCCACCGGGGCGACATCCCGATCCTCGCGTTCACGCCTCTGGCCTCCGTTCGCTCACAGCTGTCGTTGTCGTGGGGCATCGAGACGTTCAAGGTCTCGGCCGTCGAGCACACCGACGAGATGGTCAAGCAGGTCGACGAGGCGCTCCTCAAGATCGGCCGGGTCGAGGACGGCGACCTCGTGGTGATCATCGCCGGCAGCCCGCCGGGCATCCCCGGGTCCACCAACGCGCTGCGGGTGCACCGCATGGGCGACGCGATCAACGAGGTCGCGCCCGCCTACCGCCGCAAACGCTGACCCTTCACCTCGCGGCCGTCAGCGGTCCGGCGAGCCACCGTTCAACCTCACGATGCGACCGGAGACGTACGACGGGCAGCGCGGGGTGCGAGGCCAGGAGACAGCGAACCCGGTCCTCCGCCATGTGGCGGCTGGTCCAGGCGTAGCGCACGATGTGCTCGCGGTCGGTGAAGAACGCGCGCAGGGGCCCCTCGCGGTTGCCGTTCCACAGCTCCTGCCGTAACAGCCGGCGGACGGCGGTGCGGCGTACGACGCGCCACATCACGATCGGCACGGGGAGGTCGAGCCAGACCACCAGGTCGGCCCGATCCGCGATGAGGGGCCGGGCCGGATCGTACTGATACTCGCAGACCCAGCGTGGCTGTGACGTCAGCTTCCGCACCTGGTCGAGGAAGTCTGGTCTCGGGGTCCACCCGGGGCCGTGGAAGAGCCCGTCGGTCTCGGTGTGGGGGAGGTCGAGCACCTTACCGATCCGCGTCGCCAGGGTGGTCTTGCCCGACCCCGAGGTGCCGTTGACCGTGACCCTCATCGGCCGATGCGGTAGCAGGTCGTCGACGCTGAGGAGAGGCACGCGGAAGAGTGTAGGAGCACCGAGTCGGCGCCGCCCGACTAGCACTTGGGCCGACCAGCTCGTCCAGGCGAGCCACACCGGCACGGGTGGAGACGGAGATGGTCTTCCAGCTGCTCTGCGCCTCCACAGGATGTCCAGCAGGTCGAGGGCGCCGGTGCACCAGGTGCGTATGTCGGGGGAGTGGTTGACGAACTGCCACCGCGGGTAGTCGTACCTCTTCTTCTCACCTGGGACGACCCGCGTGGTCCAGTTCTTCACCCTGCATCCGTCCGAGTGGAACAGCCCCTCAACAGGTCGGCCGGTGAGGACCCCACGATGACCTGCCAGTCCTCGAGTGCAAGCTTGCGCTCATGTTTGCGGCCAGGGCCGTGCTGCGGAAACAGGCACGGCCAGTGCTTCCAGCCCACGGTGGTGATGACTGCGCCAGGTATTTGTCTCGTGTGCGGTCTGCACCCGGCTTCACCATGCGCATGAGATCTCCGATGCGGGCGTTGAGCGTTGCGTACCTGGCGTCGTTGAAGATGTGCAGCGCGTAGACGCCGCGCCGTCCCTCAAAGATGTGGCCGTCGCCGAGGTACCAGCCGAACAGCTCCGTGTAGGCAGCGGGATACAGCGGGGCTTCGCAGCAGCGCGGACATCTCGCGGCAAGGTGCGCCTGACCCCGCGGGCGCCCCGGCGCTGGTACTCCCGCCGCCAGCGACGGATGGTCTTGACGGCCACGGCGTGCTTCGTGGCGTTCTCGGCATCAGGCATCCCGGCGTCGGAGTCACGCAGGGCGCTTGCCACCGTTTCCTCGGACCCGATGTGTCCCATGGGCAGATGGTTCCGGAGACCTCCGACAACGTCGGGGGTCGCCGCGCACGGGTGCCGGGTGTGGGAGTCGAACCCACACGCCCTTGCGGGCAACGGCTTTTGAGGCCGCAGTGTCTACCGTTCCACCAACCCGGCAAAGCTCGCGGCCCCAACCGTACCGGAAGGCTCCGACACCGATGTGCGTGCGTCGTGCATGCCCCACTAGCCTTGCTGCCGTGAGCCAGCAGCCGAGCAACGCCCCCACCCGTCGTGTCGTCATCGCAGAGGACGAGGCCCTGATCCGGCTCGACCTGGCCGAGATGCTGGGCGAGGAGGGCTACGACGTGGTCGGACAAGCGGGCGACGGCGAGCGCGCCATCGATCTCGCCGAGGAGCTGCGGCCCGACCTCGTGGTCCTCGACGTGAAGATGCCCAAGCTCGACGGGATCAGCGCGGCCCAGCGGATCGCGGAGCAGCGGATCGCCCCGGTCGTGATCCTCACCGCCTTCAGCCAGCGCGACCTCGTCGAGCGCGCCCGTGACGCCGGGGCGATGGCCTACCTGGTCAAGCCGTTCACCAAGGACGACCTGGTGCCGGCGATCGAGATGGCGGTCAGCCGCTTCGCCGAGCTCCACATGCTCGAGGCGGAGGTCGCCGACCTGACCGAGCGTCTCGAGACTCGCAAGCTGGTCGACCGCGCGAAGGGGATCCTCCAGCACCAGCTCGACCTCAGCGAGCCTGAGTCCTTCCGGTGGATCCAGAAGACCGCGATGGACCTGCGCCTGTCCATGCGCCAGGTCGCCGAAGGGGTCATCACCCATGGCCCCCAGATCGCCGGAGGAGCCGGTAGCTGACCCCCCATGTGAACCAGCAACTCACGTCCCACGTGAACCAGATGGGCCAGACCAGGTCACGAAATGGCAACGACAAGGCCCCAATTGCCTAGGAGGGCCTCATCACACGGGGAGTTCCGCGCTAGGTTCGCTCCAACATTCGGACGCGGTCACCCCTGCCCGGTCTTGGGCCGGCCTGGGTCTGCCCGCAAACTCCCTTTCGACGGAGGCTCCATGATTCGCCCAACCCGTGCCTGGCGCGCGGCTGCCGTCCTGGCTACCGCAACGCTTGTGCTGACCGCCTGTGGCGGCGAGACCGACACCGGCAGCGAGGGCAACAACACCGAGAGCCCGGACGCTGCTGAGTCCCCGGCTGCACAGGGTGACGGCGTGCTCAACATCGGCGCGCTGCTGCCCCAGACCGGCGACCTCGCGTTCCTCGGCCCGCCCGAGTTCGCCGGTGTCGACCTCGCCATCCAGGAGATCAACGACGCCGGTGGCGTGTTCGACCAGGAGATCGGCTCCTTCAAGGCCGACTCCGGCGACGGCACCCCCGACATCGCAGGCGCGTCGGTCGACAACCTGCTCAACGACAACGTCGACGTGATCATCGGCGCCGCGGCGTCGGGCGTGTCCCTCAGCGTCATCGACAAGATCACCGGTGCCGGGGTCGTGCACTTCTCGCCGGCCAACACCTCGCCGGCGTTCGACACCTACGACGACGGTGGCATGTACTTCCGCACCGCTCCGTCCGACGTCCTCCAGGGTGAGGTGCTCGCCAACCTGGCGATCGAGGACGGCTTCACGAACGTTGCCATCATGGCCCGCCAGGACTCCTACGGCGAGGGCCTCGCGAAGCGCGCCCGAGAGATCCTCGAGGAGAAGGGGGCGAGCGTTCCCGAGTACATCCTCTACTCGGCCGACGCGCAGAACTTCACCGCCGAGGTCAACAAGGTCGCTTCGGCTCAGCCGGACGCCCTGGTGCTCATCGGTTTCGAGGAGACCACCAAGATCGTCCCGCAGCTGATCTCCAAGGGTGTCGGTCCGCAGGACATCCAGCTCTACTTCGTCGACGGCAACATGGCGGACTACTCGGACCAGAACTTCAACCTCGAGGGCGTCAAGGGCACGTTCCCGGCGCCGGGCGAGGTCGACGAGTCGTTCAACGACCGACTGCTCGAGATCGACCCGAGCCTGACGGACTTCACCTACGGACCACAGTCGTACGACGCGGTCATCATGTCGGCGCTTGCGGCGATCGCCGCCGGTGACGACTCCGGTGAGGCCATCGCAAGCGAGCTGATCAACATCTCCAAGGACGGCGAAACCTGCTCGACGTTCGAGGAGTGCCGCGACCTGCTCGAGGCCGGCGAGGACATCGACTACGACGGTGTCTCCGGTCCGTGCGACCTGAACGACACCGGTAGCCCGAACAAGGCCACCATCGGTATCCAGGAGTACGGCCAGAACAACAAGTACACCCAGATCGACTCGGTCTCCGGCGTCATCAACTGACCTCGGCTCAACCGAGAAGGTTCAACGGAAGGGCCCGGCCGGGTGGCCGGGCCCTTCTCTGTGCTCCGGCCCCACTGCTTGCTCCGGGCTGTCGCTGAAAGAGCTTCTGCGCCACCAGGGATCGAACCTTGGAGCTTCCAGCCGGTCTGGGACATGACAGAGCCCGGACCTTCACATGAGGGTCCGGGCTTCGTCGTACGCCGGGGGTCAGCCCTTGGCGAGGGTCCCGAGGTAGAGCTCAATGACCTTGGGGTCGTGGAGGAGCTCGCGTCCGGTGCCTGTGTAGGCGTTCTGACCCTGGTCGAGCACGTAGGCCCGGTCACAGATCTGCAGGCACCGGCTGGCGTTCTGCTCGACCATGACCACCGAGACACCGGCGCGGTTGATGCGCCGGGTCTGCACGAAGACCTCGTCCTGCATGACGGGGGAGAGGCCGGCTGACGGCTCGTCGAGCAGGAGCACCGAGGGCTCCATCATGAGGGCGCGGCCCATGGCCACCATCTGCCGCTCACCCCCCGAGAGCGAGCCCGCTCGCTGGGCGCGGCGATCGCGGAGGGCTGGGAAGAGCTCGGTGACGAAGTCGAAGCGTGGAGCGAACTTCTTGGGGCTCTGGAACGTCCCCATCTCGAGGTTCTCCTGGACAGTCAGCGAGGGGAACACGTTGTTCGTCTGAGGGACGAAGCCGATGCCGGCGGCGACCAGGGCGTCGGCCCGCTTGTTGGTGATGTCCTGTTCCTTCAGCAGCACCTTCCCCGAGCGGATCTTCACCAGGCCGAAGAGCGCCTTGAGCAGGGTGGACTTGCCGGCGCCGTTGGGGCCGATGATGCCGACCAGCTCGCCGGGCATGCAGTACAGGTCGGTGCCGTTGAGGATGTTGACGCCGGGGAGGTACCCGGCGATCAGGTCGTCGGCCCGGAGGACGGCACCCTCGGCCTGTGCGAGGTGCTGCTCGCGTCCGGGGACGTTCTGGTTCGCCTCGCTCATCGCTGGTCCTCCTCGTCGGTCCCCGTGCCGTGGTGGCGGGCGCCGGCCTCGGCCTCTACCTCGGCCTCGGCCTCGGCGAGGATTCGTTCCTCCTCCTCGAAGGTGAGCTCCGTGTCGTGGTGAGCGCCGAGGTAGGCGTCGATCACTCGCTGGTCTCCCATCACGGAGTCGGGTGGACCTTCGGCGATGATCTTGCCCTGAGCCATGACGATGACCCAGTCGGAGATGTCTCGCACCATGTCCATGTCGTGTTCGACGAACAGGACGGTGCGGCCGTCGTCGCGAAGCGACTTAACGTGTCCGAGCAGGGACTGCTTCAACGCGGGGTTCACCCCTGCCATCGGCTCGTCGAGCATGACCAGCTCGGGGTCGGCCATCAGTGCACGGGCCATCTCGAGCAGCTTCCGCTGACCGCCGGAGAGCTCGCCGGCGAAGTCTTCGCGCTTCTTGATCAGCAAGAAGCGCTCCAACAGGGCGTCGGCGCGCTCGGTGTTCGACGCCTCCTGGCCTTGCCAGAGCGGCTTGAACATGGCGCCCATCAGCGTCTCACCCTTCTGACCGGTGGCGCCCACCCGCATGTTCTCGATGACGGTCATCTTCGACAGCACCTTGGTCAGCTGGAACGTGCGCACCATGCCCAGCCGGGCGACCTTGTAGGCAGGGACGCGCTTGAGGCTCCGGCCGTTGAAGGACCAGTCGCCGGTGTCTGGACGGTCGAAACCGGTCAGCAGGTTGAAGAAGGTGGTCTTGCCCGCGCCGTTGGGGCCGATCAGGGCTGTGATCACGCCGCGTTGGATCTCGACGTGGTCGACGTCGACCGCCGTCAGGCCACCGAAGGTGCGGGTTACGTGGTCGGCGACCACAATCGGGTCGGGCTTCTTCGCCCCAGGCTCACGGGGCACCGACGCGAGTGTCTCGGCGGCGGCGGCCGCGCTTGCCGTGCCGACCTTGGGGGCGGTGGTCTCAGCGGGCATCGATGGCCAGCTCCTTCCGGTCGCCGAATATGCCTTGTGGTCGGAAGATCATCAGCAGCATCAGAGCGAGACCCATGAAGATGAAGCGCATGAGGCTGGCCTGGTTCTGGGTCATGATCGAGTCGGGGATCAGGTCGGTGGCAGCTGCCTGGATGAAGAACAGGTCGAGGAAGCTGAGCAGGAACCAGAAGATGATGGCACCTGCGACCGGCCCGAGCACCCGCGCCGCGCCTCCGACGAGGAGGACGGTGTAGGCGAAGAACGTGATGTCGGTGGCGAAGAAGGACGGGTTGATCGCTGCGCTCCTCAGGGCGGTGATGAAGCCTGCGAGGGCACCGAAGAGACCACCGATGATCAGGGCCTGCATCTTGTAGGCGTAGACGTTCTTGCCCAGGCTGCGCACGGCGTCCTCGTCCTCGCGGATCGACTTGAGGACCCGGCCCCAGGGGCTACGCATCAGCAGCCAGACGATGAGGCAGGAGAGCGCCACGAGCGACCACCCGACGACCATCACCCAGGCGTCGTTGGCGCGCCAGGACGTGATGCCGATGTCGAGCGGCCCGGTGAACGGGTTCATCGCGCGGAAAGCGCCGCTGAAACCGGTCAGGCCGTCCTGGCCGCCGAAGTACTCCAGGAGGCTCACCGAGCCGACTGTCTGCCGGATGATCTCGGCGGCTGCGATCGTCACGATGGCCAGGTAGTCGGCCCGCAGCCGCAGGGTGGGTACGCCGAGGAGCAGCGCGAGGACCACTGTCAGCAGCAGACCTGTCACGATGCCGAGCCAGAAGGGGAGGCCCCACGTGGAGACGAACGCGGCCATGGTGTAGCCGCCGACCGCCATGAAGCCTGCCTGACCGAAGTTGAGCAGCCCGGTGTAACCGAAGTGAACGTTGAGGCCGATCGCCGCAAGGCAGTAGATGATCGCCGAGGGGCCGAATGCCTGCTGGAAGGCGAGGCTGAGGATGTTCTGCCAGTCCATGTCTTCTCTCCCTAACCGACCCGCTGGGCCTTGCCGAGCAGGCCCTGGGGCCGGATCAGCAGGACGATGATGAGCACGAACAGAGCACCGACGAACTTGAGCTCGGCCGGGACGACCAGCGTCGAGACCTCGATGAAGATGCCGATGATGAACGCTCCGAGCATCGCGCCCCAGATGGTGCCGAGACCGCCGAGGACGACCGCGGCGAAGATGAGGAGCAGGATCTTGAACCCGAGCTGATAGTCCCAGCCCTGCGTGATGCCGAGCAGTACCCCGGAGAGCGCGGCCAGGGCGGCGCCACCGGTCCACACGACCGAGATCACCCGCTCGACGTTGATGCCGGAGGAGGAGGCCAGCGCCGGGTTGTCTGCGACCGCCCGAGTGGCCTTGCCGAGCCGCGTGTAGGCCAGGAGCAGCGAGACGGTCACGAGGACCGCGAGCCCGACCAGAATGACGATCAGGTCCTTGGGGGTGATCAGCAGGGGGCCGACCCTCCAGGGGGCCACGGCGGAGTACTGGGAGTAGTTACGGGTGCCTCCGCCGACGAGGTACTGGTAGACGTTGCGGAGGAAGATCGACAGGCCGATCGAGACGATCATCATCGCGATCACGCCGGTGCCGCGCCTGCGCAGCGGTGCCCAGAGCGCCTTGTCGTTGAGGTAGCCGAACACACCCCCCGCTACGAACGTCACGAGCACCGCGATGATGACGGTGACGTTGACCCCGCCGATTCGGATGGCTCCGGGGAGCTGGTCGACGAAGAACGCGACGAGTGCTCCGAACGTGACGAGCTCTCCGTGGGAGAAGTTCGTCAGCCCCGTCGTGCCGAAGATCATCGACAGGCCGAGCGCCGCCATCGCCAGCAGCACGGAGAAGACGATACCTCCGACGAAGAGCTGGAGAGCCTGGGTGCCCACTCCGTCACCGATTGTGCGCTCGCCGACGGGAAAGGTGACAGAGACGTCGTTGTCGAGGTTGATGCGCACCGGCCGGTCGACGTCGTCAGGGTTGCGCAGCGCCGCTCCCTCGGGCAACGACTCCTCGTCGATCTTGACTGTGAACGTCTTGCCCAAGTTGTCGATCGTCGACCCGGGCAGCGGGATCTCGAACGTTCCGTTGTCGGTGGTGCGCGCCTCACCGACGACGTTCTCCGCCTCGTCCTCGACGCTGATCGACACGCCGGCGACGGGCGCGGGGGGCGACTCGCGCGAGTCGCAGACTCGGCCGATGATCGAGATTGTGTCGTCGTCGGTGGGCTCGGGCAGGACACACGCGGGTGCGTCTTCGCCCGAGACCACTGGTCCGGCGGCTGCTGCGTGCGCGGTCCAGAGGACGGCCAGGGCCGCCATGACAACCGCGAGCAGCAGTCCAGCAGTTCGTCTGAGGCCGGTCTGCATGGGACTCCTGTCGCCTTCTTGGCAAATGTCTCGCGGGACTATAGCGACTTGTGTGACCTGGACCACAAAGTCCGGTCGGGTCCCCCGGTCGCCGATAGTGCCTGGATCACCCTAGAGCCCGACTCGGCCGGCAGGGAGACATACCTTGCAACAATGCTGCAACGGCGTGTCCGCTTGGTGGAGCCAACCACGCTCGGCCGAAGTGCCTCAGCGGAAGGCGATCACTGCCTGCGTGATGAGCGGGGCGACCAGCAAGGCGGGAAGCAGGTCGCCGACGGGAAGCTGCTTGAGCCGGAGCAGGCGGAGGGCCACGCCGACCAGCATCAGACCTCCGGTGGTGGTGAGCGCCGCGAGGTGGGGGTCGGGCAGTACGTCGCCGAGCACGAAGCCGAGCAGGGTGAGGGAGCCCTGTACGACGAGGATGGCGATCGCGCTGGCCGCCACGCCCCACCCGAGCGATGCGGCGAAGGCAATGGCCGCGAAGCCGTCCAGGGCGGACTTGAGGAACAACTGGTCTGGACCATTGCCGAGCCCGTCGTTGAGCGCGCCCAGGATCGTCAGGGGGCCGACGCAGAAGACGAGTGAGCTGGCGACGAAGCCCTCGATGAAGCGCTGCCGGTCCGCGCTCTCCTCGCGTCCGCCCGCTCGGGCGTGGAGCTGCGCCTGGAGCCGGGCCCCGAACCCTTCGAGGCGGTCCTCGATCCTCAGCAGCGACCCGATGATGCCACCGAGGAGGAGTGACCCGAGCACGATGAGCATCGGCGCGCTGTCCCCGACCGCTGCCGACCAGGATGGGTCGGTGATGCTCGCTGCGGAGACGGCGGCGATGAGGAGTGTCACCAGACCGAGCCCGTCGGTGACCACGTCGCGGGTTCGCTGGGCGAGGCGGTGGCCGACGAGCACACCGATGGCGGTGCCGAGGAGCACCGTGATGATGTTCACGAGCGTGCCGAGCCCTGGGAACACCCTTCCTCCTACCGAATCGCGACGTCTAGGCGTAATCTCTCACCTTGCCTGCTTCGCGCGGATACGGGGACCGTTCGCGAGGTGTCGGGGGGCCTTCGCGCATTCCGGCTTCGGTGCATCGTCAGTTCGCTCGTTCTCGCTCGGAAGAGGTCTGCCCGTGTCTCGCATCCCGGTTCAGGTGCGCGATGCAACCCCGGAGGACGCAGGGGCCCTGCTCGCAGTTTGGGGGGACTTCCGACGTACCTCCACCGAACGTGCCGGGTCCGCCGAGCGTGAGGCCTCCCATGCGGTGGCGCGGATCGCGGCCGACCCTGACCAGCGGCTCGTCGTAGGGGTGCTCGAGGACGTGATCGTGGGCGCCGCTCCTCTGCTACGGGCCCCGCTCTCACCGATCCACACCGACACCGCGATCCACGTCACCCACCTGCACGTGCTCGGCGGTCACCGGCGCCACGGGGTGGGCAAGGCCTTGATCGAGGCCGCCGTCACGTGGGGGGAGGAGAAGGACACCTCGCACCTGCTAAC
>DATHVS010000187.1:0-1515 GCA_035461195.1 Nocardioidaceae bacterium
CCGGCGAAGAAGGTCTTCTTCGCGCTGGCGATCACCACGCCGGTGATGTCGTCCTTCTCCTGCTCGAGCCGGTCGACGGCCGCGGCCATCGACTCCTTGTACAGCTCGTTCATGGTGTTGGCGCTCTGGGTGGGGTCGTCGAGGGTGAGTACGACGATCCCGTCACTGTCCTTGTCGTACCGGACGGCGCTCTGCTGGGCGGTCTCAGTCATGAATGTTGTCCTTGGGTGAAGTCTTGCGTCGACGAAGGTTGAGGGTCGCGGGGCTCAGATGCGCTCTACGACGGTGGCGATGCCCATGCCGCCGCCCACGCACAGCGTGGCGAGGCCGTAGCGCTGGTCACGACGCTCGAGCTCGTCGATGAGGGTGCCGAGGATCATCGCGCCGGTCGCGCCGAGTGGGTGACCCATGGCAATCGCGCCACCGTTGACGTTGACCTTCTCGGCGGGCAGGTCGAGGTCGCGCATGAACCGCATCGCGACCGCTGCGAACGCCTCGTTGATCTCGTAGAGGTCGATGTCCTCAGGGGTCAGCCCGGCCTTCGCGAGGGCCTTCCGGGATGCCGGAGCCGGGCCGGTCAGCATGATCGTCGGGTCGGCCCCGGAGACCGCCGTGGACAGGATCCGGGCACGCGGGGTGAGGCCGAGGTCCTGACCGACCTGCTCGGTGCCGAGCACCATGAGGGCGGCGCCGTCGACGATGCCGGAGGAGTTGCCGGCGTGGTGGACGTGGTCGATCTTCTCCACCCAGTGGTACTTCTCCAGCGCCACCGCGTCGAACCCGCCCTGCTCACCGATGTCGGCGAACGACGGTTTGAGACCCGCAAGCGACTCGACGGTGGTGCCCGGACGGATGAACTCGTCGTGGTCGAGGACGGTCAGGCCGTTGGGGTCCTTGACCGGGACGATCGACTTGTCGAAGTAGCCGTTGGCCTGGGCCTTCGCGGCGCGGGCCTGGGACTCGGCGGCGAACGCGTCGACGTCCTCGCGGGAGAAGCCCTCGACGGTGGCGATCAGGTCGGCGCCGATGCCCTGGGGAACGAACGCGGTCTTGAACGCGGTGTCGGGGTCGGTCGCCCAGGCGCCGCCGTCGGACCCCATGGGCACCCGCGACATCGACTCGACGCCGCCGGCGAGGATCAGGTCCTCGAAGCCTGAGCGAACGCGGGCCGCGGCCTGGTTGACCGCCTCGAGGCCCGAGGCGCAGAACCGGTTGAGCTGGACGCCGGCGACGGTCTCGGGGTAGCCGGCCTTCAGGGCTGCTGTCTTGGCGATGTCCGCGCCCTGGTCCCCGATCGGGGTGACCACACCGAGCACCACGTCGTCCACGCGTTCGGGGTCGAGGCCGGGGTTGCGCTCCTTCACCGCGTCGAGCAGGCCGACGACGAGGTCGATCGGCTTGACCTCGTGGAGCGAGCCGTTCTTCTTGCCCTTGCCCCGCGGCGTGCGGAGGGCGTCGTACACGAATGCTTGTGGCACGTCGGCCTGGCTCATCTGGGAGTCCCAACTTCTCGGC
>DATHVS010000188.1:0-22615 GCA_035461195.1 Nocardioidaceae bacterium
TCTCGGACCTGCACCTCGCACCCCACGCCTGGGACGTGGTGCGCACCGTGTCGGAGAACTACGACGTGGACGTCATCGTCGACAGCGGCGACATCACCGACCACGGGTCGAAGGCCGAGAACCGGTACCTCCAGGAGATCCGCCACCTGCGGGCGCCGTACATCTGGGTGCGAGGCAACCACGACTCGGTGGTGACCGAGCGCGCAATGCGCCGTCTCGACAACGTGGTCGTGCTCGACGGTCAGGTGCGCCGCGTGAAGGGTCTGACGTTCCTCGGCGTCGGTGACCCGACCTTCACCCCGGACAAGGCACTGGACCTCGACGAGCAGACGGCCGCGCGTTACGTGGCCACGGCTGCCGAGGGCCTCGCAGCCATGGCGGAGGCGTCCGGCGGGGTCGACGTGGCGGTCTTCCACGATCCCACGCCCACCGGGGTGCTCGACGGGCTCGCGTCACTGTCGCTGTCGGGGCACCACCACTACCGCAAGGTGACTCGCGGGGAGGCCGGCACCTGGTTCATGAAGCAGGGCTCCACGGGCGGGTCGGGAATGCGCGCCCTCGAGCCGGAGAAGGGCCCTGAGGACATCGCCCTGTCGGTGCTCTACGTCGACCGGGAGACCGGCGAGCTCCTCGCCTACGACGACATCAGCCTGGGTGGCCTGGGTCTGGCGTCGGCCGAGATCAACAGGCAGGTCGTGGCCCGGACCGAGCCGAGCACCGAGCTGGTCGCCCCGGCACCGCACGGCGCCGCCGAGGAGGGCGCGGACGGGGAGGTGCCCCAAGAGCCGGACGAGCCGGGGGTGGCGGAATAGCCGCGCACCTGCGATGGTTGTGCGAGGTGGATAGTTGAAGATCAAACTAATCAGCTTGTCCCCCGCCCCACGAGGAGGTAGCACGCGATGCAGTTCGGCATCTTCACCGTCGGCGACGTCACGACCGACCCCACGACCGGCCGCACACCGACCGAGCACGAGCGGATCAAGGCGACCGTGGCGATCGCGAAAAAGGCCGAGGAGGTGGGCCTCGACGTCTTCGCCACCGGCGAGCACCACAACCCGCCCTTCATCGCGTCCGCCCCCACGACCACGCTGGCCTTCGTCGGCGCGCAGACCGAGCGGATCATCCTGTCGACGGCGACGACGCTGATCACCACGACCGACCCGGTCCTGATCGCGGAGAACTACGCCAAGCTCCAGCACCTCACCGACGGCCGCGTCGACCTCATGATGGGCCGTGGCAACACCGGACCGGTCTACCCGTGGTTCGGCAAGGACATCCGCGACGGCATCCCGCTCGCCATCGAGAACTACCACCTGCTGCACCGGCTCTGGCGCGAGGACGTCGTGAGCTGGGAGGGGAAGTACCGCACGCCTCTCCAGGGCTTCACCTCCACGCCGCGTCCCCTCGACGGGGTCCCCCCGTTCGTGTGGCACGGCTCGATCCGCAGCCCCGAGATCGCCGAGCAGGCGGCGTACTACGGCGACGGGTTCTTCGCCAACCACATCTTCTGGCCCAAGGAGCACACCCAGCGGATGGTCGGCCTCTACCGCCGCCGCTTCGAGCATTACGGTCACGGCTCGGCCGACCAGGCGATCGTGGGTCTCGGTGGGCAGGTGTTCATGCGGAAGAACAGCCAGGACGCGATCGCCGAGTTCCGACCCTACTTCGACAACGCCCCGGTGTACGGCCACGGTCCTTCGTTGGAGGACTTCACGGCGCAGACGCCGCTGACCGTCGGCACTCCGCAGCAGGTCGTCGAGCGCACCCTCGGCTTCCGAGAGTACGTCGGGGACTACCAGCGGCAGCTGTTCTTGATGGACCACGCCGGTCTGCCGCTGAAGACCGTCCTGGAGCAGCTCGACCTCCTCGGCGAGGAGGTCGTCCCGGTGCTCCGCAAGGAGTTCGCGGCTCTCAGGCCGGCGCACGTTCCGGATGCCCCGACCCACGCCTCGCTCGTCGCCGCCGCCGGTGGGGGAAAGGACGGCACCGTGCACGCTGCCGGCGACGACGTCACGGGCCGCTCCCCCGAGGAGGTGCAGCGATGACCAGGAGGATCGCCGTCGTGACCGCGGGGCTGAGCCGACCCTCCTCGACACGTCTCCTGGCCGACCGGCTCGCCGAGGCCACCGACCGGGCACTCCGTCTGGCTGGGGAGGAGGCCCGGGTCGAGGTGGTCGAGCTCCGCGAGCTCGCCCACGACATCACCGACAACCTGCTCACCGGGTTCCCGAGCGGGGACCTCTCCGAGGCGGTCCGCACCGTCACCGAGGCCGACGCGATCGTCGCGGTGACCCCGGTGTTCAGCGCGTCCTTCAGCGGGCTGTTCAAGAGCTTCTTCGACGCCCTCGATGAGGGTGCGCTCGAGGGGAAGCCGGTGCTGATGGGAGCCACCGCGGGCACCGCTCGGCACTCTCTGGTGCTGGAGTTCTCGATGCGTCCCCTGTTCACCTACCTGCGCGCCGTCGTGACCCCGACTGCCGTCTTCGGCGCGAGCGAGGACTTCGGCAGCACCGAGTCGGGATCCCTGGCGAAACGCGTGGACCGAGCCGGGCGCGAGCTCGCCGACCTGATGGTGGGGCGTCGGAGCAGTGGGCCTGCCGACCCGTTCGAGAACCCCACGCCCTTCGCGCAGCTGCTCTCCGGCAGCTGACCCCGGTCGGGGCTGCTCGGACGGTCGACCTCAGCTCACCGGACGGGCGAACCAGGGCCGCAGGCTCCAGGCCCAGCGCCGGCTCGGCCGCGCGCTGGTGTCGTCGGTCACGCGGGCGGCGGCTCGGAGCTCACGCGCGTGTCGACGGGCCTCGGTCTGTGCAGCGCGCTCCTCGGCCTGGAACCGCGCCAGGTAGGTGATCGAGTCGGGGGCGGGGTACATGGTGTCTCCTCGGTCCGCGTCGGCGGTTCGGTCCGCGTCGGCGGTCTTCACCGACACCGCCCAGAGTCGCCCTGAGGCACCCCACCCCACATCGGGCGCACCCCCCTGACTTCGAACCGCCCCGCACCTTAGTCCCGCGCCGAACCGCCTCACCGTGGCATTGCGGGCGCACCCGAGTCCGGTTGCCCGCGCACCGGCGTGGCCGGGACACCGCGCGTTCAGCTCAGTGCCCGAGACGGGCCGAGAGCACGCCGACCGGGGGGTCGCCCGGTGGCGGCCGGGGCGCGCGGGCGCCCGGTGCCTCAGGGTGGCTGCCTCAGGGTGGCGGCCTTCGCCTCACGGGCGGCCCGCCGGCTCTCCGCGCCCGCGAGGTCCCGGTCGATCCGGAAGCGTGCGAGGTCCGGCGCAATGGTGGGATCGAGGAGGTACATCCGGTCCTCCCGGGTCAGGGTGTGCGGCAGATCAGCACCAACCTGCCCGGCAGGACCGGCCGGTCGCATCCGACGTTCTGCCTGAGGTCTCCCCGCGCGGGCCTCAGATCGCCGGTGCGACCGCCTCAGCCGCAGCCCGCCGAGTCAGGACTTCTTCGCCGCGGCCTTGCCGCCGTTGCGGCCTGCCTCCTTCTTCTGGGCAGAGGTGCCGCCCTGCGAGGAGCTGCTGCCCGAGCCGCTCTTCTTGCCACCGCGGCTCGATGAGCCCTCCGAGTTGGCGATCCTCGCGGCGCGCTCCTTGGACATGCCCTTGTCCTTCAGCGCTTCGTACTGCTTCTCGTTCTTGATGTTCGAAGGCATGGGGCCCTCCTTCACGAGATACATACCCGGTGGGGGGAGTACCCCGGCTGCCGCCAGGACATGCCCGGCAGCGCTCACGCATGACGTGCCGCCACGTGACGGCGTACGTCGCAGAGCGTGACGCGCTGGCGACGCCGGGCGGCGACGGTGGTGACCGCGAGCGCGACGGCGCCCCACACAGCCAGGGTCGCCACGGACCCGGCCACCGAGCCCACGCGTCCACCGAGGGTGAGGCTGCCGACTCCCTCGGCGGCCAGGGTCACCGGAAGCACGCCACTGAGGGACCGGATGAGGGCCGGAGCAGTGTCGACCGGGATCAGCCCCCCGAGCGAGACCGCCTGGAGGACGGCGAACACGATCGAGACCATCCAGCCCCGCCTGGGTCCGAGAGCGGCGACGAACGCCTGGTTGATCGCGGCGAACACGGCGACGGGAACCAGCAGGAACACCGCGACCCCGACGGGGGTCTCCATCACCACGTCGAAGACACCGAGGGCGACGAAGAGCAGCGCGGTCTGCGCCACGCCGATGGCTACCGCGGGCAGCCAGCCGGCGAGGGCGACCCGCAGGGGTGTGGTCGCAGCCTCGAGCCTCCCGGCCGGAAGCGCACGCCGCACCAGGTAGGTGACGAAGGCACCGAGCCACAGCGCGAGCGCGATCACGCCGGGGGCGAGGCTGGTCGCCGCGGACGGCGAGGCGTTGAGCCGGTGGGCGTCGCTGACCACCGGCCGGGCCACCGCCCCGGCGAGCTCCTTGCGCTCCGCCGGCGTCAGGCTGGGTATCTGCTCGGCCCCCTCGCCGAGGCCGGTCGCGAGCCGGCGCGAGCCGTCGCTGAGGCGGACGGTCCCGTTCGCGACACGGGTGGACCCGTCGGCCAACCGGGCGGCGCCGGCACTCGCCTCGGTCGCGCCGGAGGCGAGCTCACCCGCCCCGTCGCTCAGCTCCGAGGCTCCGGCGGCCAGTCGCCCGGTGCCGGCGTCCAGCTTGCGAGCGCCCGCGGCGAGACGATCCGCTCCCCCGGCCAGCCGGCCCGCGCCCTCGGCGGCTCGCCCGACAGCCGAGACCAACCGGGGCGTGCCGTCGGCGAGCTCGCGGGCTCCCCCGGCCAGCTGCCGTGAGCCCGACACCATCGCGCGGGCGTTGCCGTTGTCGACCCCCACCGCCTGGACCGTCGCCGCGCACAGGCGGGCGTGGCTGCCCGCGAGGACCGGGTCGGACTTGCATGCCTGCTTCCACGCGAGCAGCACCTGCGACCAGCCCTCGACCCCCTCGGCCAGGTCGCCCGCGCCGTCGGCGAGCCGCCTCGTCTGCTCGGGCAGGGGCCGGACGCGCCCGCGCAGCGTGTCGAGCCCACCGGCGAGGTCGCCGGCCCCCTCGGCGAGGTCGCCGGCTCCCGAGCTGAGGCGGCCGGTGCCCGCCGAGAGACGGCCGGCTCCGCGGGCGACGCGGTCGGCGCCCTCGGCAAGGGCGCCGGCCCCGCCCGAGATGGCGTCGAGCCCGCCGGCGAGCTCACCGGCTCCCGCGCTGAGGCGGCTGGTGCCCTCACCGAGACGGCCCACGCCGTCGGCGAGACGGTCGGCACCCTTCTCGGCCCGGCCGAGTGAGGCCTTGAGTTTACCGGTCTGGGCGTAGACGCCCTCGAGGAAGGTGGCAGTGACCTGCTGGTTGAGACGGGCCGCCGCCACGTCGCCGATCTGGTCGCCGACCATCCCCACGAGGGCGCTCGCCGAGTCGTTGCTCCGGACCGTGATCCGGGCAGTGTCCGGATCGTTGCGGGTCAGGCCGGCCACGGTCCTCGAGAAGTCCTCGGGGATGGTGATCACCGCGTAGTAGCGCCCCTCGCGCAGGCCCTCCTCGGCGTCCTCGGCCCTCGTCAGCCGCCAGTCGAGGGAGTGCTGCTCCGGCTGCTTCGGCGAGGTCAGGCCCGCGGCCAGCAGCCTGCCGGCGGCGATGATCTCGCGGTCCTCGCCCTCACCGGCGTGGACGGGCTCGTCGAGGTTGACCACGGCAGCGGGCACCGCGGCGATGCGTTCGACCCGGTCGCTCATCGACCAGAGCACCAGCGCCCCGAACAGCAGGGGCAGCACGAGGGTCGCGGCCAGGACTCGGTTCACGGGCAACCGCCTCACAGCGTGGCCTCCTCGGTGGTGGGGTGGGGTGCGCCCTCCGCGGGCAGGGTCAGGGTGGTCCACTCCAGGTCACCGGCGTCCCGAGGACCACGGGACGCACCCGCCACCACCGCGACCCCCCGGGCGGTGAGGGCGGCGAGCAGCTCCCACCGGCGGGCGAGCTCGTCGTCGCTGGCGAAGACGTCCACGTCGTCGACGAGGACCAGCTCGGGCTCGGAGGTCCTGCGGCGCCCGATCCGGGAGAGCGCCTCCACCCGGGGGAACCTCGCGAACAGGTGCGCCTTCGCCCGGACCGCGACCGCCTCGTCGGGGAGTACCCGGTCGAGCACGACGAGCCGTCCCTCGCCTGCCTCGAGCCGTCCTGCGAAGGCCGCCAGGAGCGCCCGGCGGGCCACCCGGTCGTCGGTGCGGACCAGCAGCAGCTCTCCCGGCCTCAGCAGCGCGTCGGCACCCGTAACGACGGGCGCACCGTCCTCGTCGCGGATGCCGACCCCCTCGGCGCGCACGACGGCGGGGCCGTGCCGCTGAGTCCAGGCCTCGTGCTCGAGGTGCTGCTGGAGCCCCGTGCCCTCGACGTCGAGCACCGGCAGCCTCTGGTCGAGCCAGGGAGGCAGCCGCCAGGCGCGGTCACCGAGGAGGGCGAGCACCGCGGGCACCAGTGTCATGCGCACCACGAACGCGTCGACGAACACCCCGACGGCGAGCCCGAGTGCGATGGGTTTGACCGAGGCGTCGCTGTTGGGCACGAACGCCGCGAAGACGCTGATCATGATCACTGCCGCCGCAGTCACCACCCGCGCACTCAAGGTGAAGCCCTTGTGGATCGCGTGGTCGGCATCGCCGCTGTGGACGTACTCCTCCCGCATCCGGGAGACGAGGAAGACCTCGTAGTCCATGGCCAGCCCGAAGAGGACGCCCATGAGGATGATCGGCATGAAGGAGATCACCGGGCCGACTCGGGAGACGTTCATCGCCTCGGCGAACCAGCCCCACTGGAAGACCGCGACGACCGCCCCGAACGATGCGGCGACCGAGAGCAGGTAGCCCAACGTCGCCTTCAGGGGCACGGCCACCGACCTGAAGACGACCGTGAGCAGCAGCAGGGAGAGCCCCACGACGACCACGCCGAAGGGCAGCAGCGCCCCGGCGAGACGGTCGGACACGTCGATGGTCACGGCCGTGTGCCCGGTCACGAGCATGTGCTCGACGTCGTACCGCTCCTCGAGCGTCCCGGCCCGGCTGCGCAGCTCGCGCACGAGGTCGGCAGTGGCGGGGTCGGTCTGCGCGGCCTCGGGGATGATCTGCACGATGCCGAGATCGGCCTTGGGGTTGGGAGTCGACAGTGCGACCGCCTCCACCCCCTCGACGTCGGCGAGGTCTTTGCCCAGCCCGTCCATGACACCGAGCGGGTCCGTCGACCGGATGATGTCCACGGTGACCAGGAGAGGCGCGTTGTAGCCGGCGCCGTACGCCTCCGAAACGAGGTCGTAGGTGACGCGCTCGGTGCTGCCGGGGGGTGCCGTGCCGTTGTCGGGCAGGCCCAGGGCGAGGTCCTTGGCGGGTACGGCCATGATCGCGAGGCCGACGACCACCAGGGCGACGGTGAGCGCGGGGAGCCGGGTGACCAGCGCGACCCAGCGGGCACCCATGGTGTGGGTGTCTCCGGCCTCGAGCACGGCGTGACGGGCTGCCCGCGAGCCCGGCCGGGGACGCAGCCGCTCCCCGGCCAGCGCGAGCATGGCGGGTACGGCGGTGAGCGCGATCAGGACCGCGACGGCCACGGCAGCCGCAGCAGCAAAGCCCATGACGGCCAGGAACGGGATCCGGGCAACCACGAGCCCGCACAGCGCGATCACGACCGTGGCTCCGGCGAAGATGACGGCGCTGCCCGCGGTGGCGAGCGAGCGCGCGATCGACTCCTCGACGTCCATCTCCCCCACCAGTTGGCCGCGGTGCCTGCTGACGATGAATAGCGCGTAGTCGATGCCGACCGCGAGCCCGATCATGAGGGCCAGCGTCGGGGTGGAGCTGCTGATCTCGGTGAAGGCGGCCACGGTGAGCACGCCCGCCAGGGCGACTCCCACGCCGAGGATCGCGGTCAGGATGGGCATGCCGGCTGCCAGGAGCGAACCGAAGGTGACCGCGAGGACGGCGAGGGCCACGATCACCCCGACCGCCTCGACGATGCTCAGGTGCACCGTGGTGTTGGTGAAGATCGACCCGCCGAGGTGCACGGCGAGCGAGGAGTCGCCGGGAAGGCTGCGAGCCGCCTCCGTGAGGTCGTGGATGGTCTGCTCGTCGAGCTTCTCGAGCGGGATGTCGAGCTGGACCTGGGCGAGCGCGTGCCTGCCGTCGTCGGAGAGCGCGATGTGCCGCTGCTCCTGGTCGAACGGGTCGGTCACGAGCACCACGTGCTCGACCTGCTCCACGCGGTCGAGCCTCTGCCGGATCTCGTTTCGATGCTGGCGGACGTGCTCCCCGGCCGGCGCGACGAACAGCACCTGTCCCGATGTCCCGGCTGCTTCGGGGAACTGTCTTTCGAGGACGTCGATGCCCTCCTGCGCCTCGGTGCCCGGGATGGTCAGGTCGTCCTGGAGCTGGCCGCCCGCACCGACCGCGACGACCCCCGAGCCGACGAGGGCGACCACCCAGACCACGAGGACGAGCTTGGCCCGCCGCGCCATCCGGCGCCCGATGCGGTACAGGAAGGACGACATGGCCCGATACGATAACGTATTGAATACATGATTGTATCGGCCTGGAGGTTGTCATCCCCGTCACACGCAAGGCCCCCCGGACTAGGGTGAGCGCCGTGTCCCGGCCCCCCTCCCTCTCCCCTCGCCGCCGCGAGAAGACCCGCGCCCGGCTGCTCGAGGCGGCCCGCGACGTGTTCGCCGAGAAGGGGGTCAAGCGGGTCACCGTCGACGAGCTCGTAGGGGCGGCCGGGTTCACTCGCGGTGCGTTCTACTCGAACTTCTCGAGCATCGAGGAGGTCTTCTTCGCCGTCTTCGAGGACCAGGCCGAGCAGATGCTGGCAGCCGTCCGCGCGGCGATCGAGTCGGTCCCCGCAGGAGAGTTCTCCCTCGACTCCATCGGGGTGATCCTCGAGAGCCTGCACCCGTTCGGACGGCAGTGGTACCTCATCCACACCGAGTTCGTGCTCCTCGCGCTGCGCAACAACGAGGCCCGCCAGGTGCTCGCGGACCACAGCACGCGTCTGCGCTCCGAGCTCGTCGAGGTCATCGGCGACGTGCTCGGCCGTCTCGAACGCGAACCCATCATCCCGCTCGACCAGGTCACCGAGACCGCGGTGGCGCTCTACATGCACAGCATCGCCCAGGAGCACCTCGGCGAGCAGACGCTCGGGCCCGACGAGCTCCTCGGCAGCGTGCTCCCCGGGGTTGTCCTCGGGCTCTCCGAACCCCACGGCTGATCCGCTCGGGGGGTTTGCCGGGCCCCGTTCCCGGTACAGACTGGCTGCACCTGCATCCGAGCCGAAGCGAGGTCGCCGTGACGCCCACACCCGAGAACGAGAAGCAGCTCGTCGAGTCGCTCAAGACCGGGCTCTACATCGACGGCACCTGGCGCGACGCGAGCAGCGGCAGGACCTTCGAGGTCGAGGACCCCGCCAGGGGCACGGCGCTCACCACGGTCGCCGACGCCACCCCCGAGGACGGCATGGCGGCCCTCGCCGCTGCCGCGGAGGCGCAGCGGTCCTGGGGGGCGACCGCGCCCCGCGAACGGGCCGAGATCCTCCGGCGCGCCTTCGAGACCGTCACCGCCCGCGCCGACGACTTCGCGCTGCTGATGACGCTCGAGATGGGCAAGCCCCTCGCCGAGGCCCACGGCGAGGTCACCTACGGCGCGGAGTTCCTCCGCTGGTTCTCCGAGGAGGCCGCCCGCATCTCCGGCCGCTACGCCATCGCTCCCGACGGCAAGGCCCGGCTCATGGTGCACAAGCGCCCCGTCGGCCCGTCGCTGTTCATCACGCCGTGGAACTTCCCGCTCGCGATGGCGACCCGCAAGATCGCCCCCGCCATCGCCGCCGGCTGCACGATGGTGGTCAAGCCCGCGACACTCACCCCGCTGACCACCATGCTCTTCGCCTCGGTCCTCGAAGAGGTCGGCCTTCCCGGGGGCGTGCTCAACGTCATCCCCACCACCGACGCCGGTGGCGTGACCGGCCCCATCATCAAGGACCCGCGGCTGCGCAAGCTGTCGTTCACCGGCTCCACCGAGGTCGGTCGCGCCCTGCTGCGTGACTCGGCCGAGCAGATCCTGCGCACGTCCATGGAGCTCGGCGGCAACGCTCCGTTCCTCGTCTTCGAGGACGCCGACCTCGATGCCGCCGTCGAGGGGGCCATGCTCGCCAAGCTGCGCAACATGGGCGAGGCCTGCACCGCGGCCAACCGGTTCATCGTCCACGAGTCGGTGGCCGAGCAGTTCTCCAAGCGGCTCGCCGAGAAGATGGCGGCTCTGCCGGTCAAGCGCGGCACCGAGGAGGACGCCAAGATCGGCCCGCTCATCGACGAGAAGAGCCGGCAGAAGGTGCACGAGCTCGTCCAGGACGCGATCGCCTCGGGCGGGAGTCTGCGCACCGGTGGCGAGCCCCAGGGCGGCGCCGGCTACTTCTACGCACCGACCGTCATCAGCGACGTCGGCCCCGACGCCCGGATCCTCTCCGAAGAGGTCTTCGGCCCGGTCGCACCGGTGATCACCTTCCGCACCGAGGCGGAGGCGGTGGCGATGGCCAACGACACCGAGTACGGCCTCGTCGCCTACGCCTACACCCGCGACGTCGCCCGCTCCCTGCGCCTCGCGGACACGGTCGAGGCGGGAATGCTCGGGCTCAACGTCGGGATCGTCTCCAACCCGGCGGCACCCTTCGGCGGGGTCAAGCAGTCGGGCCTGGGCCGTGAAGGCGGATTCGAGGGCATCGAGGAGTTTCTCGAGACCAAGTACGTCGGGCTCGCCGACCCGTTCGCGGGCGTGTAGCAGGTCGAGTCGCCACTCCGGCGTACGGCGGGCGTCCTCCCGGCGTACGCGAGGCGACCTCCCGGCGTACGCGGGGCGACCTCCCGGCGTACGCGGGGCGACCTCCCATGGCAAATGGTCTCTTCCCTCGGCAAGATCACCATGGGAAGAGACCAATTGCCTGCATCCCCTGGTAATTGATCGCCGGCCAGCGAGCGGGCGCTGCTGGAGGTCAGGAGGAGAGCGCGGCGGAGACGACCTCGCGGGCCTCGGCCTGAACCTGCGCGAGGTGGTCGGGCCCGTTGAACGACTCGGCGTAGATCTTGTAGACGTCCTCGGTTCCCGAGGGGCGGGCGGCGAACCAGGCGTTGTCGGTGGTCACCTTGAGCCCGCCGACGGCCGCCCCGTTGCCGGGTGCCTCGGTCAGCCGCTCGGTGATCGGGTCGCCTGCGAGGGTCTCGGCGACCACGTCGCCCGGCGAGAGCGCGGCGAGCTTCGCCTTCTCCTCGCGGGTGGCGGGCGCGTCGATCCGGGCGTACGCCGGAGCGCCGAACTCCTCGGTCAGGGCGGCGTAGTGCTCGCTCGGGGTCCGACCGGTCGCCGCGAGGATCTCCGAGGCGAGCAGCGCCAGGATGATGCCGTCCTTGTCGGTGGTCCACACCGAGCCGTCGAAGCGCAGGAAGGACGCCCCGGCGGACTCCTCGCCGCCGAAGACGACCGAGCCGTCGAGCAGGCCCGGCACGAACCACTTGAAACCCACCGGGACCTCGGTCAGCCGCCGCCCGGCCGCCGCGACCACCCGGTCGATCATCGACGACGACACCAGTGTCTTGCCGACCGCCGCCTCGACGGACCAGCCTGGTCGGGCACCGAGGAGGTAGCGGATCGCCACGGCGAGGTAGTGGTTGGGGTTCATCAGCCCGCCGTCCGGCGTGACGATGCCGTGCCGGTCGCCGTCCGCGTCGTTGCCCGTGGCCAGGTCGTAGTCGCCCTTGCGATCGATCAAGGACGCCATCGCCGACGGGGAGGAGCAGTCCATGCGGATCTTCCCGTCCCAGTCCAGGGTCATGAAGCGCCACGTCGGGTCGACCAGCGGGTTGACCACGGTCAGGTCGAGCCGGTGCCGCTCGGCGATCTCGGCCCAGTAGTCGACCGTGGCGCCCCCGAGGGGGTCCGCCCCGATGCGTACGCCGGCCTCGCGGACCCGGTCGAGGTCGACCACGGCAGGCAGCTTGTCGACGTACCGGCCCATGAAGTCGTAGGCCTCGGCGGCCGCGCGGGCCCTCGTGAACGGGATCCGTCGCACCCCTTCGAGGCCGGCGCGGAGGTAGGCGTTGGCGCGGTCGGCGATCACCTTCGTCGCGTCGGAGTCGGCGGGGCCGCCGTGGGGCGGGTTGTACTTGAAGCCCCCGTCCGCGGGCGGGTTGTGGGAGGGCGTGACCACGATGCCGTCGGCGAGCCCGGAGCCCTGGGTACGGCCGCGGTTGGCGGCGAGGACGGCGTGGGAGACAGCGGGGGTGGGGGTGTAACCGTCCCTGTCGTCCACCAGGACGGTCACCTCGTTGGCGACCAGGACCTCCAGCGCCGAGGACCACGCCGGCTCGGAGAGGGCGTGGGTGTCCCTGCCGAGGAGGAGCGGGCCGTCGTACCCCTGATCCTTGCGGTAGTCGCAGATCGCCTGCGTGGTCGCCCAGATGTGCCCCTCGTTGAAGGCGTTGCGCAGGCTGCTGCCTCGATGACCGGAGGTCCCGAACGCGACCGCCTGGTCGGGCTGCTCGGGATCGGGTTCGCCGGTGTAGTAGGCGGTCACCAGGTGGGCGACGTCGACGAGGTCGGAGGGCGTGGCCGGAGTGCCTGCGCGGGGGTCGCTCATGGGGCGCATGCTACTCGGCGTCGACTCGCCGGCGGGCCCGCTCGACGCCCGGGGCGTGCGGGTCTCAGGCGTGTGTGTGCGACGCCCCGCCGGGGCTCACGGCGAGACCACCCCGCGAGCGGCATAGGGCTCGAGCAGCGCCCGGATACCTCCGGACTCGACCTGCCGCTCGTACCTCTCCTGCTCGCTGCTGCACACCTCGTCCCAGCAGTCGGGGTGGAACCAGGCGTCCTCGGTCTCCCCGCGACGGGCGACGGCGACGCTTCGGATGGGGTTACGACACTTCGTGCAACGGTGGCGCTGCATGGCGGGCCCTCCTACGCCGGTGTCGCCCCCTCGCGCAGACTCCCCAGCTGCGTGTCGGACCCGGCCGCTCTCTCATGGTCAAGGTGCCCGCCCCTGGAGCACTCGCTCCGCAACCACGGGATCAGGGTAGACCCGTGAGATCGAGAGCAAAGAGAATTGGCCACATGAGCACCGAGTCAGAGGGCTAGAGTCGGGCAAGCCTCCCGAACCGGGCGGCACCACCTTTACGACGGATCGTTCGGCACGTACCTGCCGGTGAAGGGATGAACTACTCATGGCTTCTGTCACCTACCAGAACGCTCAACGCCTCTACCCCGGCAGCGACAAGCCCGCGGTGGACAACTTCGACCTCGAGATCGGCGACGGCGAGTTCATGGTGCTCGTCGGCCCGTCGGGCTGTGGCAAGTCCACCAGCCTGCGGATGCTCGCCGGCCTTGAGGAGGTCACCGAGGGCAGGATCTTCATCGGCGACCGGGACATCACCCATGTCGCGCCCAAGGACCGCGACATCGCGATGGTGTTCCAGAACTACGCGCTCTACCCCCACATGACCGTGGCCGAGAACATGGCGTTCTCGCTCAAGATGGCCAAGGTCGGCAAGGAGGAGCGGATGGCGCGGGTGGCCGAGGCCGCCAAGCTGCTCGACCTCGAGGAGTTCCTGGAGCGCAAGCCCAAGGCCCTCTCGGGCGGCCAGCGGCAGCGGGTCGCGATGGGCCGGGCGATCGTGCGTCAGCCGCAGGTGTTCTGCATGGACGAGCCGCTGTCTAACCTCGACGCCAAGCTGCGCGTCTCGACCCGCACCCAGATCGCCGCCCTCCAGCAGCGGCTCGGGGTCACGACCGTCTACGTGACGCACGACCAGGTCGAGGCGATGACGATGGGCGACCGCGTCGCGGTCATGAAGGACGGCCTCCTCCAGCAGGTCGACACCCCGCTCGCCCTCTACGACCGTCCCAACAACCTGTTCGTGGCCGGCTTCATCGGCTCCCCCGCCATGAACCTGCTCCAGGCCAAGCCCAGCGACGGCGAGGCCCGCATCGGCGAGTACACCGTGCCCATCGACCGCGAGGCGGCCTCCCGGATGAGCGGTGACATCACCCTCGGCGTTCGTCCGGAGTCCTGGCGGATCGTCGGCGAGGGCGAGGGTGGCCTTCCGGTGAAGGTCGCCGTGGTCGAGGAGCTCGGCGCCGACGCCTTCCTGTACGGCACCTGCGACGTCGCGGGCGCCCCCAGCGAGGTCGTGGTGCGGCTCGAGGCCCGACGTCAGGTGCAGAAGGGCTCGACGGTCCACGTCACCACGGACCCGGCCCACGTACACGTCTTCGACTCCGTCACCGGGGAGCGCCTCTCGGCGTGAGCGCTCGACTCCGGAGAGACACGAAGGCCGTCCACTCGAGTGGACGGCCTTCGTGTGTTGAGACGGGCCGGGGGGAGGTGGCGCTAGGGATCAAACTGTCGGGGGGTTGACTCGTTTGCCCTCGTCTCAAGCTTTTTCATTTGTCACGGTTGTCCCGAACCGCTTGTCAGCAAGCATGACCCAGGTCCGCAGGGAAATGCATCCCTTTCCACCCGCAGGAATGTGCACTGCATGATCCTGCAGAAATCCGGCGATCCGGGCGCCTCGGCGGCCCGAGTGCTGCGTTGTCCATATAGCGAGACGGCTGTCCGCATAGCGGGACGTGTGGGCGTGGGAGAGCAGCACCGGCCATAACCTCGTCGGCATGACGTACGCCGGAGACCTCACCCCGACCGAGGCCTGGGAGCTGCTCGAACGCGCCCCCGAGGCCATCCTCGTGGACGTGCGCACAGATGCCGAGTGGATGTTCGTCGGCGTCCCAGACCTGACCGGGGTCGGCAAGACGCTGGTGACCGTCTCCTGGAACCGCTGGCCCGACGGCACCCTCAACCCCGGGTTCCTCGAAGAGCTCAGCGCCGCCGGCGTCGACGGGGCAGGTCCCGTGCTCTTCATCTGTCGCTCCGGTGTCCGGTCCCGGTCGGCCGCCGTCACCGCGACCAGGGCAGGGATCGCCCCGTCGTACAACGTCAGCGAGGGGTTCGAGGGCGAGCTCGACGAGACCGGCCGCCGCGGTCGCAACGGATGGCGGGCCGCGGGCCTGCCCTGGAGACAGTCGTGACCGGCCGGCGCCCTGAGGACTGGCGACCCGACACGCTCGCCGTCCGGGGTGGGTTGTACCGATCGGAGCTCGAGGAGACCTCCGAGGCGCTCTACCTGACCTCGGGGTACGTGTACTCCTCCGCCGCCGAGGCCGAGGCCGCCTTCAAGGGCGAGTCGGAGCACTACATGTACTCCCGCTTCAGCAACCCCACAGTCGACGGCTTCGGCGACCGGCTGCGCATGCTTGAGGGCTCAGAGGCGTGCTTCCCCACCGCGAGCGGGATGGCGGCTGTCTTCAACGCCCTCCTCGCCCTCGTCCGGGCCGGCGACCGGGTCGTCGCCGCGCGCAGCCTCTTCGGCTCCTGCTTCGCGGTCCTCGACGACCTGCTTCCCCGCTGGGGTGTCACCACCGAGTTCGTCGACGGCCACGACCTCACCCAGTGGGAGCGGGCCCTCTCGACACCGGCCAAGGCGGTCTTCTTCGAGTCCCCGTCCAACCCGATGCAGGAGCTGGTCGACGTACGCGCCGTGTGCGACCTGGCCCACGCAGCCGGCGCGACGGTGATCGTCGACAACGTGTTCGCCACCCCCGTCCTCCAGCGCCCGATCGACCTCGGGGCCGACATCGTCGTCTACTCCGCCACCAAGCACATCGACGGCCAGGGACGCACTCTCGGCGGGGCGATCCTCGGACGCCGGGAGTTCATCGAGGGCGAGGTGAAGACGCTCATGCGCAACACCGGCCCGTCGATGAGCCCCTTCAACGCCTGGGTGCTCACCAAGGGCCTGGAGACCCTGCGGATGCGGGTGCTGCACTCGACCGCCGGGGCGGAACGGATCGCCCGCTGGCTCGAGGAGCACCCCCGGGTCACCAGGGTGCTCTACCCCTGGCTCGAGTCCCACCCCCAGCACGACCTCGCCAAACGACAGATGAGCGGTGGCGGAACGGTTGTCACCTTCGAGGTCGAGGGCGGCAAGGAGCAGGCATTCTCGGTGCTCGACCGGCTCGAGATCGTCGACATCTCCAACAACCTCGGCGATGCCAAGTCGCTCATCACCCATCCCGCGACCACGACCCACCACCGGATGGGCCCCGAGGGACGCGCGCGGGTCGGCATCACCGACGGGCTCGTGCGGCTCTCGGTCGGCCTCGAGGACGTCGGCGACCTGATCGAGGACCTCGACCAGGCGCTCTCCTGACGCTCCCGCGCGGCAGACGCGCCGGGTCGGCTAAGCGGGCTCGAGGTCGGCGACGAACACCGTGCGCCCGTCCTCGGCCCGCTCGGCGCGGATGGTCAGCTCGACGGGGATCTCCGAGCCGTCCCGCCGCAGGGCGGGTACGACCACGGTCCGGTCGAGCAGAAGGGAACGGCCGGACAGGAAATGCATGGTGAACCCCGCGAGGTGGGCCTGGCGATAGCGCTCGGGGACGATCGCGACGAGTCGCCTGCCGATCAGGCCCTGCGGGTCGGAGTACCCGAGGAGGTCGAGCGCCGGCCGGCTCACCGCCACCACCAGGTCCTCGTCGTCCGCGGCGATCATCCCGGTCGTCGCGCCGGCGACGGACCCGGTGTCCCAGGCGAGGGGTCGGCGGAGGGTCCCGTCCCGAGGACCTGAGTGCGTCCAAGGCGCGGGCGCCTCACCCCGGCTCTGGGCCAGCACCTGTCCGCACAGCCACTCGCGAAGGCCCTGGACCTCCGGCTGGGTCGGTGGGGTGAGGAACAAGCCGTCCTCGACCATTCCGAGGGCGTTCTCGATGGCGTGCTCGAGCGTGGAGAAGTGAGCGACCGACCTGACGGGGACCGCGAGGTCGACCCGGGACTCGGTGACGAGGGGCTCGGTCGCGTCGACCATGACCCGCGTCGGGTCGTCCCCGACCCCTGAGCTCGGGATCTGCTCGGCCAGGAGCGCGATGGCGTCGCTGGCCTCGGCATGCACGGCGATCGGGTCCGCGGGTGCGTCGAGGTCGAGGCTCGCGAGGAGGTACTCGCGCAGCAGAGACTCCGCGTGCTGTCGCCACGCCTCGTGCAGGAGCAGGGGTACGTCGATCAGCTCGACGTCGAGGGTCTCGCCGACACGGCGGGAAATCCCCGACGGACCGGGTGACCTGTCGTCGAGACGAGAGGTCGACGCGAGCTGGAACCAGACGGTCTTGCCGGGGTCCTCGGCGACGACGCCCCACTCGTCGACCATCTCCTCGAGCAGCATGAGACCGCGGCCGGTGCCTGCGTTGGGACCGTAGGCCCTGCGAGTCGGCGCGTGGGGACTGCCGTCGCTCACCTCGACCCGCAGGCCGCCGTCGAGGAAGGAGAAGGCGACGTCGATGGGGGTGCCGGCGTGGACGAGGGCGTTGGTGACGATCTCGCTGACCAGCAGCGCGGCGGCCTCGACGAGATCCTCACGACCGGCCTCCAGGAGGCACTGGCGGATCAGCCGCCGGGCCTCGCCGACGCTGGACGGACGCGGGGGCAGGCGCCGACGACGGCCTCCGACCCGCTCCCCGACCATCATCACGAACCAGTCTAGGCGCGCACGAGGCTCGCCGAGCCGACCAGATCGGACACAACGCCCACGACGTGTCGCGCCAGCACCGGAGCCGACCCCCTAGAGACCGAGGTCCCGGCCGATGAGCTCCTTCATGATCTCGTTCGACCCCGCCCAGATCTTGGTCACCCGGGCGTCCTGCCAGGCGCGGGCGACACGGTACTCGTTCATGTAGCCGTAGCCGCCGTAGATCTGGACGCAGTGGTCGAGCACGTCGTTCTGGACCTCGGCCGACCACCACTTCGCCTTGGCGGCGTCGATCGGGGTCAGCTCCCCCTTGGTGTGTGCCACCACGGCCTCGTCGATGAACGACTGGGCCACCTCGATCTTGGTGACGAGCTCGGCCAGGAGGAACTTGTTGTGCTGGAAGGCACCGATCGGCTGGCCGAACGCCTTGCGCTCCTTGGCGTACTCGATGGTCTCCTCGAGGATCGCCGCGGCGTGGGCGATGTTCGTGACCGCCGAGCCGAGGCGCTCCTGGGGCAGCCACTGCATCATGTGGATGAAGCCGCCGTCGACCTCGCCGATGACGTTGGCGTCGGGCACGCGAACGTCCTCGAAGAACAGCTCGGCGGTGTCGGACTCGGGCTGGCCGACCTTGTCGAGCTTGCGGCCGCGGGAGAAGCCCTCCATGCCGGCCTCGACAGCGAACAGCGTGATGCCGCGAGCCTTCTTCTCGGGACTGGTGCGCGCGGCGACCACGACGAGGTCCGCGGAGTATCCGTTGGTGATGAAGGTCTTCGAGCCGTTGAGCACCCAGTGGTCGCCGGCGCGGACCGCGGTCGTGCGCAGTGCGGCGAGGTCGGAGCCGCCCGAGGGCTCGGTCATCCCGATCGCGGTGAGGATCTCGCCGGTGCAGAACTTCGGCAGCCAGCGCTCGCGCTGCTCCTCGGTGGTGAGGTGCACGAGGTACGGCGCGACGATGTCGGCGTGGATCCCGATGCAGGAGGCGAGTGCCATGTTGACCTTGGCCAGCTCCTCGGTGAGCACCGCGTTGTAGCGGTAGTCGCCGGCCTCGGAGCCGCCGTACTGCTCGGGGATCTCCAGTCCCAGGAACCCCTGCTTGCCGGCGGCGAGCCACATCTCGCGCGGCATCGCTTTGGCCTCGACATGCTCCTCGAGGTGCGGCTTGACCTCGCGGTCGAGGAACTCCCGGACCGATGCCCGGAACGCTTCGTGGTCTGAGTCGTAGATCGATCGCTTCACGCCCACGAGGTTACCGCAGAGTAGCCCTCGACGGCAGGGCCGGACCGTGCCACCGCACTGCTCCTTTGGTCCGAAAAGACCACATTCGTGGTCTACGTCACCATAATGAAGGTGGAGTGCAACGATCTGCTCGCGCACTCCGTATCGAACCGGGGGATCGACGTGACCTACGACCAACCCCGCGAGGTAACGACCTTGCGCAGGCTGCACGAGCTGATGTGCCGGGTCAACGCGGGCGACGACCTTGCATCTGTGCTGCAGCTGCTGGTCGAGGGCGTCGCGGACGTGACCGGATTCGCGGTCGCCGCCGTGAGCTACCTCCAGCCCGACCAGTGCCTCGAGGTGGTCGCCGTCGCCGGCGACGACGCCGCCCGCGACCAGCTGATCGGCACGCGCACCCCGGTCGACGACATCAAGGGCGAGTTCGACATCGCCGACGACTGGGGGCTGCTGAGGTTCGTCCCCCACGAGAGGCTCAACGGCGAGCCCGGACGGGGCTGGATCCCCGACGTGGTGCCCCTCGACGTCCCTGACGCGTGGCACCCCGAGGACGCGCTGCTGGCACCGCTCTCCGCGCCCACCGGCGAGATGGTGGGTCTGCTCTCGGTCGACCTGCCCCGCGACGGGCTGCGGCCGGGGCGGTTCGCGCGAGAGGCGCTGGAGATGTACGCCGCACAGGCCGGCATCGCCATCAGCAACGCCAAGCAGCGTGAGCGGCTGCGCGAGGAGGTCCGCCTGGCGTCCACCGTGCGGGACGTGATCCACACCGCCGGCAACGCGCTGGACCTCGGCCGTGTGATCGACGCGGGGGTCGAGCCGATCGTCAAGGGCCTGTCCTGCGACGCCCTGTGGGTCCGCGCCTTCGAGGGCGAGGGGGAGGCCGAAGGTCGCGGCCGGGGGTCGATCCACTCCGACCCGCCGCTGGTGCCGCCGGACGACGTGGTGGCCCTCGTCGCCGAGATGGCCGCCCGGTGCTGGGCCGGACGCCGTGCCCTCGTCCTTCCCGGGTCCCACCTCGTCCCCAACGACCTGGTCACCGACACCGAGGCCGAGCTGGTCCTGGACTTCGTGGCCCGCAGCGGCTGCCGCACCGTCCTGCTCGCACCCATGGGCGCGGGCCCCGAGTGCCTCGGGCATCTCGTCCTCGGCAGGGCGGCCGACTCCAGCGCCTGGACCGCCGAGGAGATCGCCGCGGCGCTCGAGATCGGGCGCGACCTCGGCCGTGCGGTGCTCCACGCCCGCCTCTACGAGCGCGAGCGGCAGGTGGTCCAGGAGCTCCAGCAGCTCGACCGCTACAAGACCGAGATGATCTCGACGCTGGCCCACGAGCTGAAGAACCCCCTCACCGCGATCATCGGGCACCTCGAGCTCCTCGAGACCGCCGACGACGGGAGGGTCACCGGCAGGTCACTGGCCGCCATCGAGCGGGGCGCCAACCGCCTGTCCGACCTCGTCTCCGACCTCCTGCTGCTGTCGAAGGTCGGCGACCCCCACCGCCCCCTGGACCCGGCACCGGTCGACCTCGCCGAGGTCGTCACCAGCACGGTCGAGCTGCTCGCGCCGCAGGCCGCCAAGCAGGACGTCGCTATCCAGCTCCACGGCACCGACGAGAAGGTCTCGGTCTACGGCAACGCCGCCGAGCTCGACCGGGTGGTCAGCAACCTGGTCAGCAACGCCGTGAAGTTCAGCCCCGCGGGAGCCTCGGTGACGTGCACCGTCGCGGAGGACGGGGACACCGTGGTCCTGCGGTGCACCGACCGGGGCATCGGCATCTCGCCCGAGGACCAGGAGCAGCTCTTCACGGAGTTCTTCCGCTCGAACAACCCGGCCGCCCTCGAGGTTCCGGGCACCGGCCTCGGCCTCACCATCGTCAAGCGCATCGTCGAGCGGCACAGCGGCACGATCGCGCTCGACTCCGAGCTCGGCCGCGGCACGAGCCTCACGGTGACGCTGCCCGGGGCAGCCGTCGGCTGAGGCAGGCAGTCTCCACACGACGCCCCCGGCAGACGGAGCCGCTCATCCGACCCACCCGGGGGGCTCGTACGCGCACGCCGGGTCCGAGGCCAGCGGGTCGCCGGTGACGGCGTACGCGCGCCCGCGCTGGCCACCGCAGACGTCGCCGAACTCGCACGCGCCGCACTTGCCGCTCAGCCGAGCGGGGTCGCGAAGGGCGCGGAACAGCTCGTGGTCGCGGTAGACGTCGACGACGTCGTCCTCGCGGACGTTGCCCGCCTTGATCGGGAGGAAGCCCGAAGGGAAGATGTCGCCGAGGTGTGAGACGAAGAGGAAGCCGCGACCGTTGACGCCCTGGACAGGGCGGTCGAGCCCGTCGTGGAAGGCGAACCCGGCGCCGGCCACGTGGGCCTCCCCGCGGGTGCGCTGCGCCGCCACCCGTCGGTACATCGGCGCCGCGGTCGCCTTGATGTCGAAGTCCCCCGCCAGGGACAGCTCGTGCAGCCAGGTCAGCACCCGCTCGTGCTCCTGCGGCGAGATCATCGACAGCTCCTGGCCCCGCCCCATCGGGACGAGGAAGAACACGCTCCACTGGACCGCGCCCACGTCCTCGACGAACTGCACCATCTCCGGGTGACCGGGCCGCCTCGGTTCAGCGCCCGGCGAGGGCGTGGCCGAAGCAGAACAGGTTGGCGGGGTCGACGCGCCCCTTGACCTCCATCAGCCGCTCGTGCACCTCCGGAGTCCAGGCGGTCCCGACCGCGTCCCCGGTGAGCGCGTCGCCCAGGAAGTTCAGCTGGGCGGTGCCGGTGAGCCAGGGCAGCACGCACTCGAAGACACTGCCGCCGACGGCGGGCACGACCTCCTCCAGCCCAGGAGCGACAGGGCCGAGCACGAACAGCGCGTACGCACCCTCACGGCCGGACACGGCGTGGGACCTCCGGCTGCCTGGCCAGCGCGCCACCGAGCAGACGCAGCTCCACCATGATCAGGGGTACGTCGACGTCAGGACCCGCCACAGCCACGAGGTTGTCCACTGCCTCAGCCGGGAGCTCACGGAGCAGCCGCCCGCGCTCCCACGCCGACACCGGCTCGGTCGGGTCCTGGTGGATCGCGTCCGCTGCCGCGTAGGGCATCGGCCCCACGGTGTCGACCAGCACCTCCCCCGCCTCGCGCATGGGGGCGACCAGCCGCTCACCCTCCGCGGCAGGCCCGTTGTAGGCGAAGCGCACGTGGACCACGAACTGTCCGCGCAGCGGCTCGGGGATCTCCTCCACCGGGGGCAGCCGGAGCATCGCCACCGAGGCGGAGGCGGACTCGGGGAGCGTGGGCGCCCACTTCCGGAACGAGTGCAGCACGTCGCGGGCCGCGGAGCCGGCGAACATCACCCCGCCGCCGTAGATCTCGACCACCGGCACGAGCCCGAACTCCAGCGACGTCACGATGCCGAAGTTCCCCTTCCCGCCGCGGACCGCCCAGAACAGGTCGGGGTCGCTGTGCTCGTCGACCTGGCGCACCTGACCGTCGCCGGTCACCATCTCCACCCGCTCGACGAGGTCGGCGGCGAAGCCGAACTGGCGTGACAGGCACCCGATACCGCCTCCGAGCGTGTAGCCGACCACGCCCACCTGCGACGAGGAGCCGCTCAGCGGGGCCAGCCCGTGCGGTGCGGCCGCGGAGAGCACCTCCGCCCAGCGCACACCCGCCGCGGCGGTCGCCGTCCGGCGTACCGGGTCCACGGTGACCTGGCGCATGCGCGAGGTGGTGACCAGCACCGCCCCGTCGGCGGACCTGATCGGCCCGTGGCCGGTCGACTGCACCGCGACGGCGAGCCCGTGCTCGCGCGCCCAG
>DATHVS010000189.1:0-7768 GCA_035461195.1 Nocardioidaceae bacterium
GATCAGCGCCGGAAGGGAGCTGAGGTTGAAGGGCGTCGAGGTGTCGTTGTGGGCGGCCGCCGCGAAGACCACCTCGGACGCCGCGGTCATCGCCACGGGTCCCGGTGCCGGGGCGCAGGCCGACGACGCCAGCGCGGCGGCCAGGAAGAGAGACCACTGGGACCGACGGAGCACAGCCCAATCGTCAGCCGAATCCGCGATCCCCGCAGATGAACTCGGATTCGTTACGGGTCCGTGAGGGGCCGGGGCTACACCACCTGGTGCAGCCAGCGGACGGGGGCGCCGTCACCGGCGTGACGGAAGGTCTCGAGCTCGTCGTCCCACGGCTTGCCCAGGAGCTTGTCGATCTCGTTCAGCAGGGTGGTGTCGCCGAGGGCCGCCTTCACGACGGCCGCCTTGAGCCGGTCCTCGGGGATCATGATGTCGCCGTGGAGGCCGGTGACGGCGTGGAAGATCCCGAGGTCCGGAGTGTAGGAGAACCGAGCGCCCTCGGTGCTGCTCGTGGGCTCCTCGGTGACCTCGAAGCGGAGGTGGTTCCACCCGCGAAGCGCAGAGGCGAGCGACGCAGCCGTGCCCGCCTCCCCTGTCCAGGAGTACTCGGCACGGTAGGTCCCCGCCTGGGCGGCCTGGGGCGTCCACTCCAGGCTTACGGCAACGCCGAGCACGCCGCCCGTTGCCCACTCGATGTGAGGGCACAACGCAGACGGCGCAGAGTGGACGTAGAGCACGCCCCGTGTCGCATGACGTGTGGTCACCGTGACCTCCTGTTGTTCCCGGCGTCGAGATACGCCTTCCCCAGCGGTCTCGTCGGGCTCGCGAGGAGATTTCGCGGTGCCACGCATGTGAAGTTGTTCCAGCTATTGTGACCTAGGATGCGTCCCAGAGGCCACACCGACACCACTTTTCCCAGATTTCACTTTCCAAACCTCAGGTCGCCGCCCGCGCGCCCGAGTGCCGGGGAGCTCCATCAAGGTGGTCAGGATCTCCTCGGCGAGGCCGAGTCCCGAGAGATGGCTCTCCCCCTCGATCGTCCTCAGCACCGCGTCCGGGAGCCTGCGCACCATGTGCTCGCCGTGGCGGTGGGGGACGATGTGGTCGTCGTCGCCGTGCCACCACCGGACCGGCACCGTCACGTCGGCGGCCTCGAATCCCCAGTTCCGGGCGAAGAGGAGCAGGTCCGACAGGGGTGCGGTGACCTGCTTGCGGCTGCCGTTGAGCAGGTCGTCGACGAACATCGCCTTGAACTCCGGCCGCGCCAGCAGCTCACGGTCGCCCGGCGGCTGGAGGCTCGCGTAGAGGTCCAGCACCGGACCCGCCAGCGGCTTGACCATCCGGATGCCGGCGGTCAGCGCCATCCCGACCGGGATCCGCGCCACCGAGACCAGCGGCGCCAAGGGCACGGCCAGGGAGACCAGCCCGCCCGCCGCCGCATCGGGCCCCTGCGTGGGGGCGACACCGCCGAGGACGGCGACCCCCCGCACCCGGTCGGGGAGCGCGGCCCCCGCGGCGAGGGCGTAGGGCCCGCCGCCCGACAGGCCGATCAGGTGCATGGTGTCGATGCCCAGGACGTCGGCGACCAGGACGAGATCCTCGGTCCAGTCGAGGACGTCGGCGTAGACGTGCGGCGTGGACGACCCGATTCCCGGCCGGTCCACGCCGATGATGCGCAGTCCCTCACGGTCGGCGTACGCCCGGGCCTCGACCGGGATCTGACGTCGGGCGCCGGGTGTGCCGTGCATCCAGATGATCGCGGGGCCGTGGGGCGAGCCGAACTCCGCGAAGCCGAGCCGACGACCGTCCCGGACCGCGATCGTGCCTTCAAGGCGGGGCCTGGTCACCTCGTTCATGACACCAATGCTGTCACAGTCCCGGAGCGCCGAGAGTCCTGTCCGAAACCTGTCGGCGGCCACTCGACGACGTGCTTGCCGGTTTCCCCTTCACCGGAGCCTGCGGTGCGTCATGCTTCGCACTGAGCGCGTGCCACCACGGGGGCGGCAGCGCAGTCACTAAGGACCTCCATGTTCACCTCACCATCCCACCCGCGTCGCGGGCTCAGGCGTCGTTCGGGCGCCGCCGTCGCGGCCCTCACCGCCGCCGCTGTCGTCTCGGGACTCGCCACCGCACCGGTCGCGTCCTCCGCACCGTCCTCGGCCTGCCCGGAGCCCTTCCCCGTCGCCGAGGTGGCGAAGGGCCAGGAGGTCACGGGGCTCACCGTCACCAGCGGCACAGAGCCGGAGGGCTTCACCGGCGAGGTTCTCGGAGTCATCAAGCACCCCTTCGGCGTCGCCGGCCGCGATGTGGTCATGGCCCGCCTCTCCTCCCCCGAGATCGACCGGGTCGGAGTCTGGTCGGGCATGTCCGGATCCCCCGTGTACGCCGCCGACGGCAGGCTGATCGGGGCGGTCGCCCTCGGGCTGTCGTGGGGCCCCTCCCCGATCGCCGGGATCACCCCGGCCGAGGACATGTACCGCCTTCGCTCGCTTCCCGGCAGCGGCGTCGCCACCCCGCCCGAGGAGACCGTCGAGATCCCGCCGACCCTGCGGCAGCGCCTGGTGAGCGCAGGCGTCCTGGCCCGTGCGGAGGCCGAGGCCGGACTCAGCCCGCTTCCGGTCCCCCTCGGCATCTCCGGCATGGCCGGCCCCAGGCGGCTTCGCCAGCTCGAGAAGGCGCTCGACCTGTCGGGGGTCCGGGTGCACCGGACCGGGGCCGTCACCTCGTCCGACACCCCCGTCCCCGTCGTCGCCGGGGGCAACGTCGCTGCCTCGCTGTCCTACGGCGACGTCTCCGCCGTGGGTGTGGGCACCGCGACCGCGGTGTGCGGCGAGGAGGTGCTCGCCTTCGGCCACCCGATGGTGCTCAGCGGGCCGAGCAGCATGACGATGCACGGCGCCGACGCGCTCGTGATCCACGAGGACCCGGTCTCCGCCGGCTTCAAGCTCGCGAACGCGACCGCCCCAGTGGGCGGCTTCACCCAGGACCGGTGGGCGGGCATCTTCGGCATCCAGAACGAGCCGTCCGTGCCCCCGACGACCGACGTGACGTCGTACGTCGACGTGCTCGGCGAGGCCTCGTACACCGGCACCACCAAGATCAGCGTGCCGGACTACGTCCCGGGCATCGCCGCTTCCCACCTGCTCGCCGACCAGGACGGGGTGTTCGAGAGCTTCGGCGGCGGGTCGGCGCTCGTCGGCTGGACGATCAACGGGCTGCGCGCCGACGGCAGGCCCTGGCGGGTGGTGCGCACCGACCGGTTCGCCACCAGGTCCGACGTCTCCTTCGAGCCGTACATGGACTTCTACGACCAGCTGTCGCAGCTGCAGTTCAACGAGGCCGAGGACATCGAGATCGCCAGGATCCGGACCACCTCGACCATGACGCGGCAGTACCGGGCCTACTCCATCTCCAAGGTCCGCGTGCGCATGGCCGGGCGCTGGCGTGACCTGCGCCCGAACCAGCCGCTGTTCCTGCGCGGTGGCACGACCAAGCGGTTCCGGGTGCTGCTCACGTCTCCCCAGCTCGGCCCGACGCGAGTGCACGTGAACCTCGTGGTGCCCAAGCGGATCGGCCGCAAGAGCGGCATGCTCGAGATCGCCGGAGGCAACTCGTACTACGGCGGCGAGGAGTTCTTCGAGGGCCCGATGTTCGGCGGCTCCTCCCCCGCGACGTTCGACGACGTCCTGCGGAGCATCCGCCGGATGCCGCGCAACGACCAGGTCCTGGCGAACCTCATGCTCTTCACCCGGACCGGGGACGTCATCGAGCGTTCCGGCCGCACCGGCACACGGGCGGTCGTCAACGGCGGGGTGATGGTGGAGGTCCAGGGGATCGGCTGATCCCCGCGACGCCGCCTGGAACGCGACGGGTGGCGCCCCCGAGGGGGCGACCACCCGTCGTCGTGTGTCAGGCCGGATCAGGCCGTGCGGCTTCGGCTCCGGGCGCGTCCGCGGCTGCGGTTGCGGCCCCCGCCGGAGGCCGAGGAGCCTGCGCGGCTCGACCCGCCCCGGCTCGACCTGCTCCTGTTCGAGCCGGTCCCGTTCGATGTGGCCGCCGCGACGCTCGACGCGGCGACCTTCGGGGCCTCCGGGCCGACGAGCCGGCGCAGCTCCTCGGAGCCGGCGCGGGCCGACAGCGTCGTGGGGTTGACCTTGGCCAAGCGGACCAGCGTGGCCACGTCCCGCTTCTGCTCCGGCGTCACGAGCGTGATCACCGAGCCGGCCGCGCCGGCGCGGGCGGTGCGGCCCGAGCGGTGCAGGTAGGCCGTGTGCTCGGCCGGCGGGTCGACGTGGATGACGAGCTCGACGTCGTCGACGTGGATGCCGCGTGCGGCGATGTCGGTTGCCGCGAGGACGCGCACCTCCCCGCTGCTGAAGGCGGCAAGGTTCCGCTCGCGGGCGTTCTGGGAGAGGTTCCCGTGCAGGTCGACCGCGGGAATCCCCGCGGCGGAGAGCTGGCGGGCGAGCTTCTTCGCGGCGTGCTTGGTGCGGGTGAACAGCACCGCCCGGCCGTGGCCGGAGGCCAGCTCACGCACGACTGCGCCCTTGTCGGCTGCGCTCACGTGGACGATGTGGTGATCCATCGCCGGCGGCGGCGCGGACGCCGAGTCGACCGAGTGGGTCACCGGGTCGTTGAGGTAGCGACGGACCAGCACGTCGACGGCGTTGTCCATCGTGGCCGAGAACAGCATGCGCTGCCCGCGCTTGGGCGTCTTGTCCAGGAGCCGACGTACGGCGGGGAGGAAACCCATGTCGGACATGTGGTCGGCCTCGTCGAGCACCGTCACCTCGACCGCGCCGAGGTCGCAGTGACCCTGGCTGATCAGGTCCTCCAGGCGGCCCGGGGTCGCGACGAGCACATCGACACCCTTGCGGAGCGCGGAGACCTGCGGGTTCTGGCCCACCCCGCCGTAGACGACGGACGTGCGCAAGCCCAGGGCTGCGCCGAGCGGCTCGATCGACTCGACGACCTGGTTGGCCAACTCACGCGTCGGCACGAGCACCAGGCCTCGCGGCCGCTTCGGCTCGCGCCTGGTCGAGGAGCCGGCGATGCGGGCGACGGTCGGGATGCCGAAGGCGATCGTCTTGCCGGAGCCCGTGCGGCCCCGGCCGAGCACGTCGCCACCGGCGAGTGTCGTCGGCAGCGTCGCCGCCTGGATGGGGAACGCGGTGGTCAGACCGCGACGATCGAGCTCCCGTGCCACGGGCTCGGGCACGTCGAGGGAGCGGAAAGAAGGGGCGTCCGGGCGGGGCCCGGCATGGGTGTGGTTCTGCACAGCAGTCCTCACGTGTAGGAGTCTGGCCGCAGTGCTTGTTCGGCTGGGAAGGGGCACCGGGCTCAGTCCTGCGGAGCAGGACCGGCGGGCCACCGTCAAAGAGAAACCGCGCTGTCCAGAGCGCGAAAGCAGACGACCTCGACGCGCCAGGTGGGCGCGTCTGCGTCCATTGTGCCCCACACGCCTTAGATCACCGAATCGAGCAGGATCCCCCGCGTGGCGGAGGGTTCACTCGTCGGCGTGAGCGGCATCGCGGATCTCCCCCACCAGCTCCTCGAGCACGTCCTCCAGCGTGACCAGGCCGAGCACGGTCCCGTCCACGTCGACGACCCGTCCCATGTGTGCCTCCTTGCGCTGCAACGTCTCCAACGCCGCGTGCAGGGCGACGTCGGGGCGTACGGTCGCGAAGGGGCGCACCCACTTGTCCTCGACCCTGCGCTCGCGCCGCACGGGATCGGTCTCGAGGACGTCCTTGATGTGGAGATAGCCCGACAGGTCCCCGGCGTCGGTGGTGACCGGGAAGCGGGAGTAGCCGGTGGCGGCGCACACCTGCTCGACCTCGGCGATGGTCGCGCCCCGCGGCACCGTGGTCAGGTCCTCGGCGGCCATCAGCACGCTCATGACCGTGCGCTCGGTGAACCCGAGCGCCCCGGAAAGGCGGTCGTACTCGTTCTCCGGGAGCAGTCCTTCGCCGCGCGACTCGTCGACGAGCGCGGCGACCTCCTCCCGGGTGTACGCCGAGGCGATCTCCTCCTTCGGCTCCACGCGCATCACCCGCAGGACACCGTTGGCGATCGCGTTGAGCACGACCACCAGTGGCTTGACCAGGGTGACCACCAGCATCATCGGAGGCCCCAGGACGAGCGCGGAGCGCTCCGGACCGGCAATGGCGATGTTCTTGGGCACCATCTCACCGAGCACGACGTGCAGGTAGACGACGATGCTCATGGCCACCACGAACGCCACGGGGTGCAGCAACCGGTCGGGGAGACCGACCGCGTGGAAGACAGGCTCGATCAGGTGCGCCAGGGCGGGCTCGGCGATGGCGCCCAGACCGAGCGAGGCAACGGTGATGCCGAGCTGCGCGCCGGCCATCACCAGGGAGACGTTCTCCATCGCACGCAGGGTGGTGCGGGCGACTCGTGACCCCGAGGCGGCCCGGGGTTCGATCTGGGTGCGTCGCGCCGAGATCAGCGCGAACTCGGCCCCGACGAAGAATGCGTTGGCGGCCAGGAGGACGACCGCCAGCGCGAGGGCTGTGTAGTCGCTCACGGGGCTCCCCCCTTCCCGGTCCCCGGCCGAGAGTCGAGCCTCAGCAGGTCTATACGGAGGCCGTCGAGCCGTTCGACGGTGATCACGGCTTCCTCCGGTTCGAGCGGCTCACCCGCCTCGTCGAGCCGCGCCGGCAGGGGCACGACGACCTCGTCCCCCGTCTCGGGCATGCGACCGAGCGTCTGGAGGAAGAGCCCGGCGACCGTGTCGTAGTCGTCGTGCTCCGGAAGGGTGATGCCGGTGGCGGAGGCGATCTCGTCGGGCCGGAGCAGGCCAGACACCGACCAGGTGCCGTCCCGGTGCTCCCTGACCCTGGAGCCGAGGGGGTCGTGCTCGTCGGCGATGTCGCCCACGATCTCCTCCACCACGTCCTCCAGCGTCACGACGCCCGCCGTGCCGCCGTACTCGTCGACGACCACGGCCATCTGGAAGCCCTCACCACGCAGCAGCGCCAGGAGGGGGTCGAGCCGCAGGGTCTCGGGCACGACGGTCGCCTCGGTCATGATGTTGCGCACCCGCCGTGAGCGGCGCTGCTCGAACGGCACGGCCACGGCGTTCTTCACGTGCACAGCCCCCACGACGTTGTCGTGCTCACCGAAGACGACCGGAAAGCGGGAGTGCCCGGTGGCCCGGGCCAGCTCCACGACCTCGGACACGGGGGCGTTCGCCTCGACGCTGTCCATATGGACGCGGGGGGTCATCGCCTCCCCCGCCGTGCGCCGGCCGAACGTCACCGACCGCTCCATCAGGTCCGCGGTCTCGACGTCGAGGGTCCCCTGCAGGGCCGAGCGCCGGATCAGCGAGGCGAGCTCGGTCGAGCTGCGCGCCGACCGGAGCTCCTCCTGCGGCTCGATGCCGAGCCTGCGGACGATCGCGTTGGCGGAGCCGTTGAGCATCCGGATCGGGTAGTGCATGGCGGTGGTGAAGCCGCGTTGGAACGCCTGGGTGGCCTTGGCGGTGGCGAACGGTTTGGCGATGGCCAGGTTCTTCGGCACGAGCTCGCCGAAGACCATCGTGAAGGCCGTGGCGAGGGTCAGGCCGATACCGATCGAGATCGGCCGGACGGCGCCCGCGGGCACGCCGACCGACTCGAGCGGGCCGTCGATGATGCGGGCGATGGCGGGCTCGGCGAGGAAGCCGATCGCGAGGTTCGTGACGGTGATCCCGACCTGGGCGCCGGAGAGCTGGGTCGACAGGGAGCGAAGCCCCGACTGGACGCCTTGCGCC
>DATHVS010000190.1:0-6234 GCA_035461195.1 Nocardioidaceae bacterium
GCCCTCCAGCCGCTCCTTGACGGTGGACAGGAAGCGCGCGGCGTCGGCACCGTCAACCAGTCGGTGGTCGTACGACAGCGACAGGTAGACCATCGATCGGGGCAGGATCAGCTCGCCCAGGTTCGGGTCGTCGACCACGACCGCCCGCTTCACCACCGCGCCGGTGCCCAGGATCGCCACCTGCGGCTGATTGATGATCGGAGTATCGAACAGCGCGCCCCTGCTGCCGGTGTTGGTCAGCGTGAACGTGCCGCCGGAGAGCTCGTCGGGCCCGATCTTGTTGCTGCGCGTGCGCTCGGCGATGTCGGCGATCTTGCGTGCCAAGCCCGCCACGGACAGGTCGCCGGCGTCCTTGAGGACCGGCACCAGCAGACCCTTCTCGGTGTCCACCGCGACGCCGAGGTTCTCGTGGTCGTAGTAGGTGACCTCGCCCTTCTCGGTGTCGATCGAGGCGTTCAGCGAAGGGTGCGACTTGAGAGCGTCGACGGTGGCCTTGGCCAGGAACGGCATGAACGAGAGCTTGACACCCTCGCGCTCGGCGAACTCCGCCTTGACCGAGTCGCGCAGCCGCGCGATCGCGGTGACGTCGACCTCGACAACCGTGGTCAGCTGGGCCGAGGTCTGGAGCGACTCGACCATCCTGGTCGCGATGACCTTGCGCAGACGGCTCAGCGGCTCGGACTTGCCACGCAGCGGGCTCGGCGCCGCCGACGGCTTCGCAGCCGGCGCACCGGACGCGGCAGCGGGCTCGGGCTCGGGCTTCTTCTCGGCGGCCGCCTTCTGTGCCTTCGCAGCCTCGAGCACGTCCTGCTTGCGGATGCGGCCACCGACGCCGGTGCCCTCGACCTGGGAGAGGTCGACGCCCTGGTCGGCAGCCATCTTGCGGACCAGCGGGGTGACGTAGGCGCCCTCGCCGGACTCCTTCGACGGCGCCGGCTGCTCCTTGGGCGCCTCCTCGCGCGGGGCCTCGGCCTTCTCCTGGCGAGGTTCCGCCGGCTTCTCCTCGGACGGCTCGGCCTGGGCATCGGCGGCTGCCTCGTCGCGTGCCTTGGCCTGGCCGGACTCGGCAGCCTCCTCGGCCTTCTCCTCCTCCTGCTGGGCGCCGGTCGCCTCCGTTGCGGGCTCCGGCGTCTTCGGCGCCTCCTCGGACGGTGTCGCGGCCTCGCCCGAGCCGACGATCGCCAGCTCGGCGCCGACCTCGACGGTCTCGTCCTCCTGCACCTTGATCTCGAGCAGCGTGCCTGCGACCGGGGAGGGGATCTCGGTGTCGACCTTGTCGGTGGAGACCTCGAGCAGTGGCTCGTCGACAGCGATCTCGTCGCCGACCTGCTTGAGCCAGCGGGTGACGGTGCCCTCGGTGACCGACTCACCCAGCGCGGGCAGGGTGACCGGGGAGCCGCCCCCGCCGGCCTTGGTGCCCTCGCGGGAGGCCTCGGCCTCGGGCTTGGTGTCGGCGGAGCTGGGTGCGGTCTCCTGGGCCGGCCCCGTGGAGTCGGTCTTGGCCTCGGGGACCTCCCCCTGTGGCTGGGTCTGGCGGCCGCTCTCCTCCTCGGGCGGCGCGGCGGACTCACCCGTCTCGCCGCCTGCGCCCTCGCCTGCTCCGGCGCCCTGCTCCTCGCCCTCGGCCTCCTGAGCCTCGGTCGACTCCTTCTCGGAGGTCTCCTCGGCCCCGCCGCCGGACTCGGCGAACTCGCCGTCGCCGCCGGACTCAGTCGACTCACCCTCGCCGCCGGACTCGGCGGACTCACCCTCGTCGCCGATGGTGGCCAGCTCGGCGCCCACCTCGACGGTCTCGTCCTCGTCGGCCTTGATCTCGAGCAGCGTGCCTGCGACCGGGGAGGGGATCTCGGTGTCGACCTTGTCGGTGGAGACCTCGAGCAGTGGCTCGTCCACCTCGACGCGGTCGCCTGGCTGCTTCAGCCAGCGGGTGATGGTGCCTTCGGTGACGGACTCACCGAGGGCGGGGAGAGTGACTGAGGTCGCCATGCGTTCCTTCGCTCCTTTTGCTGGCTGGGACTGCTGTGCTGCTCGGGTGAAGCGGTGGTGCAGAGCCTAGGGGACTGCGCTCACTTGTGTGCGTGGAGTGGTTTGCCGGCCAGCGCCAGGTGCGCCTCGCCGAGCGCTTCGTTCTGCGTCGGGTGTGCGTGTACGAGGGGAGCCACGTCCTCGGCGTACCCCTCCCAGTTGTAAATAAGCTGCGCCTCGCCGATCAGCTCGCCGACCCGCGAGCCCACCATGTGTACGCCGACGACGGGACCGTCCTTGCGGCGCACGAGCTTGATGAAGCCCTGGGTCTTGAGGATCTGGCTCTTGCCGTTGCCACCGAGGTCGTAGGTCAGCGACTCGACCTGGTCGGCGCCGTACCTGTCCTGGGCGGCGGTCTCGTTCAGCCCGACCGACGCGACCTCGGGCTCGGAGTAGGTGACGCGCGGGATGCCGGCCTCGTCGACCGGGACCGGGTCGAGGCCGGCGAGCTCCTCGGCCACGAAGATGCCCTGGGCGAACCCGCGGTGGGCGAGCTGGAGGCCGGGGACGATGTCGCCGACGGCGTAGACGTTGTCGACGTTCGTCCTGCAGCGCTCGTCGGCGAGGACGAACCCGCGCTCCATGGCGATGCCCTGCTCGGCGTACCCGAGCCCCTCGGTGCGCGGAGCGCGACCGACGGCGACGAGAAGGATCTCGGCCTCGATCGTCTTCCCGCCCGCCACGGTGACGCGCACGCCGTCGTCGGTCCGCTCCACCGACTCGAACGGGGTGCCGACCTCGAAGCCGATCTTGCGCTTCCGGAACGCTCGCTCGAGTGCCTTGGAGACGGCCTCGTCCTCGGCCGGGACGAGGTGGGGGAGTGCCTCGACGATCGTCACGTCCGCGCCGAAGGATTTCCAGACGGAGGCGAACTCGCAGCCGATCACGCCGCCGCCGAGCACCACCGCGGACGCGGGAACCCGGTCGAGGGAGAGCGCGTGGTCGGAGGTCATGACCCGGTCGCCGTCGATGTCGATGCCGGGCAGCGTCTTGGCGTAGGAGCCGGACGCCAGCACCACGGAGCGCCCGACCAGGCGTCGGCCCTCGACCTCGACCGCGTCGGCGGCGACCAGCCTTCCCTCGCCCTCGACGACCGTGATGCCACGGGTCTTGATCAGGCTGTTGAGGCCCTTGAAGAGGCGGGAGACGACGGCGTCCTTGTACTTGTTGACGCCGGCCATGTCGATGCCCTGGAGGGTGGCGGTGACGCCGAACTGCTCGGACTCACGAGCGGAGTCGGCGACCTCGGCCGCGTGGAGCAGCGCCTTGGTCGGGATGCACCCGATGTGCAGGCACGTGCCGCCGACCTTGTCCTTCTCGACGAGGGCCACGTTGAGGCCGAGCTGTGCGGCCCGGAGAGCGCACGCGTAGCCGCCGCTCCCGGCACCGAGGATCACGACGTCGAAGTTGTTCCCGGCGTTGTCCGCCACCTGTTCCTCCGGTCTTGTTCAGCTGTGAGGGGTCGCCTGCTGCGCCCATCTTTCCACCAATGCCCTGCATGTCCACACCGGGTCTGCACGCCCCTCGGCGCCCTCGGGAGAGGCCCACGGTGGGACGCTGCGGGGTTTTCTCAGCACCGTAGGCCACACTTGGGGAATGGGTTTGATGGACCGCTTCAGGCGGGGGTCACGCGGTGACCGGATGAGTCGGCCGGGAGGCAAGGGGCCGACCACCGTGCGCGCCTCCGACAACGCCGACGAGAGGCACCTCGAGGAGTTCGCGCGCACCCGCCGCGGCGTCGAGGGCTTCGTCGAGCCACGCACCGCGGTCTCGGACGTGACGATCATCCTGGTCGCGTACGACGGCGAGTGGACCCGACGCCGGGTGCCCTCGGTCGAGTGGGCGCACCGCTTCGCCAACAGGCACGGCGTCCCGTCGTACGACGCGGCTGTCGTGGGCTACCCCGCCCGCATGCGGGAGTACAACCGGCGCAGGAAGGCCGACGGCTGAGCTCCTGCCCGGCAGCCGCTTCCGCGCCGCGTACCCCCGGTGCCAGCGCGTCGCGTCAGCGGCGCGCCAGCGTGTCGGCGAGCTCGACGAGGGTCGCCACCGACATGCCGGTGCCGCCGGCGGTGACGTACCCGTAGGCCGGCTTCTCGTTGAACGCCGGCCCGGCGATGTCCACGTGGGCCCAGGTGCTGTCGCCGACGAACTCGCGAAGGAACGCCGCGGCGTACAGGGCGCCGCCCCACCGCTCGGTGTTGTGCTGGGCGAGGTCGGCGATCTTGGAGTTGTTGCGGACCTTCTCGCCCATCTCGTCGGGGATCGGCAGCGGCCACAGTGCCTCACCGACCCGCTCGCCGGCTGACTTGACCGTGCCGATGAGCTCGTCGTCGTTGCCCATCACACCGGCGACGCGGTCACCCAGGGCGACCTGGCAGGCGCCGGTGAGGGTGGCGACGTCGACGATCACGTCGGGCTTGTCCTCGTTGGCCTTCACGAGCGCGTCGGCGAGGACGAGACGTCCCTCGGCGTCGGTGTTGAGGATCTCGACGGTCTTCCCGCCGTGGATCGTGATGACGTCACCGGGACGAGTAGCGGTGCCCGAGACCATGTTCTCGGCCATCGGGGCGTAGGTGGTGACCGCGATCGGCAGACCGAGCTCGGCGATCGCGAAGGTGGCAGCGACGACCGAGGCGGCACCGGCCATGTCGCACTTCATCGTCATCATCGACGCCGCGGGCTTGATGCTGAGTCCGCCGGAGTCGTAGGTGATCCCCTTGCCGACCAGGGCGAGATGGGCCTTGGCGCCGCGAGGCTTGTAGGTCAGCTGGACGAGGCGGGGCGGGTTGGCCGAGCCGCGGCCCACGCCGACGATGCCGCCGCAGCCGTCGGCCCCGAGCTCCTTCTCGTCCATCACCTTCATGGTCACCTTGGCGACCTTGCGCTCCTTCTTGGTCGCGGCGACGGCGTCGGCGAACTTCGCGGGCGTGAAGTCGCCGGGCGGCGTGTTGACCCAGTCGCGCGCCAGGCGGGTCGCGGCCGTCACGACCTGCGAGGTCTCGAGGGCTGCTGCCACCTCCTTCTGGCGGGCGGCGTCGCTGAGGATGACCACCTCGCCCGCGACGTCCGGGGCCGGGGTGGTCTTGAAAGCGGTGAAGGAGTAGGTGCCGAGCTGGTAGCCGTCGGCCACGGCACGCACGTGGTCGGCGTCGGAGGCCGGCAGCGCGAGAGCGACGGTGGCGGCGTTGGACACCGCGCGCGCCGCGACACCCGCCGCGCGGCGTACCGCCTCGGGGGTGACCTTCTCGTCCTCGCCGAGCCCGACCAGGATCAGCAGTGGGGACTTCAGGGTGCCGGCGGTGGGGATCTTGACGACCTCGCCGGGCTTGCCCTCGAAGCCGAGAGTGGAGAGCAGGGGCTGGAGCTTGCGGCCGTACGCCGCGCCGACGCCCTCACCTCCGGGCGCCATCGCCAGGCCCTTCTTGGTCTTGACGACCCCGGCCACGACCACGTCGGTCTTGGTCTTCTCGGCTGCGCCCTTGCGGAGGCTGTACGTCGTCACGCTGGTCGGCTCCCTCGTCGTCGAGTCCCTCGTCGGGCTTCCCGGCATGCTAGCCCGCGGTCGCCGTCATCCCTACTGCATCCCTACTGCGATAGGTTCCCGAGCATGCACCAGTCGGAGTCCTCACAGTCCACGCCGCACCGACCCGCGTTGTACGACAGACATGTCGCGCTCGGCGCGAAGCTCGCCGAGTTCGGCGGCTGGCAGATGCCGTTGGAGTACGCCGGGGTGGTCAAGGAGCACACCGCTGTGCGGGAGGCCGTCGGTGTCTTCGACGTCAGCCACCTCGGCAAGGTGGTCGTGCACGGTCCGGGCGCCGGCGACTACGTCAACGCGTGCCTGACCAACGACCTGCGCAAGATCGAGCCCGGCAAGGCGCAGTACACCTTGTGCTGCGAGCCTGAGACGGGCGGCATCGTCGACGACCTGATCGCCTACCTCCACAGCGACGACCGGGTCTTCCTGGTCCCGAACGCCGCGAACGCCGCCGAGGTGGTGCGGATGCTGAGCGCCGACGCGCCTGCCGGGGTCGCCGTCGACGACCAGCACGAGACGCACTCCGTCCTCGCCGTCCAGGGTCCGAGGTCCGACGAGGTCCTCGAGGCGATCGGCTTCCCCGTCGGCCACGACTACATGTCCTTCGTCGAGGCCGACCTCGACGGCACGCCGGTCGTGGTGTGCCGCACCGGCTACACCGGCGAGCG
>DATHVS010000191.1:0-3846 GCA_035461195.1 Nocardioidaceae bacterium
GCGAGCGGTCGGGTGGGTGGGTGGGCGACGAGGAGATCTGGTCGGGGCCAGGTTTCGGCCTGGTCACCCTGGTGCTCGTCGCCCTGGTCGCGGTCGTACCGCCGTCGCCGAGCGGCGCCGTCGCCGCCGCCTGATGCACAAGGGGCACCCCGCCGACATCAGCAGGGCGCCCCTCATTGGTGTCTGTCAGGAGACGCCGACGATGGGCAGCCTCAGGGCACCGGGTGCGCTTGCCGGTACGGCAGGCCGCGCGGGCTCGACCGGGGCGATCCGTTCGTACGCCGTACCCAGTGGCGGCCGTGGGTCGGCCTGACCCTTGTTCGGCCAGAACGACATCGCCCGCTCCGCCTGGGCAGTGATCGTCAGCGACGGGTTGACGCCGAGGTTCGCCGAGATCGCCGAGCCGTCCACCACGTGCAGGCCCGGGTAGTTGAAGACCCGCTGGTAGGGATCCAGCACACCGGTCTCGGGCGACTCCCCGATCGTGCAGCCCCCGATGAAGTGGGCTGTCAGCGGACGGTTGAACGGCTCCCCGATCGACCCACCGGGCATACCGCCGAGGATCGCCGCCATGTCCCGGACCACCTTGTTCCCGACCGGGATCCACGTCGGGTTGGGCGCACCGTGGCCCTGGCGCGAGCTGAGGTGCCAGCGTCCGGTGAGCCGGCTGCGCTTGGAGAAGGTCGTGATCGAGTTGTCGATCGACTGCATCACCAGCGCGATCACCGTCCGCTCGGACCAGTGCCGCAGGTCGTACAGGTCGAGCACCTTGTGCTTGTGCTGCCACACCTCCTTCAGCCAGATCTTCCAGCGCGGGTAGTGCGGGACGTGGTGGTCGGTCAGCACCGTCTGGAGCAGCGACATCACGTTGCTGCCCTTGCCGTAGCGGACCGGTTCGATGTGGGTGTCCTCGTCGGGGTGGAACGACGAGGTGATCGCCACGCCCTGGCTGTAGTCGACCTTGGTGTCGGGTGCGATGGCCCCCAGGATCGACTCCGAGTTGGTCCGAGACAGGTAGCCGAGCCTCTTCGAGAGCTGCGGCAGGTGCCCCTCGTCGCGCATCCGGAAAAGCAGTCGCTGGGTCCCCAGGGCGGAGGCGGAGAAGACGACCTGCTCCGCGGTGAGCGTACGCCGGACCGCCTTCCGGCGTACCTTCGCCTTGGTGAACCGCACGTCGACCGCGTAGCCGCCACCGTCGAGGGGTCGCACGTTCTCCACCGTCGTGAGCTCGTGCACCCGGGCGCCGAGCTTCTCGGCGAGGTACAGGTAGTTCTTGACCAGGGTGTTCTTGGCGTTGTGACGGCAACCGGTCATGCACTCGCCGCAGCCCAGGCAGGTGTTGCGGTCCGGGCCGGCTCCCCCGAAGTAGGGATCGGCCACCCGCTCGCCCTTGGGCTGCTCGGGACCGCCGAAGAAGACACCCACCGGTGTCGGATGGAACGTGTCGCCCACACCCATGTCGTTCGCGACCTTCTCCATCACCTCGTCGGACGGAGTGCGAAGCGGGTTCTCGACGACGCCCAGCATGCGCTTGGCCTGGTCGTAGAACGGCGCGAGCTCCTCCTTCCAGTCGGTGATGTCCCGCCACTGCGGGTCCTTGTAGAACGCCGGGAGCGGCTCGTAGAGGGTGTTCGCGTAGACCAGCGATCCCCCGCCCACCCCGGCACCGGAGAGGATCAGGGCGTCCTTCAGGGCGTCGATCCGCTGGATGCCGTAGCACCCCACCTCGGGGCGGAAGAGGTACTTCTGCACGTCGAAGGACGTGGGGGCGAAGTCCTTGTCCTCGAACCGGGCGCCGGCCTCGAGCACACCGACCCGGTAGCCCTTCTCGGTCAGCCGGAGCGCCGACACCGAGCCGCCGAAGCCGGACCCGATGACGATGACGTCGTAGTCGAACTCGGTGGTCACTTTCTCTCCCTCACGGCCGCTTGGTCTTGCGCATCAGGCGCATCTGCGCCGTCATCACCTTGGCAAAGGTCTCGTCGCTCATCCCGAGAACCGGCGAGAAGCGGAAGAGTCGCTGCACGGCGACGGCCTGCACGTCGGTGTAGCGGTGGATGCCCTCCGCCCCCTGGCGTCGCCCGAGCCCGGACTCCCGCATGCCCCCCATCGGGGCGTCGAGGCTGCCGAAGGTCGCGGCGAACGCCTCGTTGACGTTCACCGTGCCGCACTTGATCTGCTTGGCGATCTGACGACCACGCTTCACGTCCTTCGTGTATATGGAGGCGTTGAGGCCGTACTCGCCCTCGTTGGACCGTGCGACCGCGTCGGCCTCGTCGTGGAAGCGGTAGAGCGACACCACGGGACCGAAGGTCTCCTCGCCGAAGCACTTCATGTCCGGGTCGACGCCCTCGAGGATGGTCGGCTCGTAGAAGTAGGGCCCCAGGTCGGGCCGCGGCCGACCGCCGGCGAGGACCTTGGCCCCCTTGGCGACGGCGTCCTCGACGTGGGCGGTCACGGCGTCGAGCTGCTGCTGGGAGATCAGCGACCCCATGTCGGTTCCCCACTCCAGTCCGGGGCCCAGCTTCTGCGCCTTGGTGCGCTCGACGAAACGCTCGACGAAACGGTCGTAGACCTGGTCGGCGACGAAGAGCCGCTCCATGGACACGCACAGCTGGCCGGCCGAGGAGAAGCACGCGCGTACGGCGCCCTCAGCGGCCCGCTCGACGTCAGCGTCCCGGAGCACGAGCATCGGGTTCTTCCCCCCGAGCTCGAGGGAGCAGCCGATGAGGTTGCGGCCGGCCTGCTCGGCGATGATGCGACCGGTGGCCGTCGAGCCCGTGAAGCAGATGTAGTTGGAACGGTTGATGATCTCGCTGCCGAGGACCTTGCCCGGCCCTGCCACGATCTGCCAGAGGTCCTTGGGGAACCCGGCCTCCTCGAGGAGCTGGGCGCCGAGGAGGGCCGAGAGCATCGTCTGGGCGTCGGGCTTGTGCACGACCGCGTTGCCGGCCTTGAGCGCGGGCAGACCGTCCGACAGCGCCATGGTGAAGGGATAGTTCCACGGGGAGATGATGCCCACGATCCCCTTGGGCACCCGGTTGACCTCGACCTGGGTGAGGACCGGGACGATGCCGACGCGCCTCGACGGACCGAGGTGGCGGTCGGAGGTCCGCGCGTAGTAGCGCGCGGTCATGGCCACGTGCAGCGGCTCGTCGAACGCGTGCTTGCGGGACTTGCCGGACTCCCAGCAGATCAGGTCGGTGATCTCGTCCTGACGGTCGAGGATGAGGTCGTGCAGGTTCAGCAGCTTCTGCGCGCGCTCCCTCAGCGGCGTGGCTGCCCACTGCTCCTGGGCCTTGCGTGCGCGTGCGAACGCCTCCGCGACGTCGGACGGGCTCGACTGCGGGATGACCGCCAGCGGCTGACCGTTGAACGGGCACGTGACGGTCACGCTCTCCCCGCTCGTCGTAACGATCCGGGAGGTCAGCGACCGGACGTAGGAGGGGTCGAGCGCGTACGACGCGGTGGGGTCGTGCTCGGGATCGGCGGGCCCCGACAGGCCGAGTCGGGAGCCGGGCTGAGATGTCGGTTCAGGCGTAGCAGGCATGATACCGAGAGTATGTGAGCGCGGTCTCAGCAGCCAAGAGCTGCCCCGTGGATTGAGACGACGGTCACATGCGGCCAGGCGCCGGCGCTAGACCGGCTCACCACGGCGTCCGGACGCGACAAAGCCCCCGCGAGACGAGCCCGCGGGGGCTTTGCGAATTTTTGTCCGGCGACGTCCTACTCTCCCACACACTCGCGTGTGCAGTACCATCGGCGCTGAAAGGCTTAACTTCCGGGTTCGGAATGGGACCGGGTGTTTCCCTTTCGCTATGGCCGCCGAAACTCTATGGAGTAATC
>DATHVS010000192.1:0-9935 GCA_035461195.1 Nocardioidaceae bacterium
GCGGGCTTCCCGGTCGTCGGGGATCTCGCTGCGGGGGATCCGCCACCAACGCATGATGATCTGCTTGTCCATGGGCAGCTCGCGCCAGATGTCGGTGACGGTGACGAGGTGGTCGAGGCCGGTGTGGGCCACCATCACCACATCGGCCTTCGGGGCGCCGTCGAGCGCGGCGAGGAACCCGCCGGGCCGCGGGGCGAGGACGTTCTCCATCTGCTCGGCGCGACGGGCCATCCCCTCCAGGCCGAGCTTGCGCAGCTTCTCGATCGCCCGCTCCCGACGCTCGGGGGTGAAGTTCCCGCCCTCGGGGAAGATCACGAACGCGTCGTTGTCGTCGAGCCCGTGCGCGAGCTCCCCGATCTGGCGCTCGAGGGCGTCGGGTGGGTCGCCCTTCTTCGGTGGCGAGACGAAGCGGCTCGGCACCCGGCCCAGCAGCACGCCGATCGCGGGGTCCCAGGCCAGGGTGTCCTTGAGGACGACACGTGGCTCGCGTCGGTACCAGTGCATGAGGGCGTACATCAGCGTGAACGAGTCCCCGGGTCCGGCGTGCCGGGAGCACACCAGCAGCGGGTGGCCGGGGAAGGCGTCCGGGGCCGGACCCTCCGTGACGATCTTGAGGCGCAGCACACGCCGCGCCTCGCGGAAGAAGATCACCAGGTAGGTCTGGGCCAGGTCGTAGTGGATCCGCTCGAAGAACGGCTTGCGGATGAACCACCCGAAGCCCGACGCGATCCACAGGCCGAGGAGCTCGATCAGGATCAGGCTCTCGAGGACCAGGTGGAGCAGGACGACCCACAGCAGGCGCAACGGGCGCAGGCGGCCCGGGACGACCGGCGAGACCAGCGCGGCCAGGAGGACCCACAGCGGGACCGTGGTGAGGAGTACGACGGTCAGCACGATCACCAGGGGCGCGACCACCACCCGCTGGAGCACGCCCGTCATCCCGTCTCCTCACCCAGGTAGGTCAGATAGGTCGAGGTCGCCTCGTAGGCGTCGTCGATCCGGCGCATCACGGCCTTGAAGTCACGGTAGGCCAGGAGCGAGTCGTCGCGGGGCGACCCGCCGCCCGTGGGGAGCACATGGGCTTCGACATGCTCGGGGAGAGCGCCCATCTCGCGGTGGAAGCGGTGGCGACGGGCGATCTCGAAGGAGACCCTGGCCACCTCCCACGGCTTGCGCGGCGGCTTGAGCGGGCGGTCGACCCGACCCACCTGGAGGATGAACACCCGCTCTGCTCCGACCTCGACGGCGCGGCCGACAGGGATGGAGTTGACGATGCCGCCGTCGAGGAAGTGCTCGTCTCCGACCCGCGCGGGTCGAAGCAGGCCCGGGACGGCCGCGGAGGCCACCACGGCGTCGACCACGCGCCCGTCGGTGAACCAGTGCTCCGACGCGCGCTCGATGCAGGCCGCGCAGCACTGGAAGGGGATCGCCAGCTCGTCGAAGGTGAGGTCGCCGAGCTCGGCCTGAAGCCGCTCGCGCAGGGGCTTGGCCGAGTGCAGGTGCGTGCCGGTCCGCACGGCCCGTGTCATCTGGCGCACCGCGCCGTCGCCGTACACCTCCTTGCCGACGGCCGCCGCCTCCCACAGGGCCACGAGCCGGTCGATCACGCCGGGGCCGGGGTCGGCGGCGACGAGCGCACCGTTGAGCGCACCGACCGAGGTACCGAGGATGATGTCGGGCTCGATGTCGGCCTCGGCGAGCGCGCGGAGCATGCCGACCTCGACGGCGCCGAGCAAGCCACCACCCCCCAGGACGAAGGCGGTGCGGGTCATCGGGGTCAGACCCCGGCCGGGCCGGCGGTGGTGTCGCTCGCGGCCCGCTCCTCCGCGGCGATGCGTGCCCGGACGTCGACGGTCGCACGGTGCTCGGCCCAGAACGACAGGATCGGCACGGTGCCGGCGACGAGCGTGACCAGCGTGAAGGCGGGGCTCCACTCAGCCCGGCGTGACAGCAGGAAGGCGAAGAACAGGAAGATCATGTAGAGCCAGCCGTGCGCGACGCCGAGGGTGTGGGTGATCCACTCCCCGACCTGGTTCACGTCGCTGCCCGGGGTCACCAGCTCGGGCGTCGCGGGAAAGACCCCCCACATCGAGCTGCCGTCGAAGTTGGCCAGCGGGACGCCGACGAGGATGAGCACGATCAGCAGGACACCGACGATGTTGGCCATCACGCGGTACGGGGTGAGCAGGGACTTCACGGCTCCGACGGTACCTCAGGCCTCGTCGGGTCCGGTCGCCGCCAGAGCCTCCTCGGACACACGCGAGCGCTCCACCTCGTCGCGGACCCAGCGCCACCAGATGAACACCGCGAACGCCCCGAACACGAACCACTGCACGCCGTAGAGGAAGTTGCGCAGCCCCGTGTCGGACCCCGGCGAGGGGAGGGACTCCGGCGTGACCGGCTCCAGCCCCTGCGTCGCGTCGCCGGGCTCGGCCACCTCCGCGACCAGGTAAGCGGTGTAGATGTCCTGGTCGACTCTCTGGATCGCGTCGGCGATGCGCACCTCGGGCAGCAGGTCGTCGTTCGGGTCCGGGTCGGGCCGGCCGCTGCCCTCCGGCGGCTGGAGCCAGCCGGTCAGCTCGACCTGGCCCTCGGGCGGGGCGGGAGCCTGCGCCGGGTCGGGGGTCCAGCCGCGTACGACGAGGAGGGCGGAGCTGGTGGGACAGGCGGCCGGCTCGTCGCACACCGCGACCGCCGTCACCGCCCAGTAGCCCTCGACGCCGTCGTGGTCCCGCTCGGTCGCGTAGAACGTCGAGGCCGGGAGCCACTCACCCACCACGTCGACGGGCCTGCCGACCGCGGCGGACGGGAAGGGGTCGTCGGCGTCGATGACCTCCTCGAGGGGGACCGGGGCCAGGGAGGTGAGGTCGCGGGCCTCGGCCTCCCGCTGCGCCTGCCAGGCCTCGAGCTGCCACAGGCCCAGGAAGATCGCTGCCAGGGTGGCCGCGACGCCGAGGAGATGAAGGGGGATGAGACGGGGCGCCACCAGCGCTCCCAGGTCCCTCCACACGCCGTCCAGAGTACGTCCCGCCCCCCGGCGTACCGCCCCCACCTCCCGCTGTAACGCGGGGTTATGGACCCAACACAAGCGGCATGCCGCGTGGGTTCGGTCCACAACGCGTGGGAAGTACGCCGTAAAGCGTCCGGATACTGGTCAGACCACTTGACCACCTGCCGTGACCGAGGCCACCCTGCTGCGCATGGCACTGAAACCTGTTGCACGACGTCTCGTCCCCGACGAGGTCTTTGACCAGATCCTGTCCGAGGTCGTTGACGGCGAGCTCACGGCGGGGGAGAGCCTCCCCAGCGAGAGGCGGCTCGCCGAGGTCCTCGGGGTGTCCCGGCCGGCCGTGCGGGAGGCGCTCCAGCGGATGGCGCAGGCGCGGCTCGTCGAGGTCCGCCACGGCGGCGCGACGACGGTCCGGGAGTTCCAGAGGGCCGCAGGACTCGACCTCCTGCCGCGGCTGCTCGTGCGCAGCGGCGAGCTCGACGTGTCCGTGGCACGCAGCATCCTCGAGGCCCGGCTCGCCATCGCCCCGGAGGTCGCCGCGCTCGCCGCCGAGCGAGCCGGTGCCGCGGTCCACGCCGCCATGGCGGACGCAATCCGCGCCCTCGAGGACGACGAGGACCCTGTCGTCCGGCAGAGAGCAGCCTTGACCTTCTGGGACCACGTCGTCGACGGCGCCGACTCGGTGGTGTTCCGGCTGATGTTCAACAGCCTCCGCGCGGCGTACGAGCCGGCCATCGACGCCCTCGGCGTGCTGATGGAGGCCGAGGTGAGCCAGCTCGACGCCTACCGCGAGGTCCGCGCCGCCGTCGTCGCCCACGACCCCGAGGCCGCTCGTGCGGCCACCGAGCGCCTCCTGCGCCCGGCCACGACCACCCTCATCTCCGCGATCCACGACCTGGAGGAAGCCTGATGACCCGTCCCTCACCCGAGATCGAGAAACTCGCACAGCAGCGGCTCGCCGCCGACGAGCAGCGCATCACCGGCTCCCGGCGTACACCCCTCTCGCTCGGCGACGCCTGGCGCGCCTTCCTGCGCCACCCGTCGCCGTGGATGCTCGGCACCGCCCTGGCCGGCGCCGCGGTGGCACGGGGCATCGTGGGCGACTTCCGCTGGACCGACGCTGTCGTCCCGGTCGCCCTGGTGGCAGCGTTCCCGTTCATCGAGTGGCTCATCCACGTGTTCGTGCTGCACTGGCGACCCCGCCAGGTCGGACCGGTGGAGCTCGACTCGCTGCTCGCCCGCAAGCACCGCGAGCACCACGCCGACCCCCGCGACATCCCGCTGGTGTTCATCCCGTGGAGGGCTCTGGTGTGGCTGATCCCCGCGTACGTCGTGGTGGCGGTCCTCGCCTTCCCGCGCCTCGGGCTCGCCCTGACCTTCCTCGTCTCGGCGGCCGTGCTGGCGTGCCTGTACGAGTGGACGCACTACCTGGTGCACAGCGACTACCGGCCCAGGTCGAAGGTGTACCGGGCGATCTGGCGCAACCACCGGCTGCACCACTACAAGAACGAGCACTACTGGTTCGGCGTCACCACCCCGGGCACGGCTGATCGGCTGCTCCGGACCTACCCCGAGCCGAACGAGGTCGAGACCTCGCAGACTGTCCGCGCCCTCCACGCCTCGGAGAGCACATGAGCACGGCCGTCCACCACCTGAGCTGCGCGACGATGTGTCCGGCGGCCGCTCGGGTCCCCGGGCTCATGCCGCGCCGGCTCGTGACGCACTGCCTCCTCGTGGAGCAGCCCGACGGGCTCACCCTCGTCGACACCGGGTTCGGCACCGCGGACGTCGCGGACCCGCGCCGGCTCGGGCGGGCGTTCACCGCTGTAGTGGGCGCCCGGTTCGACCCGTCCGAGACCGCGGTGGCGCAGGTGGCGGCGCTCGGGTTCGCCCCTTCCGACGTACGCCGGATCGCGGTGACCCACCTGGACCTCGATCACGCGGGAGGTCTCGGGGACTTCCCGAACGCCGAGGTGCACGTGCACGCCGACGAGCTGTCCGCGGTACGGCGACCCACCCTCAGGGAGCGGTCTCGCTACATCGCACCGCAGTGGGCGCACGGACCGTCCTGGGTCGAGCACCGGCCGACCCCAGGCGAGTCGTGGTTCGGCTTCTCGGAGGTCAGCGCGATCGACGACGGCCTGGTCCTGGTCCCGTTGGCCGGGCACACCCGCGGCCACTCCGGCGTCGGGGTACGCCGACCGGACGGGACCTGGCTGCTGCACGCCGGTGACGCGTACTTCTTCCACGGTGAGAAGGAGCAGCCCGCGACCTGTCCACCGGCGCTCCGCGCCTTCCAGCGGCTCATCGCGGTCGACAACCGGGCCCGGTTGGAGAACCAGCGCCGTCTCAGGTCGCTCCACGTCGACCACGGCGACGACGTCACGGTGTTCTGCGCCCACGACGAGGCCGAGCTCGCGGCACTGCACGCTCGAGTGGGCACACGACTCACCGAGGGGTAACCAGCCGGCCGGGCGGCGACCGCAGCCAACGCCCGGCCTCCCGAGCTCAACGCACAGTGACGACGGTGTCCCTGCGCGCGGTCCTGATGTCGTCTCCCTTCGGGTTCGCGACGACGCGGAGCTGGCGCTGTCCCTTCATCTGCAGCTTGATGCGGACGCGGTAGCGCCCCTCGTCGTTGGTGGTCACGACCGCTCCGCGCAGGCGCAGCCACGCGCCGTTCCGGTAGGTCTTGACGCGAACGGTGGCGTCGGCGACGGGCTCGCCCTCGGACGTGAGGATCCCGCGGAGCCGGAACTGCTCGCCGGACCTGACGTCGTAGTCGGAGGCGTACACGGTGACGCTGCTGCCGGCGATGTCGGCAGCCTGGGCAGGAGCGGCGGCCACCACGGAGACGGCAGCGGCCGTCGTGGCGACGACAGCCACAGCTGAGCGCGTGGCGGGGTGACGGGTGTACTTCATGATGTTTTCCCCCTCGGCGTGGCTGGGCGGTCCATCCGCTCTCGCTGTGCGCCGTCACCTCGAATGTTGCTCTCTCCAAACACAAAAGGCGATAGCTATCCAGGGTCAACGTCTCCGTGCCGAAGGAACCGATTCGGGCTCAACGCCAGGCTTCCAAATTCGCACGACGAACACGGGGGGCCTCGCCATGATGGGCCCATGGCAACGAGTCTCGACGGGATCGCCTGGCCGGTCCTCACCAAGCGGCTGGCGATCCGCCGTGCGGTGGAGGCGGACCTCGAGCCGACCTGGGAATTCCGCCGCGACGAGCGGGTGACCCGCTGGATGACCGCGGCCCCGAGCACGATCGAGGCGTACCGGGAGCGCTTCGCGGACCCGGACCGCCTCGTCAGGACGCTCGTCGTCGAGCTCGACGCGGTGGTCATCGGCGACCTGATGCTCGCGGTCGAGGACGGTTGGGCCCAGGCCGAGGTGATCGATCAGGCTCGCGAGGTCCAGGCGGAGCTCGGCTGGTGCATCGCCCCGGAGCACCAGGGGCGCGGCTACGCCGCCGAGGCGGTCGAGGCACTCCTGAGGATCTGCTTCGAGGACCTCGGCCTGCGCCGCGTCACCGCCCACTCGTTCGCCGACAACGAGGCCTCGTGGCGGCTCATGGAAAAGGTCGGGATGCGACGGGAGATCCACACCCTGCGCGAGTCCCTGCACCGGTCCGGCGAGTGGCTCGACGGAATAGGGTACGCCCTCCTGGCCGACGAGTGGCGGGTGCGCTCGTTGCGTCGGTAGCCGAGGGCCTTCGCCGAGCAGGGGTCTGGTCCACGTACGGCCGACCATCCCTACCTGCCGGCTTCGACTCCGGGGTCCCCGAAAGACCGCACTCTGAGCTGGGCGGCATGGCGCATGCTGAGCGGATGGCACACTCGAACGCGCATCAGGGGGAGCCACAGGGCGGCGGCGTGGCGGTGCCGCTGACGGCGTTCGCCGTCGGCGCCGTGGTCGCGGTGCTGCTCGGCGTCTTCGGGAAGCTGCACGAGCCCACCCTGACTGGCGCGAGCAGCCTCGGCTTCGACACCTTGCTCGACATGAAGGTGGCGCTCTCGATGGTGATCGGGGTGCTCGCCCTGCTGCCTCTCGGTCCGCAAGAAAGGCTACGCGAGCGTGGTGGAGCCAAGGGGACTCGAACCCCTAACCCCCTGCTTGCAAAGCAGGTGCGCTACCAATTGCGCCATGGCCCCTTGGGATGTTGCTGAGGGAGAGGAGGCTCAGGCCTTCTTCACGCTGTCGGTGGCCTCGGCCCAGAGCGCCTGCTCCTGCTGTGCGGCCTTCGCCTTCTTGCTCGCGAGGACGGCCGCCGCGGCGGCGAGGGCGACGAGAAGCAGCTTCTTCATGGTGGTCCCTTCGGGTTTCGCGAGGCGGTTCGGTGGGCCTAACTGGACTTGAACCAGTGACCTCTTCCTTATCAGGGAAGCGCTCTAACCGTCTGAGCTATAGGCCCGGGCGCGATGTCCGCGATGGCATCGCCGGGGAAGATTACCCCATGGGGCAGGCGGGCCCCAAACCGAGGTCTCGACCGGGGACCCTGCTGTCCTCGTGGCTCAGCGCTCGTCCTCGGCGAGGGTGACCTCGAGGCCGCCGAGCAGGGTGGCCGCGAGGTTGTAGAGGAAGGCTCCGAGGGTGGCGAGCGCGGTGATCAGGACCACGTCGACGACGGCAACGATCATGGTGAAGCCCATGACGCGGCTGGTGCCGATGTAGTCCTCCACGTCGAACGCGGTGCCGGTCTCGCCGCCGATGACCTCCTGCACCGTCTTGTTGATGGAGTCCCAGACGCCGGCGGCGCCGAGGACCGACCACACCATCGCCACGGCGATGACGGTGACGATGCCGATCGCGATCGAGAGCAGGAATGCGGTCTTCATCACCGACCAGGGGTCGATGTGGGTCATCCGCAGTCGTGCCTTGCGGGTGCGTTGCCGACCGGAGGGGGCCGGTCGGCTCGACGTCCCGGACGGCCGGGCGCCACGCTCCTCCGGCCGGCGGGACTCGGTCGCGCTCCGCATGCTCTCGGTGGCGGAGGCGACCGCTCCCGAGACCCGCTCGGAGACCCTCTCGGCCACGGGCCGGCGCTCCGCACCGTCCTTCTTCGGCCCGGCATCCTTCTTGGGCGCGCTTTCCTTCTTGGGCGCGCCGTCGTTCTTGGCCGTGGACTCGTTCTTTGTGCCGCCCTCACCCGGTCCGGCCAAGGGACGGCGAGGCGCCAGTGGTGAGTCGTCGGTACGACGGTCGGCCATCAGGACTCCTCGATCTCCGATTCGGCATCGGTTTCGTCATTCGACGGTACAGGCGAACCGTCGACGTCGATTGTCGCACTGTCCTGCTCGCCGGCCTCGGACCCGGCGTCGGACTCCTCCTCGGCCTCGGCCACCGCCTCGTCGATCTCGGACGCGCGCTCCACGCTTCGGGCTACCACGGACACGGAGTCCCCAGCCTTGAGCTTCACAAACCTGACACCCATCGTGGAGCGGCCCTTCGGGCGCAGCTCCTCGTTGATCGGGCTGCGCACGACCTGGCCCGAGGAGGTGACGGAGAGAACCTCGTCGTCCTCCTCGACGATGAAGGCGCCCACGAGGTTGCCGCGCTCGTCGTTCTGCTGCATCGCCTTGATGCCGAGGCCACCACGGGACTGAAGGCGGTACTCGGAGATGCGGGTGCGCTTGGCGTAACCGCCGTCGGTCATCGTGAAGACGTACTGCTCCTTGACCTCCGGGGACGCCTCGGCGCCGCCGGCCTCAACCTCGGCGGCCTCCTCGGCCGCGATCTGCTCGGCGCGGATCACCGACATCGACAGCAGCTCGTCGCCGGCACGGAACTTCATTCCCGTGACGCCGGAGGTCGCCCTACCCATCGGCCTGAGCTGAGCGTCGTCGGCGCGGAACCGGATCGCCTGAGCCTTCTTCGAGACCAGCAGGATGTCGTCCTCGGGACCCACCAGCTCGGCGCCGATCAGCTCGTCGCCGTCCTCGCGGAAGTTGATCGCGATGACGCCGGCCTGGCGCGGGCTGTTGTAGTCGGTGAGCGACGTCTTCTTGATGAGACCGTTGCGGGTGGCGAGCACGAGGTACGGCGCCTGGTCGTAGTCGCGGATGGCGAGGACCTGCGCGATGTTCTCGTCTGGCTGGAAGGAGAGCAGTCCGGCGACGTGGCCACCCTTCGCGTCGCGGTTCGCCTCGGGCAGGTTGTAGGCCTTGGTCCGGTAGACGCGCCCGGCCGTGGTGAAGAACAGCAGCCAGTTGTGGTTGCTGGTCGCCATGAAGTGCTCGACGACGTCGTCGCCCTTGAGCGTCGCGCCGCGCACGCCCTTCCCGCCACGCTTCTGGGTGCGGTACAGGTCGGCACGGGTGCGCTTGGCGTACCCGCCCCGGGTGATGGTGACCACGAGGTCCTCGTCGGGGATGAGGTCCTCCATCGACAGGTCGCCGTCGGCGGGGATGATCTGGCTGCGCCGCTCGTCGCCGAACTTCTCCACGATCGTGGTCAGCTCGTCCGAGACGATCTGCCGCTGACGGGACTCACTGGCGAGAATGTCCTCGAGGTCGGCGATGATCCGCTCGAGCTCGGCGAGGCGGTCCATGATCGCCTGACGCTCGAGGGCCGCGAGCTTGCGCAGCTGCATGTCGAGGATCGCGCGAGCCTGGATCTCGTCGATGTCGAGGAGCTGCATCAGGCCGCTGCGGGCTTCCTCCACGGTGGCCGAGGCGCGGATCAGAGCGATGACCTCGTCGAGGGCGTCGAGCGCCTTCACCAGGCCGCGGTAGATGTGCGCGTCCTCCTCGGCCTTGCGGAGGCGGTACTTGGTGCGGCGCTGGATGACCTCGATCTGGTGGGCGACCCAGTGCGAGATGAACTGGTCCAGCGTCAAGGTGCGCGGCACCCCGTCGACGAGCGCGAGCATGTTCGCGGAGAAGTTGCTCTGCAGCTCGGTGTGCTTGAAGAGGTTGTTCAGCAC
>DATHVS010000193.1:0-29219 GCA_035461195.1 Nocardioidaceae bacterium
TGCGCAAGGACGTCGAGGAGACCGAGGAGACCGTCTCCGAGCAGGTCCGCAAGGAGCAGGTCGACGTCGAGGGTGACGTCCGCCGCAGCTGAGCAGCACCCTGACGCGCTGCCCGCGACGAGCCGCGTGCTCGTCGCGGGCACGCGTGTCTCCTGACGTTCTGACACCATGGCGCCCATGAGCACCGCCGCCCAGCCCGAGAAGCTCCTGGTCACCGTCGCCCCCACCGGCGCCGAGTCGGCCAAGGAGGACGTCCCGCAGCTCCCGACCACGCTCGAGGAGCTCGTCGAGACCGCGCAGCGCTGCGAGGCGGCCGGAGCGGCGATGGTGCACGTCCACATCCGCGACGACGACCACCGGCCGACCCTTGACCTGGCTCGGCTCACCGAGACGGTCGATGCGCTGCACGAGCAGACGAACCTCGTCGTCCAGCTCTCCACCGGCGGCTCGGTCCACGACCCGCTCGAGAACCGCCTGAAGGTCCTCGACGCCCAGCCCGACTCCTGCTCGCTGACCATGGGCACCACGAACTTCGCCGACGACGTCTTCTCCAACCCGTGGCCGTTCATCACCGAGCTCTACCAGCTCTCGCAGGAGCGCGAGGTCGTGCCGGAGTTCGAGCTGTTCGACCTCGGCCACGTGTACGCGCTGCACCGCCTGCTCGACAAGTTCGGCCTTCCGTACGGCGACCGCGTGCACTGCGATCTCGTCATGGGCGTGCCGGGTGGTATGCCGGGTACGACGGACGCGCTGGTCGCCGCGGTCAACGCCCTGCCCGACGCGGTCACCTCATGGTCGGCGACCGGGATCGGCCGGTCCACGCTGGCTGTCGCTCTGGCGAGCCTGAGCAAGGGCGGCCACCTTCGCGTGGGCATGGAGGACGTGCTGACCCTGGCCAAGGGCGTGCCGGTGGAGCACAACGCCCAGCTCGTGGAGCGCGCCGTAGCCCTGGGCCGCCTCGCCCAACGCGAGCCGATGTCGTGTGACGAAGCCCGCGACCTGCTCCAGATCAAGCGCCGATAGACTCGCCCGCATGGAAGCTGTGTTCATCGCGCTGATGGTGGCGGTCGTGCTGCTCAGCGGATTCGTGTCCCTCGTGGTGCTCTACAAGCTGCTCAAGGCAGACAACTCCTAAATGCCTTTCGAGCTGCCCGACAACCTGCACCCCGAGTGCGCCCCCATCGCGTGGCTGCTCGGCACCTGGCGCGGCAACGGCCACGGTGACTACCCGACGATCGAGCCGTTCCAGTTCGGTCAGGAGGTCATCTTCACCCACGACGGCCGCCCGTTCTTCCACTACATGAGCCGGGCCTGGATCGTCGACGCCGAGGGCAAGAAGGTCCGCGACGCCGCGATCGAGACCGGCTTCTTCCGGCCGAAGGCCGACGGCACCCTCGAGGTCGTGATGACCCACAACACCGGCTTCATCGAGATCTGGTACGGCCACGCTGAGGGCGCCAAGATGGAGATCGCCACCGATGCGGTCGGCCGCACCGAGACGGCCAAGGAGGTCACCGCGGGACACCGCCTCTACGGCCTCGTCGAGGGCGACCTGCTGTGGACCTACGACATGGCCGCGGTCGGCCAGAAGCTTCAGCCACACCTGTGGGGCCGGCTCGTGCGGCAGTGACCGCAGGGGCGTTGTGCGGTTCTGCGCGTACACACACCTGATCGAAGCCATCATGAAGGTAAAGGCTCCGATCCGGGAGGGTGTGCATGGAAGAGGCCGCCGGCTTTTTGGGGATCGATGAGGACGTCATCCGAGTGCCTGCGGAGGAGATCCGCTTCGGTGTCATCCTCAACGGCGGTGTGAGTCTCGCCGTCTGGATGGGCGGAGCCGTCCTCGAGCTCGACCGCCTCACCAAGGCTGAGGGGCAGGCCGGCAGCATCTACGGCCGCCTCCTGAACGTCGCAGGGTGCCGGGCGCGAGCCGACGTCATCAGCGGGACCTCGGCCGGCGGTATCAACGGGGCGGCGCTCGCCCTGGCACAGGTCAACACCCTCGCCGACATCGGTTCGCTGCGCGACGTCTGGGTCGACGAGGGCCAGCTCGAGACCCTGCTCCGCAAGCCCTTCCGCGGGTCGCCCACGTCGCTGCTCCAGGGCGACGAGCAGTTCTTGCCGGCGTTGAACTCCGCGCTGTCGCGACTGGCTGCGCCGGCGAGTGTCCGTCCGGCCGACGTGGCGCCGATAGACCTCACCATCACCGCGACCGTCCTGCGGGGCAACCAGACCGTCGCCGTCGACTCCATGGGGCAGCGGCTTCCTCAGCAGGTGCACGCGGCCCGGTTCCGCTGGAGCCGGGACGGGGAGAAGGGCGACCCGTTCGCGGCGAGGTCCATCCTCGACACTGCCCGGTCCCTCGCCCTCGCCGCCCGTGGCACGGCGAGCTTCCCCGTCGCCTTCGAGCCGGTCTTCGTCCCTGTCGGACGGCCGGGCGGCCCGGATGGCCTGGCTTCGCCTGCTCTGAGCGAGCGCCAGCGCCTCCGACCGGACATGGTCGATCGCGTCGCGGACTGGGGCGACGAGCTGCCGGCGCGTGATCGCTCGCGGTACGTCGTCGACGGTGGCGTGCTGGCGAACACTCCCACGAAGGCTGCCCTCGAAGCCGTCGAGGCGATGAGCCCCAAGGGGCCGGTTCGCCGCGTGATGTTGATGGTCTACCCGCACGCGGGCGCACCGGGTGCCGACCCGGCCGACGAGCCTGACGAGCCGCCGAGCCTGACCGGCACGCTTTCCGGGCTGCTGGGCGCGCTCACCGCGCAGGGTGGTCGCACGTTCGTGGAGGAGATCGAACGGCACAACCGGGCGGCTGCCGGGCGTCGAGGAACCCGTCAGGACATCCTGGACTCCCTCGTGCGTGAGCGTCGCAAGGCGCAAAGCGCCGGCCCCACGGTCGACTCCCGCCTCGAGGCCCTGGCCGCAGCGGTGCTTCCGCAGTACCGGCGTCTGCGGGAGTGGCGGGCCGGCCGCGACCTGGCCCGCTCGGTGCTCGCCGTCGTGAGCCAGGACCGCGACGGCACAGCGCTGTCAGGTGACTTCGGCTTCGAGCGGGTACGCCGCGCCGCCGAGAACGCGCAGAAGGACTGGGAGCGCGTGCGCGTCGAGCACCCCCACCCAGACAGGCCAGGGGTCCCCTACGTCCCCGATGAGCTCGAGGACGAGCTGGGACTGGCCGGCACGCACAACCCCGAGATCTGGGGTTGGGGGATCGACGGGGCGCTCGGGGTCGGCGAGGCGGCCGCCGACCTCACGCGCAGGCTGGTGTGGGTCCTCGACCAGGGGGAGGACTACGACCAGGTGGCGGCCGCCCGGGCCGGTCTCGCCGCGACGATGACCGCGCTCCGCGCCGACAGGCGGCTGGTGGACGACGTCTGGGAGGCACCTGGCTCGGTGGGAAGGACGCTGACGCCGGACGAGTCCTACTGGACGCTTCGGCTCGCGTGGTACGAGCGGATGATGGTGGGCGTCGACCTGCCCACCGAGCTCGAGTGGCGGATCCAGACGGTTGCCCAGCACGAAGGTGGGCGCCAAGAGGTGCTCGGCCGCACGACCTCGTCCGGCGAGGCTCGTTACGACGCGGTGTACGGCGAGCTGCGGGAGCGGATGCTCCGCGGCGAGGACGCCCCTCGTCCCGGATCGGTGGGCCGGAGGGTCCACGACCACGCGGTCGAGCTGGTGCGCACCCTCCTGCCCTTGCTGCCGATCCTGGACCGCGTCGTCACCTCGGCGCCCCCGGGACTCAAGGAGTCGATCCACGACCTCTCGCGGTGGCGTGCGCTGTTCATGCAGGAGAGCGGTCGTCTGGTCGAGGACGAGGACGACCTGCTACGTCGTCTCCTGCACCTCGAGGTGGCGTCTTCGTCGCTCGGCGAGGAGGTCACCACCGGAGCGACCCTGCCTGTCGAGCTCGTCCAGCTCAGCGCCCAGACGGTGAACGGCTTCATGCAGGCGACCCGGAGTGCCGACGACAAGCTCGGGGGCATGTCCGTGAACCGCTTCGGCGGGTTTCTCAAGCGCTCGTGGCGGGTCAACGACTGGACCTGGGGCCGCCTCGATGCCGCCACCATCTTGTGCCGCACGGTGCTCGAGCCCTCTCGGCTCAGGAGAGCGGCAGTCATCCGGCAGGAGACAACCGGCACCTGGGGTGCGCGCGCAGCCGCGACGGCGGCCGTCGACGACCTGCTGGGCTCCGCGGAGCTCCGTGACACGCTCCTGGCCGACCCGCGCGTCAGGGAGACCTACGAGCTGGCAGTCGATGAGATGGCGGAGGTGCTGGACACGAGCAGGGCCGAGGCCCGACTGCCCGCGTCCATGCCGAACCTCGCCGAGCTCTGCGCCTGGGTGATCCACCTCGAGATCATCGGCGAGGAGCTGCCCGCACTGGCCCGGGCGGTCGCTGCCGATGACGTGGACGGGGGGAACGCACGGTCCCACGGCAAGGTGCTCGTCGCCGAGCACGCCGACCTGATCAACGCGCTGACCGATCAGCAGGCCGCCCAGCAGGTCGCCCCGCCGACCGCCCAGCCGACCGCCCAGCCGACGGGCGAGGCCGCCGAGGAGCGAGCCCCTGCCGACGTCGCATCGTGGTACGACCTCCGCATGCGGGCGCTCCGCGTCTTCGACCGCGCCGGGGTCGGACGGGAGTCCCTCCAGGAGGAGGCGGCGAGCGACCAGATGATCCGCACGGCGACGACGGCCGCGGCCGTGGCGTCGACCGTGGTCGACTCCGACGGCAGTGGTCTGGGACGCCTGAAGGCGGTCACCCGTGTCCTGCGCGGGGGGATGCTGCTGCCGTACTGGGTGGTCAACGCCCTGACCTCGCGCAGGGTGATCGCGCGCAGCCTGGCGCTGCTCGGCCTCGCTGTCGGTGGCGTGCTGCTTGCGCTGGCCCTGTTCGGGGTGCTCCCCGAGTGGTTGGCGGGCCCCGGCGCTCTGCTCGGGGCGAGCGCACTTCTCGTGGTTCTCGCCTACAGCGCCCTCCGCACCGGCACCCTGCTGCACGGCCTCCTGCTGCTCACCCCGGTGGCCGTCCTGATCGCGTTCGCGGTCGAACAGGCCTTCTCGCCAGAAACCCCAGGAGGGGTTCCGCCCGGCGAGGCGGAAAGGGCCCAGGACGCGGCCGCCCAGGGGACGGTCGCCCTCCTGGCCGTACTCGGTCTCGCGCTGGCACTCATGGCTCTCGGGAGCATCCCGGCCTCCACCGGCAGCGTCTGGGCAGCGCTCGATGCACTCGCCGAGCGGCAGCACCTCCGCTTGCCGAGCGCGCCGCGCCGACCGGAGGGCACGAGCCTCGGCGCCCGGCTGGGCTGGTTCTTCCGGCGCCTGGTCCACGTGGTCCTGCTGGCGGGCGTGCGCGTGCTCGGGCTGCTGAAGGGGCTCCTCGCCCTGGTCGTCCCGGCCGCGGTCTTCGCCCTGGTCGGTGTGGTGGCGTGGTGGGCGGCGTACGAACCGTGGCCCTGGTTGCTGGACTTCGTGCGTGACCACGAGTGGGCGTTCGCCTTCGGCGCGGCTGCCCTGGTCGTCGCGGGTGGGGTCCTCGGCTGGTGGCTCGGGCGGCGGCTGCAAGTCCTGCGCCGCGTGGGTGGACTGCCCGAATCCGACGCGGACGCCTGGATGTACAAGACCCTCGCGCACCCGGCCGGCGCTGCGGCAGGCTGGGCCGTGCTCTACGGCTTCGGGTACCTGCTGCTCGCGGCATTCCTGGTCGTCGACCCGTTCACGTGGACCGACACCGTGTGGGGACGGGCACTGCTGCTGACCTCCGCGCTGCTCGGCATCGTCCTCGTTGCCATCTTGCCGTGGTGGCTGCCGGTCCGCGCGGTCCGGTCGATGGAGCGGGAGACGCTGAAGCGCTCGAGAACCGAGCCCCTGGTCGTGCCGCCCGCCGAGGGGGAGCAGCAGCGAGAGCGCGCGCTGCAACGCGCCCTCGCCGCAGACCTCGTGTCGAGGGGGACCTCCTACCGGTGGCTGGTGTCACCCGCAGCCGATGTCGACGACGTCCGGCCGCGCCTGCGGCGACGAGGTCGACGCCTGGCGCGCCGCATCGACCGGGACCGGCTCGTCCGGCCGTGAGGTTTCTGTAACTCGTTTCACTTGACCTCGGCGTAACCCGGCCGGTGTCCCTTGCGTTGGACAGCACACAACCGACCCAGGGGAGCCACCACATGCGTCGTACCGCCACCACCGTCGCGTTCGCGCTCGGCGTGACCGTCTTCGCGTTCGGGGCGACCGCGGCGTCGACCGCGCTGACCAGTGCGGTCACCGACACCCCGGCCGGCTCCGGCGTCCTCCAAGCGCTGTCGCCGGCCTCGGCGACCACCCGGTCCGCGACCGGCGACGAGACCCGCGACGTGATGTTCGTGGGCAACAACTGGGAGGGCACCGCGACGATCGTCGACGCGCGCACCTACCGGCCGATCAGGACGATCGACACCATCCCCGACAAGGACGAACGGATGGCGGAGATCGCGACGAGCCCGGACAAGCTCGCGTTCTACCTCGCCATTCAGCAGGGCGTCGGTGAGGGCAACGACCAGTACACCGACGACATGTTCACCACGAACGACGGCCGCCTCGTCGCGGTCAGCCGGCCGAGCTTCGCCGACGTCGTGGGCATCGACCTCGAGAGCGGCGAGATCGTGTGGCGCTTCCCGATGGAGGGCTACCGCGCCGACCACATGGGCGTCTCGCCGAACGGTCGCCGCCTCCTCGTCAGCGACTCGACCGCCAACAAGGTCCACGAGCTGAACATCTTCACCGGCAAGAAGCTGCGGGAGTTCCCTTCCGGCGACACCCCCCACGAGAACGAGTACACCGCGGACGGCAAGCGGATCTTCCACGCCAGCATCGGCCGGGTCTACACCCCCGTCGACCGCTCCGAGCTCGGCGTCGTGCGCGACACCGCCAAGGGCGAGCGGGTCTTCCAGATCGTCCGCAACAAGGACATGAAGGTCCTCGAGCGCTGGGACATGGGCAAGGAGCTCGCCGAGGCCGGCTACCCGGGCATGAGCTCGGCGGTCCGGCCGATGGCCGTCGCGCCCGACGAGCGCTTCGTCTACCTCCAGGTCTCGTTCTTCCACGGCTTCGTGGAGTTCGACACCCAGGCCAAGGACCCTGAGCGGACGTACGACGGGGAGCCGCTGGTCGGCAAGGTACGCCGGGTGGTCCCCCTGCCCGACCGCACCGACGGCCTGCCCCGCGAGCAGTACGTCCTCGACTCGGCCCACCACGGCCTCGCCATGAACGCCCGCGGCACCAAGCTGTGCGCGGCCGGCACCATGTCGGACTACGCCGCGATCGTGAACCGCAAGAGCCTGCGCCACAAGATCGTCGACGTCGGCCCCAAGCCGTACTGGTCCACCAACGGCGTCATGGGCAACGAGTGCTGGGTGTCGGTGAGCGGCGAGGACAAGGTCGTGGTCATCGACTACCGCGACGCCTCGGTGCTGGCGGAGGTGCCGGTGGGCGACCACCCGCAGCGGGTCCGTGAGGGGCACGTCGCTCGGGACGTGATCCGCGCCTGGCGCCGCTGAGGCAGCGCCCACCGAGCTGCGAGAGGTCAGCGTCTGAGCAGGCCGGGACGCTGCTTGCCGAGGACCACACCCAGCGCGATCATCCCGGCGCCGAGGACGAAGTGCAGCCAGTCGTCGGCGGTGTTGAGAGGCACGAAGTTCGCCCCGGTGTCCTTGTCGATCAGCAGGCCGTAGATCCACAGCACGAGGTAGATCGCACCGCCACCGATCAGGAACGCGCGGGCGCCGTCGAACGATCGTGCCAGCATGACACCGGCGACGCCGAAGAGCAGGTGCACGATGTTGTGCAGGATCGAGACCTGGAAGATGCCGAGCAGCATCGCCTCGGACTCGTGTCCGGCGAACTGCATCGAGCCGTAGTCGGTCGTGATGCCCGGGATGAACCCGAGGACCCCGACGGCCAGGAAGACCACTCCGACGGCAAGAGCCGCCTTCTGGACGTTGCTGCTGGTCGCGGAACTCATTGCCTTTTGCGCCACTTCGTCCCTCCCTACTCATGACAGCCACCGCGAGCGGATGGCCCACTCGGGCCGTACCCCGCCTCATTCGATGGATGCGGCAGTCCAGCCGGGTCGGCGGCCTTCGGCGCGGCAGACCAGCCGGGTCGGCGGCCTTCGGCGCGGTAGACCAGCCGGGTCGGCGGACTCAGGAGGCGACGGGCTCGGCCTCGAGCCAGGAGTCCTCGGTGCGTGCGATCAGGTCCTCGACGACACCGGCGACGGAGCCGGAGGCCTCGTACGCCGAGCGCTGCCGGGCCGAGCCGGTGCCCTGGGCCATCAGCCGGTCGAAGGCGTCACCGGTCCACTCCCAGTCCCCGGCCTCACGCAGAGCGGGCTCGACGTGGGTGCGCAGCGCCTCGAAGACCTCACGGGCCGGGGCGAGCTCCCACGTGTGCGGGTTGACCAGGGTGCCGGCCAGCCCGTAGCGGGAGGCGCGCCACGAGGCGGCCCGCAGGAGGTCGCTGCGCCAGGCCCTGCTGTCGGACTCGGTCGCGGCGGTCTCGACGAGGGCGCGGGCCAGGGAGGCGATGAGCACGGCGTCCTCGACCTCGGTGCACACGTCAGCGACGCGGACCTCGATGGTGGGCAGGTCCTGGGCGACGCGGGTGTCGAGGTAGAGCATCCCCTCGTCGGCGGCCGCGCCCCACTCGACCATCTTCGCGAGGGTGCGGCGGTACTCCTCGGGGCTGTCGAACGGCTCGGCCGGGCCGGCGCTGGGCCAACGGCCCCAGACCTGGGAGCGCCAGCTCGCGAAGCCGGTGTCGCGGCCGTGCCAGTAGGGGGAGTTGGCGCTGATCGCGAGGAGCACCTGCAGCCAGGGCCGGATCCCGTCGAGGGCGCGCACGGCCTCGTCGTGGCTCTCGATGTCGATGTGCATGTGCATGCCGCAGACGAGGGACTGGCGCGACATCTCGCCGTACTCGTCGAGGATCCGCTGGTGCCGCTCCTTGGGCGTCACCTGCGCCTCCTCGGCGGTGAGGACCGGGGTCGGTACGGCGACCGCTGCCGCCCCTGCCGCACGGGCGGCTCGTCCCGCGGCACGGCGGCCGCGCACGATCTCCTCCCGCAGCTCTGCGAGGCCGGTGCACGGCTTGGTGGCGGTCTCGATCTGCTGCAGGAACGCCTCCTGGTCGACGAGGTCGTCCTCGACCTCCCCGTCCTGCCGGGCCATCTCCTCGTGGGCCCGAAGGGCCTTGCTCGAGACAGCGGCGAGCTCGCCGGTGTCCGGGTCGACCAGCATGAGCTCTTCTTCGACGCCGATCTTGCGCATGGGTGTGTAGGCCCTCCCTCTCGGTGACTGCCTCTCCAGGTGCCCTTTCGAGGCGGGCTCACACGTCGAGCGGGCCACGTCACAACCGTCCGGAGCCTGCATAGACTCGGGAGGGTGACCACGAAGGACTGGCAGACCACGCTGCGGGAGAAGGGCTACCGCCTGACGCCCCAGCGCGAGCTGGTCCTGCAGGCGGTGGACCGGCTGGGGCACGCCACCCCCGACGAGGTCCTCGCGGCCGTCCGCGAGGAGTCGCAGGCGGTGAACATCTCGACGGTGTACCGCACGCTCGAGCTTCTGGAGGAGCTCGGCCTCGTGCGTCACAACCACATCAGCGACCGCGCTCCGACGTACCACTCGACGGCGACCCCCGACCACGTGCACCTCGTGTGCCGCGGGTGTGGCGCGATCACCGAGGTCGCGCCGGAGGTTGTGGCGCCGATGACCGACACGCTGCGCGTGGAGTACGGCTTCACCACCGACATCGGCCACCTGACCGTCTTCGGGACGTGTCGTGCCTGCGCGAGCGGGTAGGTTGCCGAAGATGAGCGAGTCGAGCTTGCTGGAGATCGCCAACCGCCTGGCCGCGAACCTCGGGCCGGGTGACCTGGACGAGACGCTGAGCCGGATCACCGCAGCGGCCGTGGAGCTGATCCCGCACGTCGCGTACGCCTCGATCACCGTGCGCCACCGCGACGACCGGCTGGAGACGGTGAGCCCGACCGACGACGCGCTCGTCATCCTCGACGAGAAGCAGTACGCCCTGCGCGAGGGGCCCTGCTACGACGCCGCCACCGACCGCGCCCACGTGGTCTCCGACGACCTCGGCAGGGACCCGCGCTACACGAACTACGGCCCCCTCGCCGTCGGCGCCGGCATCCACGCGCAGGCGGCCTTCCGGCTGTTCGAGCGCAACGGGACCGAAGGCGCTTTGAACCTCTACGCCACCGAGTGCGGGGTCTTCGGGGACCTCGACGGTGTCGCGGCGCTCTTCCGGAGCCAGGCGGGGATCGCCGTCGCCTACGCCCACGAGGTGCAGAACCTCACCGACGCGCTCGAGACCCGCACGACCATCGGCAAGGCGATGGGGATCGTCATGGAGCGCTACCACCTCAACGACGAGCGTGCGTTCGCCTTCTTGACCCGGGTCTCCCAGCACCGCAACGTCAAGCTGCGCCGGGTCGCGGAGGAGCTGGTCCTCGAGGCCGCTGCCAACGCCGGCGTGGCCGAGAGCAGCGCGAACGCCGACCGCGGCTGATCGGGCTGCGGCTCGGTGCTCACTCGCGGAGGGCGCGCTGTCCGTGGTCGTCGGCGAAGGCGGCGAGGACGTCGGTGACCGAGCCGCCGTTGCCGACGAAGTCGTCGAGGGAGGACACCGTGCTGGCCACGGCACCGTCGAGGAGCGCTGCGGCGTGGCGTACGTCGAGGGAGCCGGACTGCTTGCCGGCGTGCGCGAGGTCGAGGGCGTAGGCGAGGTTGGCCGCCAGGGACACCTGGGGGTCCTGCTCTCGGAAGTAGTAGGTCTCGCCGTACTGCAGGAGGTCCATCCGGACCGCGAGGAGGTCCTCGGTGAGGGCTTCCAGCATCCTCGTCACGACGACGGGGTCCCCGGTGGCGAGGTAGTCGAGGGTGTCGTTCTCGGCCATGAGACTGAGCCTCTTGGCGAGGGCGCGGCGGCGGGTGAGGGCCGGGTAGACCTGCAGCACCCAGGCCAAGGCGGCCGTGAGAAGGATGAACCCGACGAGGGCCTGGAGGGGCGCGATGAGGCGAAGTCCCGCGTAGGCGGGCGTGATGTCGCCGAAGCCGAGGGTGCCGACGGTGACGAGTGAGAGATAGACCGACCCGACCAGGTCCGATGACAGCTCGGGCTCGAGGTCGGTGTCGAAGTAGAACCCGTCCGGCATGTGGGGCAGGTACACCAGCGTCCAGCCGGCCACGATCAGTGCGGTCCAGGTGATGACGACGACGAGGATCCCGATCGGTCCGGCGAGCTCGCCACGCCGTACCCGGGGCACCCGCCACACGAGGGCGAAGAGGGCGCGGCACAGGGGTCCGACCCCGCGCGGGTGCCAGAGCGTGTGGAAGATGTCGCGCAGGGCGAGGACGACGAGGAGTGCGCCCAGGGCGTTCAGGAACCAGGTCATCGGCTGACCATAACCAGGATGGACGGGCTACCAACCCCGACCGAACGGACGAGGTGGTTTGGACCACTTCACGGCGAGGCAGTCTTATGCTTGTCAGGCCCAAAGTCTTGTTGCGGAGCTCGAAAGGGGTGCAATGACCACGGTCCGCCGCCCCGGCAGGCTCCAGAAGATCGCCTATGACGACACCCCGCTGAACTCTCGGAAGCCCGACATCGACGCCCGCATCGGGTGGCTGCTCGCGATGTCGCGCCTGCACCACCAGGACACGGACATGGCCGACGGCCGCCGCTTCGTCCAGGCCCTCGCTGCCGCGGGCTGCGTGGCGAGCCGGAGCCTGGTGAGCCGCTGGGAGTCGGGGGAGATCCCCATCTCCTACGAGGGCATGTCGGGCTACGAGAAGGCGCTGGGCCTGGAGCCGGGGCGGATCTCGTCGCTGACCGGCTACATGCGCGCCGCGATGCCCGGCGTGAAGGCGCGGGTGGCGCGACCCCAGCTCGACCCGGCCTCTCGAGAGTTCTCGATGCGGCTCGACGAGCTGATCGAGCTCGCCGAGGACGGAGATGCCCGCGCGACCGACTGGCAGGACCTCGGGTGGCACATGGCGGCGGCGCCGCTGATCCACCTGCGGGCCCGCACGTGGGAGACGCTGACGCGGCGGGTCATCAACATCCTGCCCCGGTCGGTGAAGGTGCCCTACCGGCAGTACAGCACCGCCGCTCTCAACATTGCCTCGGTGCCGCGGGCCCAGGATTTCCTGACCGCGGCGATCGCGGAGTACATCAGCACCCCCGGTGTGCAGGTGCTGACCAACCCCATCGGGCTGCTCGACCAGCTGCCGACCCGTCAGGCGGCCAAGATCGTGCTCGACCTGGTCGAGGAGCCGCCGACGGAGGCGGTGTTCGCGCTCGCCGTGTGGGTGGCGGCCCAGCGGGTCTCGCGCGGCGACTTCACGCCCGAGGAGCGCGCGAGGCTGAACATGATCGTGCTGAAGCTGTGGCGGGCCGACCCGGGGAAGGCCGCCGACCAGCTCGCCGAGCTGATCGCGTCACTGCCCGAGGGGCTGCGCTCCACGCTGACCGACGCGGCGTCGAAGGCGGGTCGCCGCAGGCTCGGCTACGTCGTGGAGATGGGTGAGGACCTCGCCCCGAACATGGCGCGCGGCCTCTCCCACGACATCGCGGAGGCGGCGCGGGTGAGGGCGCCCGGCGGCGCGGCGTACGACGAGGACCGCATGTTCGTGCGCCTGGTGCGCGAGGCGCTTTTCCACCGCGACTCCGAGCGCCGCCACCTCGCCTCCCTGCTGATCTCGGCCTCGCCGTTCGGGGACGCACTCACCGACGAGCTGCTCACGCTGCTCACGGCCCCCAACGCGCCCACCCTGGTCCGAGTGCGGGCGGCGACCCTGTCGCGCTACCTGAGCACCGACGTGCACCGGCTGCGGATGCTGCGGTTCGTCGAGGACCCCAACGACAAGGTCGGCACCGCGATCGTGCAGGGGGTGGGCCACATGACGTTCACCGACTTCTCCGACCAGGTGATCCGGGCATCGCTGAAGGAGGAGTGGTCCCAGCGGGAGCGGGCGAAGCTCTACGCCCTCGGCATGACCGGCTCCCCGGGCCTCGAGACGATCCTGCGATCGGGCCAGTCGCCGGCCTGGCAGAAGACCGCCGCCACCTGGTGGCTCGCCCACGGGTCAGCGGTCCGCTCCTGACCGAATACCCGGTCCCGGTCCGGGTAGCCCCTGGGTGAGGCATTCCACATCCAGGGAGGGTCGAGATGCGCGTCGTCGTGACCGGTGCGACCGGCAACGTGGGCACCGCGGTGGTGGCTGCGCTCGCCGCGGACGAGAAGGTCACCGAGGTGGTGGGGGTCGCCCGCCGACAGCCTGACATCGCGCCGCCCAAGACCCGCTTCGTCGCGGCCGACGTGGCCGAGGACGACCTCGGACCGGTGCTGGCGGGCGCTGACGCGCTGCTGCACCTGGCCTGGATCTTCCAGCCGACGCACCGGCCGGAGGTGACGTGGCAGGCCAACGCGGTCGGCTCCGCCCGGGTCTTCGACGCCGCCGCCGCGGCAGGGGTCGCGGCGGTGGTTCACGCCTCGTCGGTGGGGGTGTACTCGCCGGGTGAGCCGGGCCGCTTCGTCGACGAGTCGTGGCCGACCCACAGCCTCCCGACGGCGGCGTACGGCAGGGAGAAGGCGTACGTCGAGCGCGTGCTCGACGCCTTCGAGGCCCGCCACCAAGGCATCCGGGTGGTTCGGCTGCGGCCGGCGTTCATCTTCCAGAGGGGCTCGGCGACCGAGCAGCGCCGCATCTTCGCGGGCCCGTTCGTGCCCTCGACGCTGGTCCGCCCCGGACGCCTGCCGGTGCTGCCGTGGCCGCGGGGACTGAGCTTCCAGGCGCTGCACACCGACGACGTCGCGGAGGCGTACCGGCTCGCCGTCGTGGGCGAGGCCCGCGGGGCGTTCAACATCGCCGCCGACCCGGTGCTCGACGCCGAGGAGGTCGGCCGGGTCATGGAGGCCCGAACCGTGCCGGTGCCGGGCAGGGCCGCGAGGGCGGCGTTGGCGTCGCTGTGGCGGCTGCACGTGGTCCCGGCCGAACCGGCTCTGCTCGACCTGGTGCTCGGTCTGCCCCTGCTCGACACGAGCCGCGCCCGCACCGAGCTGGGCTGGGAGCCGCGGACCAGCGCGGTCGACGCCATGCGCGAGGTGCTCGTGGGGATGGCCGAGGGGTCCGGTGCGGGGACCCCGCCGCTGCGGCCGGACTCGCCCGGCTCCCGCGCCGACGAGGTCGCCACGGGGATCGGTGAGAGGTCGATGCGGGACTAGCCTCCGACGCCCGGATCCAACGGGTTGTCCCGCGGGAGGCGTACGTCGAGGTGCGGAGCGACCGCGCGGGCGAGGCCGACGGCGAGGTCGAGCCGCTGCATCAGGTGGGCCCGCTCGTCGTGGGGCTCGTCCTTGTGCACGCGCTCGGTGGTGACCTCGAGGGGCACCCCACGCCGGGCGGCCTCGCGTGCGGCGTCGACGACCGACTCGAGCGAGGAGTCGGAGGTGTCCACGGCGACCGTCACCGGGGAGGGGTCACCGCCCCCGTCGCACTCCGCGCCCGGGAACTCGTGACGCAGACGGTCCTCGAGCCACCGCACGAGCTGCGGGTCGTCGGCGCCGGTGCTGTCCCCCTGGCAGATCTCGTGCACCACCGCGTGGGCGACCGCCCTGCTGGTGGTCCGCGTCTCGGCGGCCCACAGCTCGAGCAGGCTGGAGGCGGCGTCGGCGTCGATGGCGTAGCGGAAGATCAGCACGCCCTTCGCCTGCTCGAGCAGGGCGGCGTCCTCGCTGAAGTCGTTGAGCTGGTTCGGCCCGCGGTGGTCCGCGCCTCCCGGGATCGGGTGGGCGCTGTCGATCGTCCCCGTCATGGTGTCCCTGCTGTGACAAAGAGTTGCTGTCGCGCCTTGGTCTCAAGCGCTCAACCCGAAAGCAAAGTACCTCGCCTCACTTGGGTCGTCCAGATGTTCCGGGCGCGCAGGTCCCCAGGAGCCACCCGAGGAGCGCCCCCGGTCACGTCGCTCGCATGCCGGGCAGGCCGGTGGGTACGCGACGGGCCAGGGACCGCTTCACCACAGGAAGGAGCAGGCGATGGCAGACAACGACCTGGTCAGCGACGAGCTGTGGGAGGAGTTCCACCGCGTCGTGAACATGACCTCGCGTGAGCTGAGCGAGTGGCTCATGGTGCGCAGCGCGGGCGAGGACGCGGAGGTCCCGCCCGACCAGGCGGGGACCGAGACCGGCCAGCGCGTCGTGCAGATCCTCGGCAAGCGGCGCACCGACCTGACCGACAAGGACGTCTCCGTCATGGAGAAGGTCGTGGCGAAGGTCCACGACGAGCGGCGCGACGACCTCGAGCCCACCGCCGGGCAGGCCCACTGGCGCCACAAGCTGATGACGCTGGGGCACGACCCGCTGAAGCCCGCTGGATGACGCCGCCGCGACACAACGGCCACCGTGTACGTCGGACCGCCGAGGACGTCTTCGGACATGCCCGCCTCCTGCCGGGGCAGGAGGAGGCGACGCGGGCGCTCCTCGACGGCCACGACGTGCTGCTGGTCTCGCCGACCGGCTCGGGGAAGTCGCTGACCTACCAGGTCGCGGGGCTCCTGATGGACGGGTGCACGGTGGTCGTCTCGCCGCTGCTCGCGCTTCAGCAGGACCAGATCGAGGGGCTGTCCGAGCTCGGACCGGACGCCCGCGCGTCCCGGGTCAGCTCCGCGGAGACCGAGACCCAGCGCGCGGAGGCGCTCGAGGCGGCCCGGACCGGGGAGGTCGAGTTCCTGTTCCTCGCCCCGGAGCAGCTCGCCAACCCCGACGTACGCCGGGCGGTGGCCGCCCTGGAGCCGAGCCTGGTCGCGGTCGACGAGGCGCACTGCGTGTCGGCGTGGGGCCACGACTTCCGGCCCGACTACTTCCGCCTCGGTGAGCTCATCGAGGAGATCGGCAACCCGCGGATCATCGCGCTCACCGCGACGGCGGCGCCGCCGGTGCGCGCCGACATCGTCGAGCGGCTCGGCCTGCGCGACCACCGGACCGTGGTGACCGGCTTCGAGCGCGAGAACATCGCGCTGGCCGTGCAGCGCTGCCTGACCGCCGACGACGCGAGGCGGATCGTCGTCGACACCGTCGCCGGGGCCGAGGGGTCGGGCATCGTCTACTGCCGCACCCGCAAGGCGACCGAGGAGTACGCTGCCGCGCTCGAGGAGGCCGGGCGCAGCGCGTGCGTCTACCACGCCGGCCTGGGCCAGAAGCGGCGCACGCAGGCGCAGGAGGCGTTCATGGCCGGGGAGGTCGAGGTGATCGTGGCGACCTCGGCGTTCGGCATGGGCATCGACAAGTCCGACATCCGCTTCGTCGTGCACGCGCAGGTCCCGGAGTCGCCGGACACGTACTACCAGGAGGTCGGCCGTGCCGGGCGTGACGGCGATCCGGCCACCGCGACGCTCGTCTACCGGCCCGAGGATCTCTCGCTCGGGCGGTTCTTCACCAGCGGCATCCCCGAGCGTGACGACGTGGCCGCGGTGCTCGCCGCGGTCGAGGCCACCGGCGGCACCGACCCGCGCGAGGTGCGCGAACGGACCGGCTTCGGCACGCGCAAGGCCGGCCGGATCCTCAACCTCATCGAGCAGGTCGAGCAGACCGGCGGGCGCCTCGACGCGGGCGCCGAAACGATCGAGGCCGTCGTCGAGCGCGCCGAGGCGCACCGCAGCCTCCAGCAGTCACGCGTGGACATGATGCGGGGGTACGCCGAGACGGGCCGCTGCCGTGCGGAGTACCTCCTCGGCTACTTCGGGGAGGAGCAGGACGACCTGTGCGAGACCTGCGACAACTGTCGTGAGGGTGTGGCGACGGCGACCTCCCGCAACGCCGACTCGTCCTTCCCGCTCCAGTCGCTGGTGCGGCACGAGGAGTTCGGGACGGGCACGGTCACCGACCTCGAGGAGGACCGGATCACCGTGCTCTTCGACGACGTCGGCTACCGCACCCTGGCGCTGGAGGTCGTGGAGGAGCAGGGGCTGCTCGAACGCGCCTGAGCGTCCCTGATGTCCGGGCGCGGACCTGAATGTCACGGGTGGGGGCGGGTACGACCTCGGTCCAAGACGCATCCGCGCCTAGGAGGTACCGATGACGCACCACGAGCTTCCGCTGCCCGACTACGACAACATGCCGCTCGGCTCGATCGAGTCGCGGGTGAGGACCCTCGGCGAGGGCGGTGTGCGTCAGCTGCTCGACCACGAGCGTTCCCACGCGAACCGGGTCGCCGTGGTACGCCTCCTCGAGCAGCGTCTCGTCGCGCTGAACACCGGCGAGGCCGAACCTTCCGGCGGGTCGCCCGCGGGGGAGACGCCCGAGGTGCGCACCGACGCGTACGGTGACTCCCAGCCCGCGAAGACGGAGGCACCGCCGAACAACCCGCCGTCGCAGGGCGTACCGACCAACCCGGCCCAGCCGCGTCGCTGACCGGGTCACGAGGCGGAGCGAGGGAGACGTGTGAAGGCGTTCATCATCCTGCTGCTCGTCACGTGGCTCGTCGTGAGCCTCGTCGGCGTGATCATCGAGGGGTTGCTGTGGCTGCTGTTCTTCGGCGTGCTGGCGTTCGTCGCCACCGCCGGGTGGGGCTGGTTCAAGGTCCGCCAGGTGAACAGAGCCAGGTCGTGACCGGGCGCGGCCCCGGGACGGGCGGGCGCGCGTGAGCCCGGGACGCTCCATCTGGCAGGACGGCCTGGGGCGTGCGGCGATCCGCAGCCTGCAGATGCTCCTGGTCCTCGCGGTCGTCGTCGTGGTGACCTATGCCGCGATCCGGCTGCGGCTGATCGTCGTGCCCCTGCTGATCGCCACGCTCATCGCTGCGGCCGTCAACCCGGTCGTCGACTGGCTCGACCGGGGCAGGATCCCGCGCTCGCTGGCGACCCTGGCCACGATGCTGACCGGCTTCGCGGCCCTCGGCGGCGTCGGCTGGTGGATCACCTCGGCCGTCGGCGACCAGTGGCAGGACCTGACGGAGTCGGCGCGGGAAGGCTGGACCGAGCTGCGCAGCTACGTCCTCGACGGGCCGCTTCCGATCACCGAGCAGAACCTGCAGGACGCCCAGGACCAGCTGGGCGAGTTCGTGCAGGGCTCGCAGTTCCAGCAGGGCGCCATCTCCGGTGCCACCCTCGCCATCGAGATCGTCGCGGGCCTGTTCCTGGGGCTCGTCCTGCTCTTCTTCCTGCTCCGCGACGGCCGAGGGATCTGGGCGTTCCTGCGCGACCAGCTCCCCGCGGAGTACCGCGAGCGCTGGGACGTCACCGCGGAGCGCTCGGTCGGCGTGCTCGGCGGCTACGTGCGCGGCACGGCCGTCGTCGCCTTCGTCGACGCCCTGGTCATCGGCATCGCGCTCGTGATCGTCGGCGTCCCTCTCGCGTTGCCGCTGGCCGTGGTCGTCTTCATCGGCGCCTTCATCCCGCTGGTCGGCGCCACCGTCGCCGGCATCCTCGCCGCCCTGGTCGCGCTCGTGTCCAACGGCTTCGTCACCGCGATCATCGTGGTGGCCGTCGTGATCGCGGTGAACCAGCTCGAGGGTGACATCCTCGCCCCGATCGTGCTCGGGCAGGCGCTGTCGCTGCACCCGCTGGCGGTCCTGCTGGCCCTCACCGCGGGCACCATCGTCGCCGGCGTCATCGGCGCCCTGCTCTCCGTCCCGTTCGCGGCCGTGGCCTGGACCGCCGTCAAGACGTTGCGGGAGAACCGAGGGGACCCAGAACCGGCAGAGGCTCAGTAGACGAGCGCCTGCACGTCCTCGGCGAGCGCCTCCTCCACGAACGTCGGCGCTCCTGCGATCCGCACCCCCGGGAGTACGTCGGCCTCCGTCACCTCGCGCCGCCTGGCGCACTGCGTGCACACGGTCACCGTGCCGGCCGCCCGCACCGCCGCGAGGAGCTCACTCGCCGGAGCGGCGTGGGGGAGGTTCAGGACGGGCGCCTTCCCCTGCACCGCAAACCAGACGGACTCACCCGTAAGCCACAGACCGACCTCGACCCCCGACGCCGCCGCCGCTGCCGCGACAGTAAAGGCTTGGTTACACCGCTCCGCGTCCTCGGCGCCGGTGGTTACCTTGATCAGAAGCGAGCGGGCCATTCACGTAGGCTAATCGCCCGTCCGCAGAACCGAGGAGGGGGTGGCACCCGTGGCACTCGACTACGAAGAGCGTCCCTGGGGCTCCTGGCACGTCATCGACGTCGACCGTGGCTACAAGGTCAAGCGGATCCACGTGAAGCCGGGCTGCCGGCTGTCCTACCAGACCCACGACCACCGCTCCGAGCACTGGGTCGTCGTCTTCGGCATCGCCACCTGCATCGTCGACGGCGAGACCATCACCGCCGGACCCGGGCACAGCATCGACGTGCCCCAGGGCGCGAAGCACCGGTTGTGCAACGAGAACAGCGAAGAGCTCATCATCATCGAGGTCCAGCGCGGCGCCTACACCGGTGAGGACGACATCACCCGCATCGAGGACGACTACGGCCGCGTGGAGCCCGCCCGTCCCTGAGGCGCCGGACAGCTCCGGTCAGCCGAAGGGGTCGCTCTTCTTGGTCGACAGGACCGCCTCACCCTCCCGGACGATGACGTCGATGACGTAGTCGCCGGGCTCCTTGGGCATGGGGACCCAGAACCGCAGCGAGCCGGCGTCGGTGTCCTGCTGCGCGGTGATGCGCGAGACGGGGACCTGGTCCAGCCACCGGTCGTAGAGCTGGGTGCCGCCGTCGCGGCTCCAGACCTCCCAGAAGACCCCGAGCTCGCGGTCCCGCAGGCCCTCGAGCTGCACGTTCGCGGTGACGACCACGCCGAGCGGGTCGAGCTTGCCCTGCGGCGTGGGGATCGTCCGCGTCTCGCCGAGGACCCGCACCAGCCGGCGGGCAACCTCGGCCGGGGGAGCCGGCTCTCCCTCGTCGTCGACGTCGGTGACCATCAGGCTGAACAGCTGCCTGATCCCGTCGTCTCCGGGGTCGGAGGGCAGGTCGAACCGCGGAGCGATCTCTCCCACCTCCCTCACCACGTCCTCGTACCGGAACCTGGCTGAGGCGAAGGCCTCAGGTGGCTTGGTGAGGAGCCCCGAGGGCGGCTCCGAGGGGGACTCGGTCGGCGACTCGTCGGGTGACTCGGACGGGCTCTGCGACGGGGACTCGCCGGGAGATGCAGGGCTCTCGGTCGGGTCTTCGGTCTCAGGCCCGGTCGGCTCGGGGTCGGGTGACTCGGCGGGAGTCTCGGCCGGGGTGTCGGTCGGGCCTTCGACGGTCAGCTCGGGCGGGCCTTCGACGGTCAGCTCGGGCGGCACGTGCGCCGCGAAGGGCTGCACGGCGTGGGCGACGAGCGCGAGGTCGGAGCCCTGGCCCAGGCTTCGGGGGCCGCTCGCCGCGCGGCGCTCGTACTCGCTCAGCGACACCGCCGGGATCAGGTCGACCGAGGTGATGACGGCCCTTTCCAGGCCGGGATCGGCGCGAAAGAGGCCGAGCACGGCGCTGATGGCCGAGGCCAGGGCCCCCACCGTCAGGATCGCCCCCGTGACGATCGCCCACCCGCGACGCCACCAGGGCGTGTCCTCGGCGGCAGCACCTCGGTGCGTCGGTCGCTCCCGGCCCGCCCGGGTCCTGTGCTTCCCGGCGTCGCCTCGCGTGGTCATCGCGGTGCCTCGGCCGCTGCTACGCGGCCAACGCCTTGCAGAGCTGCTCCAGGTCGGCGGCCCGCTGGTCGACGAGGTTCTCGGCCAGGAGCTTGAGGACCCTGATGTTCGTCCGCGAGGCGTCGTCCATGTCGTCGTTGCCCTCGGTCAGCCACACCTGGAAGCGGTGGTACTGCGAGACCCTCGTGGCCTCGTCCGCGCACAGGTCACGCAGCTGGTAGTCGACTGCGTCGCTGACCCCGTCGAACACCACGCCCATGATCGGCTGGGCCCACTTCGCCAGCCCCCAGTTCTTCGCCTGGTCGTAGGGGATCCGCCGGGTGAGCTCGCCGGTGCCCAGCGACACCACGAGGAAGTCGTTGTCCTTCGGCCAGAGCTTCCTCGCCTCGACGTAGCCGCACATGGCCGGGTTGTTGGCGTAGAGGCCGCCGTCGACCAGGGCGAGGTAGTCCTGGGTGCCCTTGAACGTGAGCTTGGCGGGCTCGAAGTACGTCGGGGCCGCGGAGGTCGCACGCGCCGCCTGCCACATCGGCCACTCTCTCCTGGGGTCCTTCTGGGCCTTGTGGCGCTTGAACAGGTACGGCTGCCGGCGCTCGATGTCGTAGCTGGTGACGAGCACCTCGGTCAGTGCCTGCGACATCCTCGTGTCGGCGAAGTAGTCCTGCAAGACGGCCTCGATCCCGGTGGCCGGGTACTTCTCGTCGAGGAGGTTCTCGAGCGCGACGAAGCGGCGCCACGGGTCGCGCCGGAAGATCTTGGCGCCCTCGGCCTCGTAGAGCCCGACCAGCTCGGACGCGGTGTACCTCGCCGTCCCGTTCGTCCCGGGCTTGGTCAGCCCCAGGGCCAGGATGCCGCCGGTTGACGTGCCGGCCACGAGGTCGAACGTCTCGGCGATCGGTCGCCCCGTGCGGCGTTCGATCTCCGCCAGGAGCACTGCGGGGATCACGCCTCGGATGCCGCCGCCGTCGATGGACAGGATCTTCTTCACACCGCACCTCCCAGGTCAGCTTTGTCGTTTTCAGAGCGTGGCGAGCTCGTGAGTCAGGTAGTCGTCGGCGTAGTCACTGCGGAGCGAGACCCACAGCGGCAGGTGGTCCGACATCTGGTGCGTCCGCCAGTAGTCGCGGTACCAGCTGCGCTGTGACCTCTCGCCCCGGGGCCTGCCCGAGCTGTCGAAGGTGAAGTTCGACTTCTTCGCGCCGGCCTTGTAGGCGGTCATCTGCGCCCGGTAGGTCTCGAAGTCCTCCTCGGCGCGGTAGACCACGTCGAAGTAGTTGAAGACCCCGGCGGCGCTGCGGCCCGTCCCGGGCACCGAGAGCTCGAACCAGTGCTCTCGAGGCCGGAGGGCGATCTGGTCGTAGTACTTGTCCTGGGCGACGTTGCTGCCCTTGATGCCCGCTGCGAAGTCCGGCGGGATCGTCCATCCGAGGTCTCGCAGCGCCTCCCACACGGTGTCCTGCGGGCTGCCGATGTTGAAGTCTCCGAGCAGGATCAGGTCCTCGGCCCACTGCGAGGAGCCGTTCCGGGCGCTGATCTCCCCGATCAGGGTCCGAAGCTCCTGCTCGGGGGCGCTCTTCCCGTCACCCCACCGCACGTGCAGCACCCCGACCATGAACCTCAGCCACTCGGAGGTGAAGCCGGCCAGCAGGGGTGTGCGCGCGAACTGGGCGGCCGGCGTCTCCACCTTGCGGCCCCGGTCGTCCTTGGTCTCGACCGGTGGCACGACCAGCTCGCCGGACAGCCCGCCGAAGGAGACCGTCTCGGAGTCGTAGAGCACGGCCAGGCGTTCGTCGTTGCCCGCGCTGCCGCCGGTCACGTCGGTCACGAGGTAGCACCACCGCGGACCCAGGAGGTCCATGAGCCTCTCGAGTGCCTTGAGGTCCGAACGCACCTCTGCCACGGCGACGAGGTCGAAGTGGGAGACCACCTCGGCGATGTAGTACAGCGGTTCCAGCCCGCGTTCGCCGTACGCCGGGGAGTCGAACTCGCGGATGTTCCACGTCGCCAGCAGCAGCTGGTGGGCCGACCGGCGGGGCACCTGGCTGTCGAGCTCCCTGCGCAGGGCGAGGATCCGCTCGATCGTGCGCCGTTCGACGTCCGGCTCGAGCTCGGAGAGCCGCTTGTAGGAGGGCATCGGACGCCTACCGGGTCTCGTCGGGGAAGGGCAGGGGGCCAAGACGGACGGAGGTGCGCGCCTCCGCATCGCCCTCCTGCCAGTTGATGACCACGGCCAGGCGTGGGTCGGCGTTGACCACCTGGTACAGCGACTCGACGGCCGCCCGCGGGAACCCGCCCTTCTCGAGGAGGCGGAGCAGACGGGTGCGTTCCTGCGGGTCGCGCTCCGGGTGGAGGGCGCGCAGGAGACCCGAGGCGCTGCGGATGCCACTGTCCCGGAGGGCGTGCCGATGGTGGGCTCGGCCACCTTCGGCAGCGTGCAGTGCCCTGGCTCTGTGGGTCGCACCCTCCTGCTCGAGCACGGACGGCTCGGCAGGGAGGTGGATGAGCAGCAGTGCCTGGTCGACCCAGTCGACCAGCCGGGCGACCGGGACGCGGGTGTGCAGCAGGACGTCGACGAGCTTGGCGGTCGCGAGGTTCTGCAGATCCTCGATGCCCTCCTCGAGCAGCCGTGCCTCGTACCAGACGTTGAGCCCGTCGAGACGGTTCAGCGGGTACGCCGGCTCGACGGAGGGGACCGCCCCGCGCAGCCGCCGGGAGGCGATCCGGAGCAGCCAGTGGAGCCCGACGTCGGGGAACCAGCCGATGACGAAGGCGGTCGCGATGGCGGCCTCGGGCGGGATCTGGGGGAAGAGGGAGGCCTGGAGGACAGCCGCCACGATCATCGCGCTCACGATCCTGACGTAGCCGCTGACATAGGCCCCGGCGCGCAGGTCGGCCTGGAAGTAGCGGCGCATCAGGGCCTGCACGAAGTACAGGTAGGCGCCCATGAAGGCGAACGAGAGGATCGTCAGCATCGTGGGTGCGGCGACGGCCCCGACCGTCAGGCTCGTGTCGTAGAGGACGGCCGTCCAGCCTGCGGCCAGGATCGCGGTGCAGAGGAAGACGGGGAAGAGCGCCTCGGGCCTGACGGGACGGTCCTCGTCGGTGCCGAAGCGGGAGACCGACTTGCCGTAGTAGGCGTCGAACTTCTCCTGGTAGATGTTGCGCAGACCGAGCCGGGCCAGCCCGCCGTCGTCGCGCCACCTGGCGTAGAAGCTGGAAGTCCTCGGCGGCTGTGGAAGGTTGCCGGGCCGGTCGAGCCCGAGCCGGTGCAGGTGGATGACGTACTCGTCCCAGAGGGCACCGGCTCGCCGGTCGAGGAAGCGCACCAGGAGCCAGCCGGGGATGAAGGCGAGGGCCCACACCACGAACGCAGAGAGGGCCAGGCCCAGGGGTTCGGCGCTGGGCGGGGGGCTGCCGAAGACGACCCGCATGAGGGGGCCGACTGCCATGGCGCCGAGGATGATCCCGTTGAGGAGCACGAGCGGCAGCAGCACCCGTTTGACGTCGCGCGTCGTCTGGCCCTCTGCGTGCGGGAGTGCGCGCCTGCGACCGTGGTGCCGCTGCGGAGGGACCGATGGTGCGGAGCCGTTCGTCGAGGGGGTGGGCCGCGCCTGGCCGTTCATGCCGAGCAGGGCCTCGAACGAGCGCCGGGCGTGGGCGGGGGCGGCGGTGAGCTCGTGCTCGAGAAGCTCGGCGAAGTGCGCCCGGGCAGCGGGGTCCGGCCGCCCGCCGTTCAGCTCACAGGCCTTGCCGAGGGCATGCCTCAGGGCCCGGGACCTCTTCAGCAGGGTCTGGGCCTCCACGTCGAAGGCGGCGGCCGCTGACGGGTCGTGGATCCCGGCGTACCTGCTCCACCTCGGCCTGCCGCCGCCTGTCTGCTGGCAGTAGTAGACAGCGGCCACAAAGGAGTCCGCGAGATGGTCGACGATCTCGCTGTGAGCCATGCGTGTTGCCATGTCTGCCCCTGTGAGCCCGGCTGGACTCCGGAGTCCCCGACCAGAAAGGCCCCGAAATGGGAGGAGTCGGAATCCGTCTGCTTCGAGGATGGTCCCGGTCCCCGGCTGTGAGCCATAGCACGTTCGAGTCAAGTTAAGTTTTCTTTACTCGCGCCCCTCGCAGACCTGCACGTATCACCACTCACCACCCTTCTGGGCCATTCCGCCCTCCGCGCGGTCGCAGTGCAATGGATGGATAACGGACGTAAAGGAACCTGATCTTCTTGTCAGAGGGGGACAGCCATGGTTTCGCCGATTCCGGGCGCAGACGTGACCTGCGACTTCGGGGTGGAGGGCAGCTGGGCTGCCAAGTACCACACGGGGAGGGACTACCGGGCGCGCACACCGCTCCGGGTGAACAGCACCGCCGGGGGTCGGGTCCTCTTCGCGGGCCAGGGTGCCGGTGGATGGGGCGATGCCTACGGGATCCACGTCATCGTCGAGTCACGTGGGGTCCGCCACCTCTACGCCCACCTCTCGGCGACGCGCGTCAAGGTCGGCCAGACGGTCCGCAAGGGCCAGCAGATCGGTGTCTCGGGCAACACGGGGAACACTTCGGGGCCACACCTGCACTACGAGGAGCGGATCCGCCCCTACGGGTACATGAACCACCGGCCGCCGACGATGGACCGCACGGCCTCGGGGTCGGTGAACCTCGACCTGCTGGTCGCGGCGTTCGAGGCCGATCCGGCTCGACCTCAGGGGGACGGCCTTCACCCGCGCGTGGTGCGCAAGGTCGAGCAGGCGCTGGCAGCCGAAGGGCTTCTGCCCGCCGCCTACAGCACGGACGGGTATGCCGGGACGGCGACTCGTGAGGCGTACCGTTGCTGGCAGCTGAGGCTCGGGTTCACCGGCGAGGACGCCGACGGCCTCCCGGGGCCCTCGTCGCTCAAGGCGCTCGGTGACAGGTACGGCTTCATCGTCACCCGCAGGAAGAGGAAGCGGAACCGCACGATCTCCGCCGCCGGTGCACGCATGATCGCGGAGTTCGAGGGATTCCGGTCCGAGCTGTACGACGACCCCGCGGGCCACTGCACGATCGGCTACGGGCACCTGGTGCACAAGGGCCGCTGCAACGGCAGCGAACCGGAGGCATTTCGCCGGGGGCTCACCAAAGTCGAGGCCCGCCGGCTGCTGCGGCAGGACGCCCGCCCTGCCGGCGACGCGGTCAACACGCTCGTCACGGTGCCGCTGTCCCAGCCGCAGTTCGACGCGCTCACCAGCTTCGTCTACAACCTCGGCTCCGGGAACTTCGCGAGCTCGCAGCTGTTGAGGCGTCTGAACGCAGGGGAGTACGACGCCGTGCCGGCTGAGCTCGCGAAGTGGGTCAACGCCGGGGGAAAGAGGCTCGAGGGACTGGTGAGGCGGCGTGCCGCCGAAGGGCAGCTCTTCGCCACCGGCAGCTATCCCGGGCGGGCCCAGCGCAGCAGGCCGGCTGTAGCCGGAACGGGGAAACGCTGAGGAGCAGCACCCTCGCTTCCGCCGCAAGCCCCGGTGGGTACTCTCGAGGAGTGTCTGCATCTGTTGGTCCCAGCCCGCTCCTGAAGCTTCCCCACGCCGTCGCCGGCGACGGCATCGACTCAGACGTCGCCGCCCACTACGGCTCGTTCAACAAGGAGCAGCGGGTCCTGGAGTCCGGGGAGGGCTTCGTGGACCTGTCCCACCGTGGTGTGGTCCGGGTGAGCGGACCCGACCGGCTGACGTGGCTGCACTCGCTGACCAGCCAGCACCTGGAGTCCCTCGCCCCGAACGTCCCCACGGCCGCCCTGGTGCTGAGCCCGCAGGGGCACGTGGAGCACGCGATGTACGGCGTCGACGACGGCGAGACGTTCACCTCCCACGTCGAGCCGGGTCAGGCCCCTGCGCTGGTGGAGTTCCTCGACAAGATGCGCTTCATGATGCGTGTCGAGGTCGCCGACGTGACCGAGCAGGTGGCCGTCGCGTGGCGGCCGGCAGCGCGGGTGGACGGCGCGCCGTACTCCGGCTATGTCTTCGTCCCCCGCAACGACCTGGAGGTGTTCGCGGAGGCGGCGGGGCCGGCGTGCGGGATGTGGGCGTTCGAGGCGCTGCGGATCGCGCGCGGTGAGGCCCGGCTGGGCCTGGACACCGACCACCGCACGATCCCGAACGAGGCGGGCTGGATCGGCTCGGCCGTGCACCTGGACAAGGGCTGCTACCGCGGCCAGGAGACGGTCGCGCGCGTGCACACCCTCGGCCGTCCGCCCCGCCGGCTGACGCTGCTGCACCTGGACGGCTCGGTGAACCGCCTGCCGACGCGTGGCGCCGAGCTGCTGCTGGGCGCCAAGAGCGTGGGCTTCGTCGGTACGTCGGCGCGCCACCACGAGCTGGGGCCGATCGCGCTGGCCATGGTCAAGCGCACCGTCGCCCTGGACGCGACCCTCGACGCCGACGGGATCCCGGCGGCCCAGGAGGTCGTCGTCGATCCCGAGGTCGGTCTGCACGTCCGCCCCAACCTGCGCTAGGACCACTGGCCCAGCCAAGTTGCCAGGCCGAGGAGATCCGGACAGATGGCCAGCCCGTACCGAATCCTGACGTTCGACGTTGTCGGCACCCTGATCGACTTCGAGCAGGGAATCCTCGACTGCCTGCACTCTCAGTTGGAGGGCGTGCCACATCGGGTCAGTGACGAGGAGTTGCTGGAGGCCTACGCCCGCGCCGAGGACCTCCAGCAGCAGCGGACGCCGGACATGCCGTTCAGCGAGATGCTGGAACCGGCGTACCGCACACTGGCCGCCGAACTGCACCTGCCCGTCACGGACGAGACGGCGACAGCCCTTCGCGACTCGATCCCGGAATGGCCGGCGTTCCCGGACTCGGTTGCCGCGTTGGAACGGCTAGGCGCGAACCATCGGCTTGTCGCGTTGACCAACGCGGGCAGATGGGCTGCTGAGCACATGGCGCGCACCCTCGGAGACCCGTTCGACGACATCGTCACCGTGGAGGACGTCGGCGTGAACAAGCCGGATCCGCAGGTGTTTGCCTTCTGTCGTGGGCGTCAGAGCGTGAGCGGATACGTCCTCAGCGACTTCCTGCACGTCGCACAGAGTCAGTACCACGACATCGGCGTCGCGCAGGACCTCGGGTTCAAGACGGCGTGGATCGAGCGCCGTGCGGGCACGGCCTCCTACGGCGGGACACCCGAACCGAAGCGGGTGGCGACTCCCGACTACCACTTCACAACGGTCGCTGCCCTCGCCGACGAACTTGACAATGCGTGACCGGGTGGCGGGACACGCCCAGTAAGGTCGAGCAATGAGCCGGACCGTCGAGGAGGTCAGCCCCCAGGGGGCCTCGACGCACGTCCTGTCCAGGCCCATGGCCGCCCGGCTCATGGCCGTCTACCTCGTCGTGGTCGCGCTGATCGTGTTCTGGCCGACCGCCGGCCACGCGAGTGGGTCGGTGCACGGGATCTGGTCGGCGCTCCAGGTCGTCGGGGTCCCGTCGTGGGTGACGCCGAAGGGCGTCGAGTTCGTGACGAACGTGCTGCTCTTCGTGCCGCTGAGCTTCCTGGGGCACACGTTCCGCCCGCACTGGCGCTGGCAGGGGTGGTTCGCCGCCGGCCTGACCGGCACGGTCCTGATCGAGCTCGGTCAGGCGCTGTTCCTCCCGGGTCGGTCGCCCGCGATCTTCGACGTCACCGCGAACACCCTCGGCGCGGTGCTCGGCTACCTCCTGGTGAAGGCCGTCAGCCGCCGCTGACCGGTACTTGCTGGCGCCGCGCAGCTCGGAGGAGCACCCTCGAGGGAACACCGAGAGAAGGGACCCACGACGTGAGTGTGTTCGACGAGAAGGCAGCCACCTGGGACGACGACCCGACGAAGGTCGAGCGTGCCCGCGTCGTCGCGCAGGCGATCCGGGAGATCGTCCCGGCCTCACCGACCGCCCGTCTGCTCGAGTACGGCGCCGGCACGGGACTGCTGTCCGAGGAGCTGGTGGGTCATGTCGGGAGCATCACGCTGGTGGACCCCTCCACGGGCATGCGCGAGGTGATGGCCGCGAAGGTGGAGAGCGGCCGGCTCCCGGGCGACAGCCGCATCTGGGATCTCGACCTCGCGGTCGACCCGGTGCCCGACGACCGCTTCGACCTGGTCACGTCGCTGATGACGCTCCACCACGTCTCGGACGTGCCGCGGGTCCTGACAGCCTTCTCCCAGATGCTCGCCGACGGCGGCCGCCTCGCGCTGGTCGACCTGGTGGAGGAGGACGGCTCCTTCCACGACGATGGGTTCGCCGGCCACAACGGGTTCGACACCGCGAAGCTCGCCCAGGACGTCCGGGAGTCCGGCCTGTCGGACGTCGAGGTCCGAGAAGACCTCCATCACGTGGAGACGGAGGGCCGGAACTACCCGCTCTTCCTGCTGACCGCCACCAAGCGGGACTGACCGGCCGGCGAGGGGTCAGCTGTTCGTCTGCTCGCCGTCGGAGGCGATGCCGCGCTCGGTGATCGCCCGCTCCATCCGGTCGGCGATCCGGCCCTGGCCGGCGTCGGTCGGCTGGTCGACCTCGGCCCCGAAGAGTCCGGTGCCGTTCACGAGCCACC
>DATHVS010000194.1:0-2291 GCA_035461195.1 Nocardioidaceae bacterium
GGCGGCGTCGTCACCGGCAACCACCCCGGCGAGGTCTGCTCCCGCCACCGGTAGGCACCGGTAGTCGCGTATCACGAAGACCGACCCGTCCGGTGAGTCGCGCTCGACGGTGCCGACGTGGTCGCCGACCGTGACCTCGAGACCGGTCTCCTCGAGCACCTCGCGGGCGGTCGCGGTCGCGTCCTCCTCGCCGGGCTCGACCCGCCCGCCGGGGATCGACCAGCAGCCACGGGCTGGGGCGTTCGCGCGTCTGACCAGCAGGATGCGTCCCTCGCCGGAGGTCACGACCCCGCCCACGCAGTCGACCCGTCGGCGTTGCACGCTCCCAGCGTAGGCGCCGTTCCTTGACGTGGACCCCCGCGGGCAGGACGGTTGTCCCTATGAATCTCGCAGCAGGCTGTCCCCGCTGCACCTCACCCGTCACCGAGACAGACGGCGGATGGGAGTGCCAGTCCCACGGGACGATCACGCCGCTGTGGCGTCCGGCGACGGCCAGCTACGAGGCGATGGCCGAGCACCTCCAGCACTGCGGCGCGGTGCCCACCCTCGTGCCCTGGCCCCTCGCCCCCGGCTGGACCATCACCGACTTCGGCTGCGTCTGCGCCCCGGGCCAGGAGGCGCGGGCCTGCATGCTCTCCTGCAGCGGGATCACCGACCTCGACGGAGTCGTCGAGCTGACCGTCGTCTCGGAGGAGCCCAACGTGGGGCTCGGCGCCCGCTGCGCCGGGACCGACCACACCGACCCCGGAACCGAGGTCAAGGGACCTCCGCACGCGAAGGTTCGGATCGACGGGGTCTCCTTGCCCCTGTGGTCGGTGTCCACCTCGGAGTGCGACGCGAGCTTCGACCGTTCGGTGTTCGCGGGGGAGGCCCATGGGCGGTGGCTGTGGCTGGTGCTGCGGCCTGCATCAGCGGCGTTGCTGCTGCGCGACGAGTGGATCCTCGCCGACGTGGCGACCCTCGGCCCCGAGCTGATCGACGTACCTTTCGGAGGCAGCCCACCCCCGTGGTGAGGGGGGTGGCGGGGGCTAGGCTGCGCCCCGTGCGCATCGACCTCCACACTCACTCCGACCGCTCCGACGGGACGACCACGCCTACGGCGCTGGTCCGCCACGCGGTCGAGCAGGGGATCGACGTGCTCGGGATCACCGACCACGACACGACCGAGGGATGGGAGGAGGCTGCCGAGGCGGCACGGCTCGAGGGCCTGACCCTGGTCCGTGGGATCGAGATCAGCTGCAGGCTCGCCGACAGCGGCGTGCACCTTCTCGCCTACCTGCCCGACCCGACCTACGAGCCTCTCGCGGCCGCGCTCGCGCAGGTCCTCGAGGGTCGCAACGCGCGCCTGCCGGCGACGGTGGCGAAGCTGCGCCGCCTCGGCATCGACATCGACGAGGACGACGTACGCCGGCTGGCCGGCGACGCCGCGGGGATCGGACGGCCCCACGTCGCCGACGCGCTCGTGGAGAAGGGGGTGGTCCGCGACCGCGGCGAGGCGTTCGACAGCCTCCTCGGGTCACGGGGCCCGGCCTACGTGAAGCGCTACGCCGCTCCTCTCGACGAGATGGTCCGCACGGTCGCTGCAGCCGGGGGCGTCAGCGTCGTCGCCCACCCGTGGGGGCGGCGCTACTCGCACCAGGCCCTCGACGAGGGCAGGTTCGCGTCGCTGAAGAGGCACGGGCTGGTCGGCATCGAGGTCGACCACCAGGACCACGACGAGCAGACCCGGGCCGAGCTGCGCGCCATCGCCCGCAACCTGGACCTCGTGGTGACGGGATCGAGCGACTACCACGGTGAGGGGAAGGTGGACCACGAGCTGGGCTGCAACACCACCGACCCCGACGAGCTCGCCCGGCTCGTCGAGCTGGCCCGGGCTTCGGCTGCGGCTGCGGGCCGGAGCACGCCGGAGGTCATCGTCCCGTGAGCTGGCTCGACCTCGTCCTGCTCACCGAGGTGTTCGTGACGCTGTTCGTGATCATGGATCCCGTCGGCACCATCCCGGTCTTCCTGGCCTTGACCGGGGGCCGGTCGGCCGCGTCCATGCGCCGGGCTGCATGGCAGGCGGTGGCCGTGTCGTTCGGGGTGATCGTCGCCTTCGCGTTCTTCGGCCACCAGATCCTCGGCTACCTGCACATCTCGCTGCCGGCCCTCCAGACGGCGGGAGGCCTGCTCCTGCTCCTGATCGCGCTCGAGCTGCTCACCGGCAAGGAGCAGTCGATCGCGGCCGGACCGGGTGGCAACGTCAACGTCGCCCTGGTCCCCCTCGGCACCCCGATGATGGCGGGTCCCGG
>DATHVS010000195.1:0-28434 GCA_035461195.1 Nocardioidaceae bacterium
TGTGGCTGAGCTTCTCGTCGGTCTTCGCCCTGCTGTGCGGTGCGACGGCCTCGCGCATCGTCTACACCGAGCTGCTCCAGAGTCGCCAGGAGGCCGCGGCCGACCGTGCCGCCCAGGCGCAGGCCTACAAGACGATGTTCAGCGAGCGTGCCGCCGAGCACGCGGAGTTCACCTCCGCCATGACCGACCGGCTCGCTGCGCGCGAGAAGTCGCTCCAGGAGCTCGAGAGCACGATCGTCCTCGCCGAGGCCCGCGCCATCGAGGCCGAGACCCGCGTCAAGCGTGAGTCGCGTCGGGCCAACGAGGCACAGGAGCTCGTGGCCCAGCTCCAGGAGCAGCTCGAGATCCGCAAGGCCGAGCAGGCCGACGAGCTCGCCACCTGGGAGGGCATGGACGTCGAGACCGTCGTCGACCTCCTGGCCTGGGAGGAGAAGGTGCAGGCCGGCGCCGAGAAGTCCCAGGAGGGCCGCAAGCACGCCTGAGGCCGTTGGCTCGGCAGCTCGCGCTCGGCGTCGAAGCAGTCGCCCGGTGCTGTACGCCGGTGCACCACCGAGCACCCCGGGGTGACCACCGGTCTGCACCCCGATGGGCGTTTCGTCTCCCTCTACGAGACAATGCCTTGGTGATCTCAACCGGCGAAGACCGTAAAGACGCAAACCCCAACGACCTCGACCTGCCTGATGGCTGGTCGGCCGCGGTGCCCGACGAGGCCGACGCGGCAGAGCTCACCGGGCTGCTCCGGCAGCACGAGGAGCACGCTCGAGGATGGCCCAGCTCAGGCGAGGACGACGTCCTCGTGGAGGTGGGCGCGAAGGGCGCGATGGTCCGCGAGAACGTCGTGCTTCGCGATCCCGAAGGCGTGATTCGCGGCTGGGCCACCGCCCACGACCGGGCCGCCGGCCGGATGCTGATGCAGGTCATGGTGAGCCGTGACCTCGACGACCCCACCGCCGACCACGTGGCCGCGGCCCTGTTCGAGTGGGCCGACTGGGCCGCCCGGCACATCGGCCGCGGCCGCGGGCTCGACGTACAGCAGATCGACTCCGGCGCGTTCGCGGACGACCCGCGGCAGCACCGCTGGCTGGAGAAGGCCGGTTACGAGCGGGTCCGCTCGTGGTGGCAGATGTCGCGTCCGGTGGTGCCCGAGGACGAGGACCTCGCGCCCGAGCCCGACCGGGGCGTCGTGATCCGGCCGGTGATGCGGCAGGGCGGCGGCATGCCCGACGAGGACGACCTGCGCACCGTGCACGACATCCTCGAGTCGGCGTTCGCGGACCACTTCAACTCGCGCGAGGAGACCTTCGACGAGTTCATCTTCCGGCTCCGCGAGGACCCGGGCCACCGGTGGGACCACTGGTGGATCGCCGAGATCGTCGACGGCAAGGAGACCGAGCCGGCCGGCACGCTCGTGGGCACGATGCTGGAGGGCGGCCTGAACGGCAAGGGCGAGCCGCAGCCGGACGGGTCCTACGTGTCCTACCTCGGCGTGCTCCAGTCGGCGCGCGGTCGCGGCGTCGCCAAGGCGCTGCTCAACATGATCATCGCCGACGCAGCCTCCCGCGGTCGCGACCGTGTGGGCCTCGAGGTCGATGCGGACTCGCCCACGAAGGCGGATGCGTTGTACGTCTCGATGGGCTGGGAGACCAAGTACGTCACGGAGTCGTGGCACAAGGACGTCCCGGTCGAGTGAGGTCCCTGCTGAGGAGGCGACCGCGCCTGACCCGCCTGTCGCCGGTCGCGCGAGCGCGTGGCCGGGTGCGCCCCGCGAAGGACCGCCGGGTCGGCCCTCGCTTCGAGGTGGTGGCGCGGACGCGGCCGTTCGAGGTCCTGTCCCAGGGGTTCGTCGCGCTCGAGGAGCGGCCGGGCCCGGTGCAGGGTCGCGCGCGCAGCGACTACTCGCCGCCCGCGCCGTACACCACGGTCGAGGTCACGATCGACGAGGCCCTCGGCACGGTGGTCGCCGGACTCACCTCGGACGACGGGGCACACCTGCTCGGTTTCTACGACCCCGTTGCCGGCCGGGTGGGGCTCGAGCTCCGCGCTCGGGGAACCACGACGGTGATCGCGCAGCGACGGGTGCGCGGACGAGTACGCCGGATGGCGTTCGTGCTCTGCGAGACGAAGCCGACCGTGCTGGTGGACACCGGGCGGGGCTGGCGTCCCGCGGCGCACGGCGGCCACCGGGTGGCTCCCCGCACCGACTTCCGGGTCCCCGAGGTGCTGGCGCGCTACAAGGCCACGTGGGGCTCGCGAGGGGCCACGTCGGAGATCGGGCTGGTCCGGGCCGGGCTGTTCGGCATGGCGGGCCTGCGCGACCTGCACCTGGTGCAGCACGCGGACGGGTCGGCTTACGTCGAGGACGGACGGATGTTCCTCACCGCGACGTGCGCGGGCCTCGGGTTCTTCCGCCAGGCACACTGGGGTGTCTTCGCGTTCGACCCGGCCGTGCTGGGCAGGGGGGCCGTGGAGCTCGAGCAGACCGCCCACCTGTTCTCCCGGCGTGACGGAAAGATCTTCGGCGACCACGCAGGCCAGCTCGTCCGCGACGGCGACCGGTGGCTGGTGGCGGTGAGCTCGTGGGGCGACTTCTCGCCGCAGCGCGGGGTCCACATCCACCACACCGCCAGCGACGAGGACCTGCTCCATGGCGTGCACGTCCTCGACACGGAGCTGACGTCGATGCCGACCGAGCGGGGGGGCCACTACGACCCGGGCATGACGCGCATCGACGGCCGCTGGCACGTGTCCTACGTCGAGAGCGTCGGCCACCAGCCCTCCCGGTTCCACCCCGCCCTGGCGATCGGCCCGAAGGGCGCGGAGGACTGGACGAAGGGGCTCGAGCGGGTCGGGGAGGCGAGCGACCTGACCTTCTGCGAGGGTCCGATCCTGGCCAGGCCGGACGGCCCGGACGGGGAGTGGCGGGTCCTGGCCAGCGACGGCCACGAGCGGGCGCGTCGCTACCGCGTCTTCGACCTCTCGATGCGCCACGTCGGTGACCTCGACGCCCCCTACGGCACGAACCTTCCGCACCCCCAGGTCATCGACCTGCCCGACGGCGAGCGGGTGATCGTCACCTTCGACGGGAGACGTTACGCACGGCGGAGGCTGGCCTACGGCACGCACGGCGACGTGGTCGTCATGCGTGCTCGGCACGGCTCCTAGCGACCGGCCTCCGCGGCGTCACGAACCCCCTCCGACCGGGCGGCCTCTTCCGCCTCGGCGACCGAGCGGCGCAGCGCGGCGTGGACCGAGCCGGGGGTGAGTACGCCGAGGGGCCGACCCTCGTCGGTGACGGCGACGACCCCCGCGTCGTGGCGCATCATCGCGGCGAGCGCGTCCTCCAACGTGCTGGTGAGGGGGATCTCGAGGGTGCTGTCGACGTCGCGGTCGACGGGGTCGAGGTCTTCGCGGCGGATCGGGGTCACCGAGAGCCGCCGGAGGCCACGGGAGGCCCCCACGAACTCCGCGACGAAGTCGTCCGCGGGCCGGCCCAGAACCTCCGCCGGGACGTCGTACTGCGCAAGGTGGCCACCTGGTGCGAAGACCGCGACGTAGTCGCCCATCTTCACGGCCTCGTCGATGTCATGAGTGACGAGCATGACGGTCTTGTGCAGGTCGCGCTGGAGTCGCAGGAACTCGTCCTGGAGGTTGGTCCGGTTGACCGGGTCGACCGCGCCGAAAGGCTCGTCCATCAGCAGCACGGGCGGGTCCGCGGCGAGTGCGCGGGCCACCCCGACACGCTGCCGCTGTCCTCCGGAGAGCTGGTGCGGGTAGCGGTCGGCGTACACCTCGGGGTCGAGGCCCACGAGAGACATCAGCTCGTCGGCACGCTCCGTGGCGCGCGCACGGGACCACCCGAGCAGGGAGGGGACCGTGGCGACGTTGGTGCGGATGGTCTGGTGCGGGAAGAGGCCGACCTGCTGGATGACGTAGCCCATGTGGCGGCGCAGCTCGACGGGGTCGCCGTGGGTGACGTCACGTCCGTCGAGGGTGATGGTTCCGGTGGTCGGCTCGATGAGCCGGTTGACCATCTTCAGCGTCGTGGACTTCCCGCAGCCCGACGGCCCGACGAGGCAGACGACCGATCCGCGCGGCACCGTGAGGTCGAGGTCTCGCACGGCGACGGTCCCGTCGGGGTAGGTCTTGCCCACTCCGTCGAGCCGGATCATGGGATCTTCGCTAGGTTGCACGGGTGGTCCTGTCAGACGAGGCGCCGGTCGGCGACAACTGCTTGGTCCGCAACGAGTGGATCTGCTGGGAGTACCTCACCAGCCGCCAGGACCAGCTCACCGACGCGCTCGTGCAGCACGTGTGGATCACGGTGGTCTCCGTCCTGATCGGCCTGGTCGTCGCGCTCCCGCTGGCGTTGCTTGCTCGACGCTACCGAAAGCTCGAGGGACCCGTCGTCGGCACGACCACCGCGCTCTACACGATCCCGTCGCTGGCACTGTTCGCGCTGCTGCTGCCGATCACGGGTCTGACCGCCACCACGGTCGTCGTCGGCCTGGTGCTGTACTCCCTGACGATCCTGGTCCGCAACGTCATCGAGGGTCTCGCATCGATCCCACCCGACGTCGTCGAGGCGGCTCGCGGCATGGGCTACGGCTCGGGCCGGCTGCTGTTCACCGTCGAGCTGCCCCTGGCGCTTCCGTCGGTGATGGCGGGGCTGCGAATCGCAACGGTGTCCACGGTCGCACTCACGACGGTCGGCGCGATCGTCAGCTACGGCGGCCTCGGCAACCTCCTGCTGGAGGCGGTCAACACGCAGTTCCGCCCGCAGGTGCTCACCGCGAGCGTCCTGTGCGTGCTCCTCGCCGTGGTCTTCGACCTCGTGCTCGTGGGGACGGAGAAGGCCATGACACCGTGGACCAGGACGAGGGCGGCCTGATGGTCGACGTGATGCGAGGGGTTCTCGCGTGGTTCCAGGACCCTGCGAACTGGCAGGGCGAGGAGGGCCTGGTCAACCGGCTGGTGGAGCACCTGCTGCTGACCGCCACGGCCACCGTCGTCGCCGTGTTCCTGGCGCTGCCGCTGACGGTCTGGCTAGGCCACGTCGGCAGGGGCGGACTGCTCGCGGTCAACATCTCCAACGTGGGACGCGCGGTGCCTACCTTCGCCGTCCTGGTGCTGCTCTCGGTCGGGCCGGTGGGCAGCGCGGACTTCGGGCCGTACGGCCGGGCCGGTCTGGCCACCCTGGTCGCGCTGGTGCTCTTCGCCCTCCCGCCGATCATCACCAACGCCTACGTCGGCATGCGGGAGGTCGACCGCGACACCGTCGAGGCCGCCCGCGGCATGGGCATGCGGGGCACCCAGCTGCTCCGCCGGGTCGAGCTGCCACTGGCCCTGCCGCTGATCCTGACCGGGGTCAGGCTCGCGGTCGTCCAGGTCTGGGCCACCGCGACCATCGCCGCCCTCGTGGCAGGTCCGGGGCTCGGGCGGATCATCACGCTGGGCTTCCGCCGCCAGGACGTTGGGGAGGTAGTCGCCGGTGCCCTGGTGGTAGCAGTGATCGCCCTCGTGCTCGAGGGGCTGATGGTGCTCGCGCAGAGGTTCTTCGACCCGGTCGCCCGCGCCCGGCGTACGTCTGCTCTGCGCCCAGATCCGGATCGGGTGCCCGACGCGCCGGTAGAGTGACCGACGCGGGTGCGAGAGGCGCCCACCGGACACGCGCGGCACATCACCGCGGGACACAGAAGGGGGTCGCCGATGCGCGATGCATCGCTTCCGAGCAGGACCCGAGTACGCCGGATGCTGGCGACTGTCATGGCCGCTCCGCTGCTGCTGGTGGCGGCCTGCGGTGGAGGCGGCACCGACGCCCTGGGTGACGGCGACACCGGCGACGGGGGTTCGAGCGGCGAGGTCGTCATCGCCTACCAGGACTACACCGAGATGGCGATCATGGCGAACATGTACGCCGCGCTCCTGGAGGCCGAGGGCTTCGAGCCGAGCCTCAGGGGTGTGGGCGACCGCGCCATCTACGCCGGCGAGCTGGAGAACGGCAACGTGCACGTCGCGCCGGAGTACGCCTCGTCGATGACGGAGTTCCTCAACCGCGACATCAACGGCGCGGACGCAGAGATGGTCGCGAGCCCGGACCTCGACGAGGTGATCGACCAGCTCGAGGAGCTCGGTGCCCAGAAGAACATGGCGCCCCTCGAACCCGCTGAGGCGGAGAACGCGAACGCCTTCGCCGTGACGCGGCAGTTCTCCGAGGAGAACGGGGTGGACGACCTGAGTGACCTCGGGGACCTCGACGAGCCCGTGGCGCTGGCCGCGGCGCCCGACTGCCCCGACCGTCCCGACTGCCAGAAGGGTCTCGAGGAGGTCTACGGCGTCGAGATCGGCAACTTCGAACCGCTCGGCTTCGGCACGCCCCAGACCAAGGACGCGCTGACCCGGGGCGAGGTCCAGGTCGGGCAGGTCGGGACCAGCGACGGGCAGGTCGAGCAGCTGGAGCTCGTCGTGCTCCAGGACGACAAGGGCTGGCAGAACGCCGAGAACCTCGTCCCGGTCGTGAGCACCCGGTTCCTCGAGGACAACCCCGAGGTCGAGGAGATCCTGGACCGGCTCTCCGGGGTGCTCACCACCGATGACCTGAAGACCCTCAATGCCCAGGTGGACTCCGAGCGGCGTCTGGCCGCGGAGGTGGCTGAGGAGTATTTGGGGGAGAAAGGCCTCATCTGACCTGCGTGCCGCCTAGGCTGGTGATGCCGCCATACAGGACTTCGGTCGCGTTGTCGCCGGCCGCATTATCTCGATTGAGTCACGACTGGGCGAAACGGTCTAAATTACAACTTTGTAGTTAATCAGAAGAGCAGACACGCCGTGCGGGGCGTGAACAGAATGAGTCTCGCCAGTCACATCCGTCACTCCCGACACATTGGTCTGACTCATGAGCTCTCCTTTGCTACGCCCCGCACGAAAGGCAGCGGTCCGGTTCCTGGTACTGAGCATGCTGCTCACCGGGGCCGCCCCCCTGAGCGACCTGCTGGAGGCAGCCCCGCCCGACGGCTATGCCACGTCGACGATGACGACGAGGGCGCCGGACAAGGCCAAGGTGTCCATGGAGACCTTGGAGGTGCCCGAGGCGGCGGAGACGGCGCGCTCCGGGTCGAAGGGCAGCGGGAAGGCGGAGAAGCCCGCCGGTGCCCCGGCCCTGTCCGAGGTCGACGCTCCCGAGGTGGTGGCGGAGCTCTCCGACCACGCGACCCGCGACTTCGGAATGCTCGGAGTGACGTGGGCGGCGGGCACTGCACCGGAGGACCTGGTCGTCGAGGTGCGCACGCGCACCGAGGGTGAGTGGACGGTCTGGGAGGACGTCGACATCATCGACCTCGACGACGAGGGGGCCACCCGGTCCGGCACGGACCCGGTCTGGGTCGGGGAGTCCGACGGCATCGAGATCCGGATGCTGTCGACCGGCGGGGCGCCGGAGGACACCCAGGTCGCGCTGATCGACGGGGGCACGGGGCTGCCGGAGTCGGGCGACCTGCAGCTCACCAGTGCCGAGACGACCGTCGCCGGCAGTGAACCCACGGTTGACGAGACCGGCGTCACCGAGCCGTCGGAGGAGGACACGGCCGTGCCGGCCTCGACGGGCACCGGGGTCGCCCCCATGCCCGCCATCGTCACTCGTGCCCAGTGGGGTGTCGACACGCGTTGGCAGACCTCTTGCTCGTCTCCCGTGACGTCCTCGGTGCTCAAGGGGATCACCCTGCACCACACCGCCGGCGCCAACGGCTACACCAAGGACCAGGCACCCGGCATCGTCCGCGGCATCCACGTCTACCACACGCGGTCACTGGGCTGGTGCGACGTGGGCTACAACTTCCTCGTCGACACCTTCGGGACGATCTACGAGGGTCGTCGCGGAGGGATCAAGAAGGCGGTCCGTGGTGCCCACGCGGGCAACTGGGACGCCAACCTCTACACGTCGGGCATCTCGATGATGGGCAACTTCGACACGATCGACGTTCCCAAGGCGACACGCGTCTCCGTCATCAACCTGATGGCCTGGCGGCTCTCCTCCTTCGGTCGCGGTGCCTTCGGCAAGTACGAGATCGGCTCGGTGAAGGTCCCCCGGATCGTCGGTCACCGCGACTTCTACAGCCTCGGCGTCCGCCCGGCCACGGCCACGGCCTGCCCGGGCCGGTACGGGTACGCCTGGCTCAACAATGGCACCCGCAAGCGCGTCCAGGAGCGCATCGACGCCGCGGCCACCTCCGCGCCGGCGCCGGCGCCGTCCCCGAGCCCCTCCCCGAGCCCGTCCCCGAGCCCGACCCCTGAACCCGAACCCAGCGACCCCCCGGTCGTGGGCAGGACCGCCGCCGAGACCTACTGGGTGCCGGCTAACAGAAAGCTGGTCCTCAAGGGCCGCGGGTACGGGCACGGTCGCGGAATGTCCCAGCACGGCGCGCAGGGCGCAGCGGCGAAGGGGATGTCGCACCGGCAGATCACCGACTTCTACTACCCCGGGACCGAGGTCGGGAAGGTCGCGGGCAAGGTCCGCGTCCTCATCACGGCCGACAAGAGCGACGCAGTCGTGGTCGACCCCGCCAAGGGGCTGCGCATCCGCAACCTCGCCGACGGGACGGTCCGCGAGCTCCCGGTGCGTCCGAAGATCAAGCGCTGGCGGCTCCTGCCCCGCAAGGGCGGCAAGACGGTGGTGCAGCTCAACAACGGCAGCTGGAAGCTCTGGACGGCTCCGTGGGCCCAGAACCTCACCGGTGACGCGGAGTTCCTGGCCAACGAGCCCATGACACTGACCACCGCCGCCGGCAGGCGTGTCTACAGGGGCATCCTGCGCTCGGCGTCCCCGACGCCTGGCAAGGCCACGCGCGACACCGTGAACATCGTGACGATGAACCAGTACATCAGGGGCGTCCTGCCTGCCGAGATGCCCGCGTCGTGGCACCTGGAGGCGCTCAAGGCCCAGGCGGTGGCCGCACGGACCTACGCCACGTGGTCGCGGGAGCAGTACCGCACCCGCTACTACCAGGTGTGCGACAGCACGGCCTGCCAGGTCTACGGCGGCGCCGCCGCCGAGCACCCGAGGACCAACCGGGCGGTTCGCGAGACCGGTCAGGAGATCCTCACCTACCAGGGCAAGCCTGCCTTCACCCAGTACTCCGCCAGCAGCGGTGGCTGGACGGTCTCCGGCAGTGCGCCGTACCTGCGTGCGCAGGAGGACCCGCACGACGGGTGGAGCGGCAACAGCGTCCACACGTGGACTGCGACGGTCGACGCCGCAAGGGTCCAGAACGCCTACCCCGCGATCGGTCGCCTGCGCTCGGTCGACGTGCCCGCACGCGACGGGAACGGGCAGTGGGAGGGCCGCGTCACGAGGCTCGTGCTCGACGGGTCCAAGGGCCGTGTCACCGTGACCGCCGACGCCTTCCGCACCGCGTTGGGGCTGAGGTCGACGTGGTTCATGTTCGAGCCGACCCCCATCATCAGGCGCTGGCGCAACCTAGGCGGCCCCGAGTCGGTCATCGGGTCCCCACGGAACACCGAGTTCGCCGTCTCGTCCGGCACGAGGCAGCAGTTCGAGAAGGGGGAGATGTTCTTCTCCCCCGCCACCGGTCCCCGTGAGCTCTACGGCCCGGTCCTCACCACCTATCGCAAGGCAGGAGGACCCACGTCGGCGCTCGGCTTCCCGACGACCGCCGTCAAGCACCGGGGCGCCCACCGGCTCGCACGGTTCCAGAACGGCGGCATCTACAAGCTGCAGCCCAGCGCGCCGGTCACGGTGACCGGTCCGATCCACGCCCGGTTCGTCAAGGCCGGCTGGATCGGCAAGGTCGGCTGGCCGAGGACGTCGAACTACAGCGTGACCAACGGTGAGCGCGTGGACTTCGGCAAGGCCTCCATCGTGTGGAACCGCAGCACGAAGAGGACGCGCATCATCTGGAACTAGCTCTCGGTAGGAAGATCGCTGTCGATCGGTGTCGCCGTCCTCCGGCGGCACCGATCGGCTGTCAGGGGCGGCGCTCGCGCGTTCGGAGGCCAGGCGGACCGCTTGGTAGCATCGACCGCTGTGCCCGCTGCCATGAGGAGCTCTCTTGCCTGACCAGGAATTCATCGCTCCGGCCCGTCCGGTGGTCGGTGAGGACGAGATCGACGCCGCGGTGCGCGTGCTCCGCAGCGGGATGGTCGTGCAGGGCCCGGAGGTCGCTGCGTTCGAGGAGGAGTTCTCCGCCCTCGTCGACGGTCGCCACTGCGTGGCGGTCAACTCCGGTACGTCGGCCCTCCACCTCTCGCTGGTGGCCGCCGGCATCCGACCAGGAGACGAGGTCATCGTCCCGTCGTTCTCGTTCGCCGCAAGCGCGAACGCCGTGCGCCTCGCAGGAGGCGAGCCGGTGTTCGCCGACATCGAGCCGGACCACTTCACGCTGGACCCCGCCTCGGTCACGGCCGCGATCGGTCCCCGCACCGCGGCGATCATGCCGGTCCACCTCTACGGCCACGCCGCTGACATGACCGCGATCGGCGCGATCGCCGACAAGCACCGTCTCGCCGTCATCGAGGACGCAGCCCAGGCCCATGCCGCGACCTGGCAGGGCACGCCGGTCGGTGCGTTCGGGACGGCCGGCTGCTTCAGCTTCTACCCGACCAAGAACATGCACTCCCTCGAGGGCGGCATGATCACCACGGCCGACGCCACCTTCGCCCGCAACCTCCGACTGTTGCGCAACCAGGGCATGGAACAGCGCTACGCCAACGAGATCGTCGGCGCCAACATGCGGCTGACCGACGTGGCCGCGGCGATCGGCAGGGTCCAGCTCGGCAAGCTCGAGGACTGGACCGAGCAGCGCCGCGCGAACGCCGCCGCGCTGAGCGCCGGCCTCAAGGGAGTCCTTGCACCCCCCGAGGCCGAGGGCGCCCGCCACGTCTACCACCAGTACACGATCCGGGTCCCCGAGGGCGTCGCGGGCGGTCGCGACGCGCTCCAGGCAGCGCTGAAGGAGCGTGACGTCGGCAGCGCCGTCTACTACCCGACGCCGATCCACCTCCTCAAGCCCTACCTCCCCGGCTTCACCGACCTCGCCGGGCAGCAGCCGCCCAACCGCGACTGGGACCTCCCCGAGACGATGAAGGCCGCCGGCGAGGTGCTCTCGCTACCCGTTCACCCGGGCCTGACCGAGGACGACCTCGGCCGGATCATCGACGCCGTCAACGGCGTGGCGGTGGGCGCATGAGCCGCACCCTCCGCGCGGGCCTGATCGGGCTGGGCGCCATGGGGCGTCACCACGCCCGTGTTCTGGCCGGCCTCGACGGCGTCGAGCTCGTCGCGATCACCGACCCCGACGGCGACCCCCACGGCCGCGGCCAGGGCGTCGACATCGTCCCTGACGTCACCGGCCTCGTCGAGCGCGGCATCGACTACGCCGTGGTCGCCTGCCCCACCGGCCTCCACGTCGAGGTCGGCCTCGAGCTCGCCGAGGCAGGGGTCGGGGCGCTCGTCGAGAAGCCCCTCGCCGACTCCCTCGCGGGTGCGCAGAAGATCGTCGAGGCGTTCGAGTCCCGCGGCCTCGTCGCCGGCGTCGGCCACATCGAGCGCTACAACCCGGCCCTCCAGAACCTCCGGGCCCGGCTCGAGGCCGGCGAGCTCGGCGAGGTCTACCAGGTGCAGACCCGGCGGCAGGGCCCGTTCCCGCACCGCATCGCCGACGTCGGCGTCGTCAAGGACCTTGCCACCCACGACATCGACCTCACCGCCTGGGTCACCGGTGACGAGTACGCCACCGTCGCCGCCCAGACCTTCCACAAGAGCGGCCGCCCGCACGAGGACATGGTCGCCGTGTCCGGCAAGCTCACCCGCGGTCCCATCGTGAACCACCTGGTGAACTGGCTCAGCCCGTTCAAGGAGCGGTTCACCATGGTCACCGGGGCCAAGGGCAGCTTCGTCGCCGACACGCTCACCGCCGACCTCACCTTCCACGCCAACGGCGCCGTCGAGACCGACTGGGAGGCGATCCGGGCCTTCCGCGGCGTGGCCGAAGGAGACAGCACCCGCTTCGCGATCTCCAAACGTGAGCCGCTCCAGGTCGAGCACGAGAACTTCCGCGACGCGGTCCTTGCCGGCGAGGAAGGCCAGGGTGTCGTGACCCTGCGCCAGGGCATGCGGACCGTCCTGGTGGCCGACGCCGTGATCGAGTCCGCCGAGACCGGCGCCATGATCGACGTACGCCCGTCCGCAGCCGAAGGCCAGTGATGCCCGAGGCCACCAAGGGGCGGGTCGTCATGCTCGTCGACAACGACGTCGAGCGCGACTCACGAGTGCAGAAGCAGGCCCGGTCCATGGCGGAGGCCGGCTGGGACGTCACCCTTCTCGGCAAGGCAGGACCCGGGGGCGCGCGCCGCTGGAGGATCGGCGAGGCGAAGGTGCGGCTGCTGCCCACCCCCGGCCACCTGGTACGCCGCCCCGGCGACCTGCGTCGGGCACGGCTCCGCTCGCCCCTGGCCTACTCCGCGGGCTGGATCGCCGACAACCGGCGCCAGGCCGTCGCAGCCCGCAAGGCCGAGCTGCGGCTCCGCATCGTCGCATCCCGCCACCCCCGCGAGGGGGACCGGGCCCGTCCCGCGGAGGGCCTGCGCCTGCTTCCCGGGCGAGCCACCGCGGCCGCGCTCGGGAAGTGGGTCGACCTGCGAGCCCGGCGCACCGCGAACCTCGTGCGTGTCCGCCAGGAGGCGGACCGACCCCTGGACCAGGTCACGACCCGGCTCTGGGAGCGGACCATGGGCGACCGGGCCTGGCGCCGCCTCGACCCGCACCTGTGGGACTTCGAGCTCGCCTACGGCCCCGAGGTCGACCGGCTTTGTCCCGACATCATCCACGCCAACGACTTCCGGATGCTCGGTGTCGGCGCTCGCGCCGCCGTCCGTGCCCGGGAGCACGGCCGTGACGTGAAGGTGGTCTGGGACGCCCACGAGTTCCTGCCGGGCATCAAGCCGTGGGAGTCGCACCCCCGCTGGCACATCTCCCAGATCGCGCACGAGCGCGAGTACGCCCCGGCGGCCGACGCCGTCGTGACCGTCTCGCCCGAGCTCGCCGAGCTGCTCCAGGAGACCCACGGCCTGCGGGAGCTGCCGACGGTCGTGCTCAACACCCCCTACGCCGCACAGGCCGCGGAGCACGCCCATCAGCCCACCATCCGCCAGGCACTCGGCGTGGGCGCTGACGTCCCGATCATGGTCTACAGCGGCTCGGCCGCGCCCCAGAGGGGGCTCGACATCATGGTCGAGGCGCTGCCCAGGCTGCCCGACGTCGTCTGTGCGTTCGTGGTGTCCCGGCCCGAGTCCGACTACGTCCGCTCCCTCGTGGCTCGCGCACGTGAGCTCGGCGTCTCGGAGCGGCTCCGACTGCTGCCTTACGTGCCGTTCGACCAGGTCGTACCCTTCCTGTCCTCGGCGGACGCCGGCGTGATCCCGATCCACCACTGGCCCAACCACGAGATCGCGCTGATCACGAAGTTCTTCGAGTACGCCCACGCCCGCCTGCCGATCGTCGTCAGCGACGTCAAGGCCATGGCGCACATGACCCGCCAGACCGGCCAGGGCGAGGTGTTCGAGACCGAGGACATCGACTCCTTCGTGGCCGCCGTGCGGGCGGTCGTCGACAAGCCCGAGCAGTACCGCAAGGTCTACGACGACCCGGCCCTCCTCGGCCAGTGGACGTGGGAGGCCCAGGCGGCGATCCTCGACGGCGTCTACCAGCAGCTCCTCGACAACCGAACCCCCGGAAGGACCTGACGGTGCAGATCTGCGTTGTCGCACTCGGCAAGATCGGACTGCCCCTGGCCGTCCAGTTCGCCGACAAGGGGCACCACGTCGTGGGTGCCGACATCGACCAGCGGGTCGTGGACCTCGTCAACGCGGGCGAGGAGCCGTTCCCGGGGGAGCACCAGCTCGCCGAGAAGCTCGCCGCCGCCGTGGAGGACGGCCGGCTGCGCGCCACGACGGACACCGCCGCGGCGGTCGCGGAGAGCGAGGCCGTCGTCCTCGTCGTACCCCTGTTCGTCGACGCGGACGGTGTCCCGGACTTCGGTGCTATGGACTCCGCCACCCGCGCGGTCGCCGCGGGGCTGAAGCCCGGCACCCTGGTCAGCTACGAGACCACGCTGCCGGTCGGCACCACCCGAAACCGATGGGCGGCCATGCTGGCCGAGGGGTCCGGCCTCGAGACCGGCACGGACTTCTCGCTCGTGTTCAGTCCCGAGCGGGTGCTGACCGGGCGGGTGTTCGCGGACCTGCGGAAGTACCCCAAGCTCGTCGGCGGCATCGACGAGGCCTCCGCCGAGCACGGCGTGCGGTTCTACGAGGCCGTCCTCGACTTCGACGACCGCCCTGACCTCGACCGGCCCAACGGCGTCTGGGACCTTGGCTCCGCGGAGGCCGCCGAGCTCGCCAAGCTCGCCGAGACGACCTACCGCGACGTCAACATCGGCCTCGCGAACCAGTTCGCCCGCTACGCCGACTCCATCGACGTCGACGTCATGAAGGTCATCGAGGCCTGCAACACCCAGCCCTACAGCCACATCCACCGGCCCGGCATCGCGGTCGGGGGACACTGCATCCCGATCTACCCGCGCATCTACCTGTGGAACGACCCCGCCGCGACCGTTGTCCGTTCGGCCCGCGAGGCGAACGCGGAGATGCCGTCGTACGCCGTCGATCTGCTCGCCGCGGGCTACGGCGACCTCTCCGCCGCCCGGGTGCTCGTGCTCGGCGCCGCCTACCGCGGTGGGGTGAAGGAGACCGCGTTCTCCGGGGTGTTCCCGACCGTCGCCGAGCTCGGTCGCCGTGGGGCGACCGTCTTCGTGTCCGACCCGCTCTACACCGCCGAGGAGCTGACCGGGCTCGGTCTTCCCCCGCACCAAGGTGAGGACGTCGACGCCGTGGTCGTCCAGACCGACCACGCGGCGTACGCCGCGCTGGCGGCCTCGGACCTCCCGGGTGTGAAGGTGCTCGTCGACGGCCGGCGGGTCACCGACCCAGCGCGGTGGGAGGGCGTACGCCGCATCGTCATCGGCGGCTGAGCAGGCCCGGGGAGCCTCTCGGCGCGTCGGCGACCGGCCCTGCGCGAACGCGGACCCACGCCACTCGGCTATCGTCCCCCCTCATGCAGATCGACGACGACGGCATCCGGCTCGCCGAGGATCTCCAGGACAGGCTGGAGCTCGAGATCGGCGGCCGGCGCATCTGGGCCTTCGTGCCGTCGCGGGACGGGCGTCGCGACGGTGACGGGCACCGCCTGGTCCCGTGGCCCGAGCGGCTCCGGCCGTACCTGAACGGCCGCGCCGACGTGCTGGTCCGCTCCCTGGAGACGACGCAGGTCCTCTTCCAGGACGCCCTCACCTTCGGTGACGGCCACGGCGTCGTCGAGGTCGTCGATGACGACGGCCGGCCGCTGGTGGTGGCGAAGAACAACCGCATGACGAGGGCGATGTTCGACCACGCCACCGACGACGAGCGCCGGCACGTGGTGGACACCATCGTGGCGGCCCTGGAGCTCCTCGACGAGCGAGGGCACGGGGCCTTCCTCGCGTTCGGCAACCTGCTCGGAGCGGTCCGCGACGGCCGGCTCATCGGGCACGACAACGACGCCGACATCGCCTACCTCGCAGGCGGGTCGCACCCGGTGGACGTCATGCTCGAGTCGATGAGGATCGAGCGAGAGTTCGTGGAGGCGGGCTGGGAGACCTTCCGCGGCACCGGGGGCGCGTTCAAGGTCTACTCGGACCTTCCGGACGGGCGACGGATCGGCATCGACGTCTTCAGCGCGTTCTACCTCCACGACCTTCTCCACATCACGGGCTTCGTCGCGGCGCCGCTGCCGCGAGAGGCCCTGCTGCCCACCTCGACCGTGACGCTGGAGGGCCGCGAGGTCCCCGCCCCCGCGAAGCCCGAGGCGGTGCTCGAGGCGACGTACGGCCCCGGGTGGCGCGTGCCGGACCCGTCGTTCAAGTACGAGAAGCCACGGTGGCTCAAGCGCCGCTTCCGCGGGCTCTTCGGCGGGGAGCGGCTGCACGGGGCCTACTGGGAGGACTTCTACGCGACCAAGGCGGCCAAGGTCCCCCAGGAGCCGTCGTCCTTCGCGCAGTGGGTCGTGGACCGGGAGCCGAGGCCGGCCTCGTTGCTGGACATCGGCTCCGGCACCGGCCGTGACTCGGTGTGGCTCGCGTCGCAGGGGATCGACGTCCTCGGTTGCGACTACTCGCACATCGCAGTCGGCTACGCCACCCGCCGCGCCCGGGAGAAGAGCTCGCCGGCGGCCTTCCGCGTGCTCGACCTCTACGACCTGCGCCAGATGCTGTCCGCGGGCGCGCTGCTCGCCCGGGACCGCGACGTCGACGCCGTCTACGCCCGGTTCCTGGTGCACGCTCTCGAGGACGTCGGCCGCCAGAACCTCTGGCGGTTCAGCAGGAGCGTCCTGAGCCGGACCAAGGGCCGGGTGTACCTCGAGTTCCGCACCGAGCCGACCGAGCACGAGTTCGGTGAGCACTACCGGCACTTCGTCCAGCCCGACCTCGTGTGCTCGGAGCTGGAGTCGTACGGCTTCGGGATCGAGCACTGCGAGAACCGCTACGGACTTGCCGTCTTCGGCCACGAGGACCCACGCGTGTGCCGCATCGTCGCCCGACTGGAAGGCTGAGAGATGAAGTTCCTCACGAGGAAGACCGCCGCGAAGCAGGCCCCTGCGAGCCCGCGTCCGGCGCAGGGCCGAGGTCAGGGTCAGGGCCACGGACCTGCCCGCTGGAAGCAGGCCCAGAAAGACATCGATGCCCTGCGCCGTCGGGTGGCCGCCGTGGAGCAGGAGCTCCAGGAGGCGCGACAGCTCAACAGGCGGCTCGCCGAGATCGTCGACGTGGTCGCAGAGGTCCTGCTGCCCGCCGAACAGCGTGACGAGGAGCGCCTGCGCGCGATCCTGGCCAAGTACGACGAGAGTCTCTAGGGCCCGGACGGACCGGGCCGCCTCTGCGAGTAGCATGCGGCAGCGCCCAGCCCCCGACAGCGAGGACGACCTTCATGCGGTGGACCGCGACGGCAGCAGGCCGGCTCCGTGAAGGTCTTCGCCGCCTCTCCAGCGGGCTCGAGGAGGTCACGCGGCGACCCGTCACGGTCTCGGTCATGGTGACCGTGTCCGACGAGCAGCGTGAGCTCCTCGACGCCTCCCTGCGCAGCATCGAGCAGCAGCGGTACCCCCACGTCGACGTCCAGGTCGTCGCCTTCGGCAGGGGGGAGGGCGCGGAGGTCGCGACGCTCGGGGAGGCCCGCAACAGAGGCGCCGCGCGAGCCCAGGGCGACCACTTGCTGTTCCTCGAGGCCTCCGAGACCCTGCGCCCCGACGGGCTCGCCGCACTCGTCGACCGGATCCAGGACAGTGGCTCCGACCTCGCCGTGGGAGGACTCGACCAGGAGGGCCGCGGCTCCGGCGTACGACATCCGGACCGGACCCGCGTCACGCTCCGCAACCATCCAGGCCTGGTCGCCGACACCGCTTGGGGCAACAAGCTGTTCCGCCGCGGCTTCTGGGACGAGGTGATGCCGCCGCTCCCCGCCGCCGGCGCAGGCGGGCTCGACGCGCCGGTCGTGCGCGCCTACGAGGCCGCGCGCTCGATCGACCTGGTCCCACAGGTGGTCAGCGAGGCCGCCGATCCCGCCGCCGGTCTACCGTTCGGGACGGTCCTCACCGTCCTGGACGGCGTCGACGGCTGGCTCGCCTCGCTGGCCGAGTCCGGTCGGCTGCTGCGCCCCAACGGCCTCGCCTCCGCCCGCCGTGCCTGGCTTAGGTGGCTCTTCGAAACCGACGCGATCAGGTACGTCGACGCGGCCCAGTCGGCCACGCACGAGCAGTGGGAGGCCTTGCGTCGCGGTCTCGCGCCCCTGGTCGCCGAGGCGGAGGCAGAGCTGCTGGCGGGCCTGCCGTGGGAGTCGCGGGTCAAGATCCGGATGTTGTCCCAGGACCGCCGCGAGGACCTCGAGGACTTCCTGCACCTTCGCCACTGGGAGGGCCCCGGCCACCCGACGAAGGTCATCGGCGGGCGCGTGTACGCCACCGTGTGGCCCTACCAGGACCCGCGGGCCGAGCTTCCCGACGACCTCTTCGAGCTCACCGAGGCCGAGACACCGCTGGTGGCGTCACTGCGCATGGTCCGCTGGATCGGGGCCGAGACGCTCGAGCTCGACGTGTTCGCCTTCGTCGCTCTGGTCGGCGACGGCCCCGAGCCGCCCACGCTGGAGGCGGTGCTCGTCGCGGAGACGGGGGTCGAGGTCCCGGTCGATGTGGAGCGGGTGCCGCACCCGGAGGTCACCCGGTTCGCCCAGGAGCGCTTCCAGGACCACGACCTCGGGGGCTTCCGCCTGCGCGTGGAGGCGGCGCCGCTGCTCGGCTCGCCGCGGTGGTCGCTCAGGCTCACCCTCTCGACCCGGGGTGTGACACGGACCGGGACGGTGACCCACCGGGACCACAACGGCGTCCTCGGGGAGCGTCCCCACCGGCTCGCCTCCGGCATGCTCTGGGGCCCCAGCCCAGAAGGTCCCCACGGCCTGGTGATCGAGGTCGCCCGGGCCGCGGTCGTCCTGCACGAGGCAGGGGTCGTAGGCCGGGCGGTCCGCGGCGTGCTCGACGGGTCGACCGGTGTGACCTCCGTCGAGCTCACCTGTCCCGCAGGAACCGTCTCGACGCCGGTCACGGGGGGTCGCTTCGAGGTCGAGCTCCCGCCCGTCGGCCCGGGCAACATCGAGGACCCCGAGTGGCAGCTGCGGGCGGTCACGGCCGAGGGCCGGCGACCGGTCGCCTACCCGGGCGACGTCCACGACCCCTGGACAGGGGACCACGCAGGGTCGCTCGCCTGGCACAGGTCCCGCGGAGGTCACGCCACCGTCCACGAGGTCGCGCACCGCCCGCTCGTCACCGGTGTCGAGCTCGTCCGGGCCGCCGGCCACGACGATCTGGCGATCTCGCTCAGGTGGCTCGGTGACGTCCCCAGGCAGTGGTCGCTGTCCCTCGACGGGCCACGGGCCACCCTGCCCGGCACACCGGTCGCCCTGCGCGGGCGGGACGTGGAGGTCCGCGTCCCCGTCGTCTGCGACGAGTGGGGGCTCGGGGAGACCGCCGCGCCTACGGGCATCTACCGGTTCGTCCTCACCGTCGGTGAGGCTGAGGACGCCGTCACGCTCGACGGTCCGGCTGCGTCCGACGACCTCGTGACGTGCACCCCGCTCGACCTGCTGGGTGGCTCGGTGCGGGTGAGGCTCCGGCAGACCCCACAGCGGCGGCTCGTCGCGCACCTGACCGCGCCCCAGACCGACGACGAGATCGGTCCCCGGGCCCAGCGTCGCCTGCATGAGGAGTACCGCCGCAAGCAGCACGTCCTCGACCCGGACGCGGTCTACCTGCAGGCCTACACCGGCCAGACCGCGACCGACAGTGCCCGCGCGATCCACGAGCACCTGCATCGCCACTACCCCCACCTGACCCTCTACTGGGGCGTCGCCGACCACTCGGTGCACCTCCCCGCGGGGGCCGTCCCCGTCGTGATGCGGAGCCGCGAGTGGTACGACCTGCTCGGCCGCGCCACCTACCTGGTCAGCAACATCGAGTTCGACAAGTGGTTCGTGAAGCAGCCCGGGCAGAAGTTCCTGCAGACCTTCCACGGCTACCCGGCCAAGTCGATGGGCCTGGTCCAGTGGCGGGCCAAGCGCTTCCCCGAGCGCCGCATCACGGCCGAGCTGGACCGGACCATGCGCAAGTGGGACCTGATCCTCACCCCGTCCCCGGAGATGGACGTGTACTACCGGCGCGAGTACGCCTACGACGGCCCCATCGCGAACCAGGGCTACCCGCGCGACGACGTGCTCGTCTCCCAGGACGCCGACGCGATCCGGCGTACGACGAGGGAGCGGCTCGGCATCGAACCGGAGCAGAAGGTCGTGCTGTACGCGCCCACGTTCCGCGACCACCTGGCCACCGCGCACCGCTCGGCGAGGCTGGCCGAGCACCTCGACCTCGAGACCGCGTCGGAGGCGTTGGGGGAGGAGTACGTCCTCCTCATGCGCGGCCACCGTTTCCACACCGGCGGGCCGCACCGCCTGGGCCGGCACCGGCGGCTGGTCGACGTCACCGACTACCCCGAGGTCAACGACCTGATCCTCGCCTCCGACGTCGCGGTGCTCGACTACTCCTCGCTTCGCTTCGACTTCGCGCTGACCCGCAGGCCGATGGTGTTCCTGGTGCCGGACCTGGACGTCTACTCCGGGCCGGTGCGCGGGTTCCTCTTCGACTTCCGGCGCACCGCGCCCGGGCCCCTGCTCGAGGACGCCGACGAGGTCGTCAGGGCGCTGCGCGACCTCGAGGGGCTGGCCTCGGCGTACCGCGAGGAGGTCGAGACTTTCCTCGAGACCTACCAGCGGTGGCAGGACGGCCAGGCCACCGAGCGGGTCGTGCGCGCGTTCTTCGGCGACCCGTCTGTTCCGCCGCGCTAGAACCCGCCGACCCGGCCCATCCGCCGCGCCGAGACCCGCCGACCCGGCCCATCCGCGCCGGAGAGGCGGCAGGCCCGCGCAACAGGTCCCTGGGACCCGTTGTCGCCTACTCCTGGGACCAGACCCCCGGGTCTGACTTTCGCAGGTCCACGATGTGCCCGGTCTCGCCACTGAGCAGTACGTCGAGGGCTGCCCGCGCCACCGCCAGGGGATCGAGCAAAGTGTCCGGGTCCTCCTCGCCGAACGCCTTGGAGCGCATCGGGGTGCGGGTCCGTTCGGGGTTGAGGCAGTTGACCCGCACACCAGAGGCGGCCCACTCGTCGGCAAGGGCCTGGGTCAGGTTCACGACGGCGGCCTTTGCCGAGGAGTACAGGCTGTAGCCGCTGCGCCCACGGGTGTAGGAGCTGGAGGTGAAGTAGAGCAGGCTGCCGTTGCTCGTCGACAGGGCGGGGAACGCCTCCTGGGCGATCAGCACCGGGGCGACGTAGTTGATCTCCGTCGCGGCGTAGATCGTCTCCTCCGAGGAGTCGACGAGGTCGCCGCGGGGGAGAACACCGGCCGCATTGACCACGAAGTCCACCGATCCGCGCTCTGCGAGCACCTCCGCGATCGCCTCGGCGACGTCGGCCCGCCGCTCGACATGGGTGCCGGTGCTCGACCGGCTGAAGGCGTGGACGTGGGCGCCGTACTCCGCCGCGAGCTTCGCCACGTCGGCGCCGATGCCGTAGGAGCCGCCGAAGACCACCACGGTCTTCCCGGACAGCGCCGCGCGGTACTCCGACTCGCCACGCGGCGCCGGGAGGTCCTGGGTGGTGAGCTGGAAGAGCTTGTCGGCGAGGTAGACGTCGATCGGCTCGGTGACCTTCATGTTGCGCTCGTCGCCGGGCACGACCCAGATCGGTACCTCGGGGAGGTAGCGCAGCACCACGCCGCAGTCGTCAGTCGCGGTGAAGCCCGAGTCGGCTCCGGCGTGCTCGTAGGCGCGCCTGATCACCGAGGCCCGGAACGCCTGGGGCGTCTGTCCGCGACGCAGCGAGGCTCGTGGCGGGATGGCCCGGATGGTGTTCGCCTCGTCGACCTCGATGATCGTGTCGGCCGAGGGGATGGCGACGTCGACCGCGTCGAACTCGTCGAGCGCCTCGAAGCACTCGGTGATGATGCGCGGGGTGACGAGGGGGCGCACGGCGTCGTGGAAGAGCACCTTGCAGTCGCGGTCGCCGAGGTGCTCGAGCGCGAGCAGAGTCGTACCGTTGCGGGTCTCGGCACCCTCGAGGATGGCCGTCACCTTCGGGTACTGACCACTGCGCAGGATCGCGTGGACGGCGTCGAGGTGGCCCGGCGCCATCATGATGACGATCTCGTCGACCGAGTCGTGCGACTGGAACGCCGCCAGCGTGTGCTCGAGGATCGTGCGGCCGGCGATCTTGATCAGCTGCTTGGGGATGTCGAGACCGACGCGGGCGCCGACCCCGCCGGCGAGGAGGACTGCGACGTTCTCCGCAACGGGTGGCATGCGGGGGTCTCCTCGGGGTCGCGGGGCGGGCCAGCCGCCGGGTCGGCGGCTCGGGTCCGGGGCGCGGTTGCGTCCGGATGCGCACTGTTAGTATCAACCCGCCCAGAGGGCAGGCAACCGCGGGGCTTCTGGAAGGACGGCATGACGACTCCGGACGTGACCGTGGTCGTCGCGGTCTTCAACACGATGCCGTACCTCACCGAGTGCCTCGACTCCCTCGTGGCGCAGAGCATCGGCCATGACCGGCTCGAGGTCATCGCCGTCGACGACGGGTCGACCGACGAGAGCGGTGAGGTCCTCGACGCGTACGCCGCGGCGCATCCCGATGTCTTCCGGGTGATCCACCAGCCGAACTCCGGGGGCCCGGCGTCGCCGAGCAACAAGGCCCTCGACGTGGCCACGGGGCGCTACGTGTACTTCTTGGGCTCCGACGACCATCTGGGCACCGAGGCGCTGGAGCGGATGGTGGACCTCGCCGACGAGCACGGCTCCGACGTCGTCATCGGCAAGATGGTCGGCGTCAACGGCCGAATCGTGCACCAGGGGCTGTACGAGGACGGCAACCAGGTCGACCTCGACCCGTACGGCCCCAAGCTGCGCTGGGCGATCGCCAACACCAAGCTCTTCCGCCGCGACCTCGTGGAGCGGCTGGGCCTGCGCTACCGCGAGGACATGCCCTTCGGCAGCGACCAGCCGTTCACGCTCGCGGCCTGTGTCCACGCCCGCCGGATCTCGGTCCTCGCCGACTACACCTGCTACTACGCCGTCAAGCGCGAGGACAGCAGCAACATCTCCTACAAGACCCCCTACGAGGATCGGGTCGACTGCATCCACGAGATGATGCAGTCCGTCGCCGACCTCGTGCCTGCCGGACCCGACCGAGACACGATCCTCACCCGGCACTTCGCCTGGGAGATCCCGCGCCTGCTCCGCCAGGACCTGCTCGAGTCGTCGGAGTCGGCGCAACGCGCGGTGTGTGCCGGGGTACGCCGGATGGCCGAGGAGTGGCTGAACGACGCGATGCTCGACGAGCTGCCCGTCTCGGCGCGGCTGCGCGTGTCGGCCGCTGCCCGCGAGGACCTCGCGCTGCTCTCCGAGCTGGTGCAGGAGGAGAACACCCACACCGACCTCGTCCATCTCGAGGGCGGTCACGCTCTTGCCGTCCTCCCGGGTTTCCGCTCCTCCGACCTTCCCGACCGGCTCTTCCGGATGGCCCTCGTCGGTGTCGAGGGACGGCTGAACAAGCTCGCCCGTCTCGGCGCGGTGCGGGTCGAGGTCGGTCGCCTCCTCGTCGACGTCGTGCTCCCTGTGGTGGGCCCGGACGCGGCGAGCACCTTCTGGGCCAGCCTCGACCCGGCCGGCCCCGCACTGGCGACGACCACCCGCTCGGACGAGCGCTCCGCCACCGTGACCATCGCCGTCGACCCGGGCGTCGTGGCCTCATCGGGTGACGGGCCGTGGAGGCTCGTGCTGCACGGGGAGATCGACGCGGGCCCCTTCGACGTACGCGTGCCTGCGCCTGAGGATGACGTGGTCAGCCGCTTCAGACATGGTGCCCGGCCGCACCGGCTGACCGCCGCGAGAGCCCGTAAGGGCAAGGTCTTGAGCCTCTCGGTCGAGCCGGTCGCGCCGCGCGAGGTGGTGTCCTCGCTGCTCGGTCGTCTGCGCCGCTGAGCTCGCGGGACTCCTCCCTGTGTGACCTGCTTGTCGACAAATCGTCCGCATGCTCGGCGAGTGTCCGGGTAGTCCTCTGTGCAGCGGCGGAGACCCACCCGGTGGGCTCCATCGCATTGGGGGAGGGAGAACGTTCGCCCGACGTATGCGGTCGGAGGCGTCTCTCGCAACCGGGTCGGTAAGGCGCCTCGCGCACGGCTCGGAGACAAGCAGACAGACACGGCACCTCGAGGTGCCGCAGTGAGTGCTGCTCGCGGCAGGCTCGAACAACCAGGAGGTATGGGGAGCATGAACAGAGGGAGCAAGAAGGGCGTACTCGCTGCGCTGGGCGCACCTGTCGCCCTGACGCTGACGCTGGGGGCGCTTCCGGCGTACGCCGGTGGCGACACCAGCGACGATGCGGAGCCCAAGACCACGTCGACCGAGAAGAAGGACGAGCGGTACGACGACGAGAAGAACGACAAGAGCAGCAAGGACGACGCTCGCGCAGAGGCGAAGGCTGACGCTCGCGCAGAGGCGAAGGCTGACGCTCGTGCAGAGGCGAAGGGCAAGGCCTCCACGGACACGAAGGCCGAGTCCGACGGGAAGGCCAAGACGGGGTCCGACGCCCGCACGAAGGCGGAGTCCGGCGAGAAGGCCGACGCCCGTACGGGTGCGCACGCCCGCGGTGACCGGGACGGTCGGAGCAACGACAGCGACGGTTCGTCGAACAAGGGGATGCGCGGCAAGTCCGCCGCGACCATCACCCTGGACGGCTGCTACCTGAGCTCGACCAAGGACATCTCCTACATCGACTTCCACGGCGAGGGCGCCGCTGCCGGCAAGGACGAGAACATCGGCAGGACTGGCTTCGACCTGACCGCCGTGGCGGGTATCGACAGCATCACGAGCGTCGAGGTGAAGTCCGGAACGACGGTGAAGACCTTCACGATCGACTGCGCCGCGGACGGTATGACCCCTGGTGACGACAAGGACTCCGACAAGGGTGACTCCGACAAGGGTGACTCCGACAAGGGTCGGCCGGGCAACGGTGGCCACGACAAGGGGACGCGTGGCAACTCCGCCGCGACCATCACGCTCGACGGCTGCTACCTGAGCTCGACCAAGGACATCTCCTACATCGACTTCCACGGCGAGGGCGCCGCTGCCGGCAAGGACGAGAACATCGGCAAGACTGGCTTCGACCTGACCTCCGTGGCCGGTATCGACACCATCACGAGCGTCGAGGTGAAGTCCGGGACGACGGTGAAGACCTTCCCGATCGACTGCGCCGCGGACGCTACCGCCCCGGGTGACGACAAGGGTGACTCGGACAAGGGTGACTCGGACAAGGGTGACTCGGACAAGGGTGACTCCGACAAGGGCGACTCGGGCAAGGGCGACTCCGACAAGGGCGACTCGGGCAAGGGCGACTCGGACGCCGACGCGGGTGCGGGTGGCGACACCGGCACCGGGAACGGCGGTCAGCACGGCACCGACACCGAGGCCGGCGTCAAGACCGGGGACGACGTCGTGGCCGGGGCCGAGGGGTCCACGGGCGCCGGCGTCAAGGCGGACGTGACCGCGCAGGGCGGCGCTGTCCTGGGCGCGGAGCAGCAGCAGACTGCGACCGCTCCGACGGCTCCGTCGACCGCATACCAGCAGACCGGTGCGCAGCCGACCGGGATGGTCCTCCCGCAGACCGGGTCCGAGGAGAGCACGAAGCTTCTGACCCTCGGCGGCCTGGGGATGATCCTCGCCGGCGCAGCCACCATGCTGGGCCGCCGGAGGTTCGGTCTCGGGAGGAGCTGACCTCCAACGACCCGCGGCTGCCATCGGCCGCGCGAATGACGAGGGCCCTCGACCTGTCCCGCAGGTCGAGGGCCCTCGCGCGGGTCGGCGCCCGGTTCAGCCTGAGCGAGGCGACCGGCCGGGTTTGTTTTGTACCCCGCTGGGGTAGAGGTGGCGAGTTGTGACCTATGCCACGACCTAGCCGGAGGGCGGTGATGTGGTGGTTCCGGAGTTCGAGGACCGGCTCACCGCTGCCAAGGCGGCGACGAGGGCGCCTTCGTGGTCCTGTTCCGCTCCGTCCAGCCGGCACTGCTCCGCTACCTGACAACGCTGGGTGGCGCCCTTGCCGAGGACGTCGCGAGCGAGACGTGGATGAGCGTGGTCCGTGGCCTCGACCGGTTCTCCGGGGACGAGGCCGGCTGGCGGGCGTGGGTGTTCACGATCGCCCGGTCACGCCTCTTCGACGCCCAGCGCCGAGCGGGGAGGGTCCCGGTCGTGGTGGCCTCGGAGGAGGAGCTCGCCGCACGCCCGGATGGGGTGGACGTGGCCGAGCGGGTGGAGGAGATGTTCTCGACCGAGGCGGCTCTCGCCCTCATCCGCCGACTGCCGCCGGACCAGGCCGAGGCGGTTCTGCTCCGTCACGTCGCCGGCCTGGACGTGCCGCGCGCGGCAAAGGTGCTCGGGAAACGGGCAGGTGCTGTGAGGGTGGCTGCTCACCGGGGTCTTCGCCGTCTGTCCGAGATGCTGGACCAGACCGGGGACGGCCGGAGTGTCGTGGGTGTAACGGAGTCGACGCGACCATCGGTACCCGAGGTGAGATGTTGAACAACGACCGACGCGAAGCCGGCGACACCGCGCCCGACCAGCGTGTGGTGTTGCTGCTCGAAGCCGCAGCCGCTCCGACCGAGCCCGGACCCCTGCCGGGCGAGGCCGAGGCGTTGGCTGCCTTCCGCGCGTCGCAACCCACCCCTCGGAGGTCACCCATGCTCTCGTCCCTCACCTCAGTCAAGACAGGAATCGCCGCCGTTCTCGGCACCGGCGCCCTCCTCACCGGTGGAGTCGGCATGGCCGCAGCCGGTGCACTTCCAGAGGGGGCGCAGGACACTGCCAGCGAGATGCTGGCCAAGGTGGGGGTGACGGTTCCCGGTGCCGCGGAGGTCGCCGTTGCCGATGCGGGCAAGGGGGAGTCCACCGCGGACGAGGCCTCCGCCGACCGCGAGACGAAGGACGCGTCGAAGAAGGGCCAGGACGTCTCCGATCTCGCGCGCAACACCGAGCTCGAGGGCGCCGACAAGGGCGCGGCGGTCTCCGACCTCGCTTCAGAGGGCAAGAGCCGCGCCGGCGAGGAGAACGACGGGTCCCGCGCCCGGGTCGACGGCGGCGCAGTCGCAGGCGAGAAGCAGGCCCAGGCCGGTGAGGCCGACGAGCGGGCCGAAGGCTCCCGCGAGCGGGCCGCGACCGAGGTCCCCAACGACGGGGGCACCGACACCGCTGACGGTGCCACCACGAAGAGCGCCGACGGTTCCTCCACCGCCGGCACCGGGGCCGCCGGGGAGGCCAGCGACGGGCGCAGCGGCGCGGGCTCCGCGAACCGCCCATGACCTCCTGAGCAGGTCCTCAGCTGCGTGTGCCTCCGGTCCGGGCCGGGGGCGCACGCTCGTTTCAGGGACCGCGACTCAGGGGACGACCCTCGACGCTAGAGGCCGGCCTCGACGAGCTGGACCGTGCCGTCGGGAGCCCGCTTCTCGCGGTAGAGCGAACCGGTCTTCGGGCAGGTCCAGGTCCCCTCGCCGTCGGCCTCCTCGAGGCGTCGTCCGGCGCGGCCGACCCAGCCGACCTGGCGGGCAGGGATCCCGACCATGAGCGCGAAGTCCGGGACGTCACGGGTCACGACGGCACCGGCCGCGACCATCGCCCAGCGGCCGATGCGGACCGGCGCGACACAGACCGCGCGGGCTCCGATGGAGGCGCCCTCGCCGATCTTGACCCCCACGGCCTCCCAGTCGTCGCCGCGCTTGAGGTTGCCCTCGGGGTCGACGGAGCGGGGGTACTCGTCGTTGGTGAGCACGGCCGCCGGGCCGATGAACACCCCGTCGTCGAGCTCGGCCGGCTCGTAGACGAGGGCGTAGTTCTGCAGCTTGACGTTGTTGCCCATGACGACGCCGCTCCCGACGTACGCGCCGCGGCCGACCACGCAGCCGGTGCCGAGCCGCGCGTCCTCGCGGATCTGCGCGAGCTCCCACACCGAGGTGCCCTCGCCGATCCTGGCGGACTCCGCGACCTGGGCGGTGGACTGCACTCGGACCGTCACGGAAGCTCCCTACTTGTCGACGTCACCAACCACGAAGAACATCGAGCCTAGTATCGCCACCATGTCGGCGACGAGGCAGCCGGTGAGGACCTCCGGCAGCACCGACACGTTGTTGAAGGACGCACTCCGCAGCTTCATCCGCCACGGGGTCTTCTCCCCGCGCGAGACGAGGTAGTACCCGTTGATGCCCAGGGGATTCTCGGTCCAGGCGTACGTCGATCCCTCGGGCGCCTTGAGGATCTTCGGCAGCCGGACGTTGATGGGGCCGCGCTCGAGCGAGCGGAGCCGGTCGATGCAGGCGTCGGCGACGTCGAGGGAGACCGTGACCTGGTCGAGGAGGAGGCCGAAGCGGGCGTAGCAGTCGGCCTCCCGCCGAGTCGGGACCTGCATGACCCCGTCGGTGACGAGCTCGTCGTAGGCGAGGTAGGGCTCGTCGCGACGCAGGTCGAAGTCGACGCCGGAGGCGCGTGCGATCGGCCCGGAGACCCCGTAGGCATCGATCAGCTCGCGCGAGAGGATCCCGACGTTCTGGGTGCGGGCCTGGAAGATCTCGTTGCCGAAGATCAGGTCCTCGATCTGCGGCACACGGGAGCGCACCGCGGCCACGGCGGCGGCGCACCGGTCGAGCCAGCCGGCGGGGATGTCCTCCTTGAGGCCCCCGACGCGGTTGAACATGTAG
>DATHVS010000196.1:0-15027 GCA_035461195.1 Nocardioidaceae bacterium
GAGGGCGCGGCGCTGCCGATGAACTACCTCACCGCGCAGTTCGCCCTGCACGAGCGCGGCCAGCTGCAGCCCGGCGAGACCGTGCTCGTGCACGGTGCCGCCGGTGGCGTCGGCACCGCCAGCATCCAGGTCGCCAAGGGCATGGGCGCCACCGTCATCGCGGTCGTCTCGACCGAGGAGAAGGCCAAGGTCGCGAAGGACGCCGGTGCCGACGAGGCCGTGCTCGTGGACGGCTTCCTGGGCTCCGTCAAGGAGCTGACCGACGGCCGGGGCGTGGACGTGGTCGTGGACGTCGTCGGCGGCGACCTGATGACCGACTCGCTGCGCTCCCTCGGGCCGCTCGGACGCCTCCTCGTCGTCGGGTTCACCGCCGGCGCGATCCCCGAGGTCAAGGTCAACCGTCTGCTCCTCAACAACATCGACGTCCGCGGCGTCGGCTGGGGCGCCTACGCGATGGTGCGGGCCGGCTTCATGCGCCGGCAGTGGGACGTGCTGGTCCCGATGATGGAGTCCGGCGCCGTGAGCCCGCCGGTCGGGTCGACGTACCCGCTCGAGGACGTCCGGCGGGCACTGACCGACATGGCCGAGCGCCGCGCGACCGGGAAGCTGGTGCTGGCTCTTCGCTGACGCGTCCCGCCTCAGGCGCGCAGGTCGGCGTACTCCGGATGCTTCTCGACGTACTTGCGTACGAACGGGCACTTCGGGCGCATCTGCAGGCCGCGGGCGCGGACGTCGTCGAGCGCGCCCCTGACCAGCGTCGACCCGACCCCTTGGCCCTCGAAGGCGTCGTCGACCTCGGTGTGGGTGAAGACGCGCACGCCGTCGAGGTCCTCGTACTCCGCGAACCCGGCGACGACGCCGGACTCGTCGGAGGCCTCGTAGCGGCTCTGCCCGGCGTTGTCCCGCACGGTCATGTCCGTGGTTTCGCTCATGCCTCGGTTCTACCCCGGACGGCAAAGGATGAACCTCCCCCGCGGAGCGGGCGCTGTTTCTCGACGGGCTGGTGTGCGGCGTTATGGTGGCGGGCGTGACGATCCTTGACGATGCCAAGAGCGGCATGAACCCCGACATCCGGCCCCAGGACGATCTCTTCGGGCACGTGAACGGCACCTGGTTCGAGACGGCCGAGATCCCCTCCGACCGCGCGATGTGGGGGGCCTTCGTCGAGCTCGCGGAGCTCTCCGAGAAGCGGGTCCGGGAGATCATCGAGGACGCCGCGGCCGGCCGCATCGGTGGGGACCACGGCAAGAAGATCGGCGACCTCTACGCCAGCTTCATGGACGAGGAGCGGGTCGAGGAGCTCGGCGCGGAGCCGATCGCCGACATGCTTCGTGACGCCGCGAAGGTCGCCGACACAGGCGAGCTGCTGCACTTCGTCGGCGAGCTCGAGCGGCTGGGCGGCGGCGGGCTGTTCGGCTCCTACGTCGACACCGACGACCGCGACTCCGACCGCTACCTCCTCAACGTGCTCCAGGGCGGCCTGGGCCTGCCGGACGAGTCGTACTACCGCGACGAGAGGTTCGCCGAGATCCGAGAGGCCTACCTGGTTCACCTGACCCGCACGTTCGCCCTCGTCGGGCGTGAGGACGCCGACCAGGCGGCACGGGCCGTGCTCGAGGTCGAGACCCGGCTCGCCCGGGGTCACTGGGAGCGCGCCGAGACCCGCGACGTCATCAAGACCTACAACCTCACCACCGCCGACGAGCTCAGGAAGCTCGCCCCCCACGTGGACTGGGCCGCCTGGCGTGAGGGCCTCGGCGCCTCCGAGCAGGTGCTCGCCGAGGCGGTCGTCCGCCAGCCCAGCTACCTCACCCACCTGTCGACGGCGCTGGCCGAGGTGCCGATCGAGCTGTGGCGCGAGTGGCTCGCGGCCCGCGTCGTCCGCCGCGCGGCGCCGTACCTGTCGTCCGCTTTCGTCGAGGAGAACTTCTCCTTCTACGGCCGCACCCTCAGCGGCACGCCCGAGCTGCGCGCCCGGTGGAAGCGTGGGGTCGCCCTCGTCCAGGGTGCCCTCGGCGAGGCCGTCGGCGAGGAGTACGTCGCCCGCCACTTCCCGCCGAGCTCCAAGGCGCTCATGGACGAGCTCGTCGCCCACCTCATCGAGGCCTACCGGCACAGCATCGCCACCCTCGACTGGATGACCGAGGACACCAAGGAGCGAGCCTTCGAGAAGCTCGAGACCTTCAACCCGAAGATCGGCTACCCCAAGAAGTTCCGCGACTACTCCGCCCTCGAGATCCGGCCCGACGACCTGATGCTCAACGTCGAGGCGGCCGCGGCCTTCGAGACCGACCGGCAGCTGGGCAAGATCGGCTCCCCGGTCGACCGCGACGAGTGGTTCATGCTGCCGCAGACCGTCAACGCCTACTACAACCCCGGCACGAACGAGATCTGCTTCCCCGCCGGGATCCTCCAGAAGCCGTTCTTCGACCCCGAGGCGGATGCCGCCGAGAACTACGGGGGCATCGGGGCGGTCATCGGCCACGAGCTCGGCCACGGCTTCGACGACCAGGGGTCGCAGTACGACGGCAAGGGGAACCTCAACGAGTGGTGGACCGAGGCCGACCGGGCCGCGTTCAAGGAGCGTTCGGACCGGCTCATCGAGCAGTACAACGGCTTCGAGCCCCGCGACCTCCCCGGCGAGCGGGTCAACGGCGCCCTCACCGTCGGCGAGAACATCGGTGACCTCGGCGGCCTCACCATCGCCCACAAGGCCTACCTCATCAGCCTCGGCGACGAGCCGATGCCCGAGCACGACGGCCTCAGCGGCTCCCAGCGAGTCTTCCTCAACTGGGCCCACGTGTGGCGCACCAAGGTCCGCAAGGAGCAGGCGATGCAGTTCCTCACCGTCGACCCGCACAGCCCCGTGGAGTTCCGCGCGAACATCGTGCGCAACCTCGACGAGTTCCACGAGGCCTTCGCGACGTCGCCGGGGGACGGCCTGTGGCTCGACCCTGAGCAGCGCGTCCGCATCTGGTGAGACCGTGACGCGAACAGGATCCCTGTCGCGCACCTAGACTGGACCCAGCACAGGGGCCCGACGGGAGGGGGCGGCGATGCCGGTACGTCGATCGCGTGCGGCTTCCTGGCCCGCCCGCGGCCTCGCCCTGGCCGGCGTACCCCTGCTGCTTGCCCCGCTCGTCGGCTGCGGCAGCGAGCCGGTCGACCGGATCGAGCAGGCGGCGGCCGACCGGGGGACGCAGGAGCAGTCCGAGGCGTCGCCGGTCGGACGAGCCGCGGCCACTCCGTCCGGCAGTCCTTCCCCCGAGCCGACGTCACCGGATGTCGAGCCCCATGACCACGCCGCCGCACCCCCCGCCCCGAGCCTGCCGCCTGCCCTGGCGGCGATCGACGCGCCGCTCGGGCCGCTGGCTCCACCACCGGTCGAGGAGGAGAAGGAGCTCGAGGGCGGTGGTTTCGCGACCGCTGTCCCAGGCAGTGACGCCCCCGACCGGGAGGTCGACGTGGGCCCGCAGTACGCCGTGACCGACGACCTCGACATCGAGGAGATCGAGCGGCTCGTGGAGGCGGTGGAGGCGATCGCCGCCGAACAGCGCGTGCAGCAGCCGCTGGCCACGGGCGGGTCGGTCGCCGCGGCCGTGGGCACGTTCAGCTACCGCTGGTTCGACGACGGCACGGTCGCCCCCGACCCTGCCTGGATCGCGGCCAACATCCGGACCGAACCGGTCCCGATCCTGGGCAACGTGACCTGTCACCGGGTGATGCTGCCGCAGCTGCGCGGCGCCCTGCGCGAGGTCGTGTCCCGTGGGCTGGCCTCGGAGATCCACCCGAACGAGTACGGCGGCTGCTACGTCCCGCGGTTCATCGGTCGTGACCCGAGCAAGGGCCTGTCGCTGCACACCTGGGGGATCGCGGTCGACCTGAACGTCCCTGGCAACCTGCGGGGCGTGCCCGGTGAGATCAACCGAGACGTGGTCGCGATCTTCAAGAAGTGGGGCTTCGCCTGGGGAGGCGACTGGGCCTGGACCGACCCCATGCACTTCGAGCTCGCCCAGATCGTCCGGTCCCGCTGACGGAGCCGGTCCCGGGCAGCCTCAGGCGAGCTGCCGGACGGCGTCGACGAGTCGCGGGTCCTCCGGCTCGACACCCGGACTGAACCGGGCGACGACGGCGCCGGACCCGTCGAGGAGGAACTTCTCGAAGTTCCACTGCACGTCGCCGGTGCGTCCCTGCTCGTCGGCGGTCTGCACGAGCGCGGCGTACAACGGGTGGCGGCCGTCGCCGTTCACCTCGACCTTCTCGGTCATCGGAAAGGTCACGCCGTAGGTCGTGGAGCAGAACTCCTCGATCTCCTCGGGACCGCCGGGCTCCTGGCCCCCGAACTGGTTGCAAGGGATGCCCACGACGGTGAACCCGAGGTCGGCGTACTCCTTGTGAAGCTGCTCGAGGCCGGTGTACTGCGGGGTGAGCCCGCACTTGGAGGCGACGTTGACGAGGAGCGCCGGCCGTCCGCCGGTGATCTCGCCGAGTGTCGAGGGGGTGCCGTCGAGGCGTGCGATGTGGGTGTCGAGAAGGCTCATGGCCAGAGACTAGCCAGCGGGCGGAAGGGCTCGGCCGAGGCGTTCAGGAGTCGAGCGTGGCCCGGATCCTGGCGAGCACCAGGGCCAGCGGCGGCCAGGTCGAGCGGCCGCGCCGCACCACCGCGTAGGCCCGCAACCTGACCTCCGGGTCGTGGAGCGGCAGGGTCGCCACCTCCGGTCGCGTCGGCAGGTCCGCGGGCAGAAGCCCCACCCCGAGGCCGGAGGCGACCAGCTCCTGTACGAGCTCGAGGCTGTCGACACGGTGGCTGACCCGAGGCTCGAACCCCGCCATCGACGCGATCGTCCTGACCGCGTCGGTGTCGGCGGTGTTGCGCGAGTTGACGATCCAGTCCCGGCCGGCGAACCGGGCGAAGACCTGCCGTGCGCCGCCCGAGACCTCGCCATCCGCGACCGGCACCCCCAGGCCCCATCGGGCGGTCCACAGCGGGGTCGCCTCCATGGTCAGGTCGAAGTCGGCGGGCGCCAGGTCGTAGTCGTAGGTGAGGGCGAGGTCGACGTCGTCGGAGCGCAGCAGCGCGAACGCCTCCGCAGGCTCGTGCTCGTGGATGAGCAGACGTACGCCGGGGTGCGCTCGGGCGATCTCGTGGAGCACCGGCATCAACGACGAGCGCACCGCCGTCGCGAACCCCGCCACCCGGACCGTCCCCGCGGGTTCGGCCTGGGGGTCGAGGTCGAGCCGGGCCGCCTCCACTGCGGCGAGGATCGTCACCGCGTGCTCGGCGAGCCGGCGTCCCGCCGGGGTCAGGCGCACCCGCCGACCGTCGGGCTCGACCAGCGCCGTCCCCGCCTCCCGGGCGAGCGCCGCGATCTGCTGGGAGACCGTCGACGTCGTCGTGCCCATCTCCTCGGCGACCTCACGCATCGACCCGAGACGGGACAGCTCGAGCAGCACGGCGAGGCGGCGGGTCTCCATCCCCAGCATTGTCCACAAGTTGTGAACAATCTGTCCAGGATTCTCACGTGGACCTGGATGGACGGAACGTGGCGTACTGGGCCGCATGAGCACGGCACAGGCATCAGGCGCGGCCTCAGCGAGCGTCGGCGCCCACCACACCGGCCCTCGCTCGGGCGCCGCCATGGCGGTGGCCTCGATGCTCGTCGTCCAGCTCGGGATCGCGGCAGCGGTGGGCCTGTTCGACCAGGTCGGCACTCAGGGCGCGGCCTGGCTGCGGCTGGCCTGGGCGGGCGTCATCATGCTGGTGGTCCTCCGCCCGAGACCAGGCACCTTCACCCGCGAGTCCTTCCTCGCCAGCGTCGGCCTCGGAATCGTCACCGCCGCGGTAACGATGCTGTTCATGGAGGCGGTCGAGCGGCTGCCGATGGGCACCGCCAGCGCGCTGGAGTTCCTCGGTCCGCTCGGCGTGGCGGTGCTGCGCAGCCACGGCAGAGGCCGCCTCTTCGCGGGGGTCGCGGCGGTCGGCGTACTCCTCCTCACCGAGCCGTGGAACGGCGGCACCGACCTCGTCGGTGTGGCGTTCGCCCTGGGTGCGGCGGTGTGCTGGGCGGCGTACATCCTCCTCACCCAGCGTGTCGGCGACCAGGTCGCCGGAGTCCAGGGGCTCGCGGTCTCGATGCCGGTCGCGGGTCTGGTCGCCACCGCCGTCGCCGGGCCGACGGTGGCCCCGCTGCTCACGTGGGAGGTCGTGCTCGCCGGGCTCGGACTGGCGCTCCTGCTGCCGGTCATCCCGTTCACGCTCGAGCTGCTCGCGCTCAGGAGGCTCACGGCGGGCGCGTTCGGCACGCTGATGGCACTCGAACCGGCGTTCGCGGTGGTGATCGGCCTGGTCGCACTCGGCCAGGTGCCGGGCCTGACCCCCCTCGCCGGGATCGCCTGCGTGGTCGCGGCCGGAATCGGCGCGGAGCGCACCGGCGCGCGTCGAAGAACGCCGGCGGAGGCGGCCGAGGCGGGAGCGTGACGCTCGCAGCGGACACGGCCTAGGGTCGGGCCATGAGCGACGCGCGACTAGCCGAGCTGGTCGACGCCCTGCCCCCGAGGGTGGTGGCGACCGAGCCGGTGACGATGGAGAGCTACCGGCACGACTGGTCCCGCGACCGCGACGCGGGCACCCCGATCGCCGTGGTGCGTGCCGAGGACGCCGGCCAGGTCCAGACCGCAGTGCGGTGGGCCGCGAAGCACCACGTCCCGGTTGTCCCCCGCGGCGCCGGCAGCGGTCTCTCGGGCGGGTCGTCCGCGGTCGACGGCGGGATCGTGCTGAGCCTGGAACGGATGCGCGCGATCGAGATCGACACGGCGACACGGATCGCGGTGGTCGAGCCGGGCGCGTTCAACGCGGAGGTCAAGGCAGCGGCGGCCGAGCACGGCCTGTGGTACCCGCCTGACCCGTCGTCGTACGAGATCTGCTCCATCGGCGGCAACGTCGCCACCAACGCCGGCGGGCTGTGCTGCGTCAAGTACGGCGTCACCACCGACTATGTCCTCGGCCTCGACGTGGTCCTCGCCGACGGCACCCTCGTGACCCTCGGCGGGAAGCGGATCAAGGACGTCGCAGGGCTGTCGCTGCTGAAGCTGTTCGTCGGGAGCGAGGGCACCCTCGGCATCGTCACGCGCGCGCTGCTGCGCCTCATCCCTGCCCAGGGTGCGCGATCGACCTTGGTGGCGACCTTCCCCACTGCGGATGCCGCTGCCCGCGCGGTCGTCGAGGTCGGACAGACGCTGCGTCCCTCGATGATGGAGCTGATGGACAACGCCTCGGTCAACGCGGTGGAGGACTACAAGCCGATGGGCCTCGACCGGTCGGCCGGGGCTCTGCTGGTCGCCCAGTCCGACGCCCCCGCCTCGGCACGGTCCGCGGAGATCGAGGTGATGCGGGCCGCCTGCTCGGACAGCGGCGCGACGGAGGTCTTCGTGACCGACGACCCCGACGAGGGCGAGATGTTCGTGGAGGCCCGGCGGATCGCCTTCCCCGCGATCGAGGCGCGCGGGTCGCTGCTCCTCGAGGACGTCGGCGCCCCCGTGCCGCTGCTGCCGGACCTGCTCGCGGCGGTCGCGGCGGTCGCGGAGAGGTACGACGTGGAGATCCCGGTGGTCGCGCACGCCGGGGACGGCAACACCCACCCGATCATCGTGTTCGACCCGACCGACCCGGCCGCGGAGGCGCGCGCTCGGGAGGCGTTCGCGGAGGTCATGCGGGCCGCCATCGCCCTCGGTGGCACCATCACCGGCGAGCACGGGGTGGGCCGCACCAAGAAGGTCGCCCTCCCCGACCAGCTCGGCCCGGACGTGATGGCGCTCTCGCGCAGGATCAAGGACGCCCTCGACCCCGAGGGGATCCTCAACCCCGGCGCGGTCTTGTAGGTTCGCAGCCATGACGGCACCCGCACCTGGAACCTTCGCCACGCCCGTCGTCGAGCGCCGGCTCTTCGGCCCCGGCCCGTCCAACCCCTACCCCGAGGCGACCGCGGCGCTCGCTCTGCCCCTGCTCGGCCACCTCGACCCGGCGTTCCTCCAGATCATGGACGACACCTGCGAGCACCTCCGCACGGTCTGGGGCACGAGCAACGCCCGCACCCTGCCGATCAGCGCCACCGGCTCGGCCGGGATGGAGGCGGCCTTCGTCAACACCGTGCGCCCCGGAGACGTCGTGGTCGTCGCGGTGAACGGCCTTTTCGGGCAGCGTATGTGCGACGTCGCGGCGCGCTGCGGCGCCGAGGTGGTCGCCGTGGAGCACGAGTGGGGAACCCCGGTCGACCCGCAACGGGTGGCCGACGCGCACCCGAGTCCGACGGTCATCGCGGCGGTTCACGCCGAGACCTCCACCGGCGTACGCTCCGACATCGCCGCCCTCGGCGAGCTCAAGGGGGACGCCCTGCTCATCGTGGACGCGGTCACATCGATCGGCGGCATCGAGCTGCGGGCCGACGACTGGGGGGTCGACGTCGGGTACGCCGGGACGCAGAAGTGTCTCGGGGTGGCCCCCGGCCTCGCCCCGTTCACGATCAACGACCGCGCCTGGGAGCGGCGGGTGGAGAAGCCGCAGTCGTGGTACCTCGACCTCGGCCTCCTCGGCGGGTACGCCGGCGCGGGTCAGCAGCACGGGTCCGGCGGCCGCACCTACCACCACACCGCCCCGACTGCGATGGTCGCGAGCCTCCACGCGGGCCTGCGCCGGATCCTCGACGAGGGCCTGGAGAACGTCTGGGCCCGTCACGACGAGGCGGGGCGGCAACTGCAGACGGGGCTTCAGGAGATGGGGCTGGAGCTGTTCGCCTCAGAGGGGCACCGGCTCCCCGAGCTGACGACGGTCCGGGTCCCCGACGGTGTCGACTCCACGGCCGTGCGGCGCTACCTGCTCGAGCGACACGACCTCGAGATCGGGGCCGGCGCCGGGGAGTTCGCGAGCTCGGTGTGGCGGATCGGCCTGATGGGTCACAACGCCCGCCCCGACGCGGCGCTGCTCGTCCTCGCCGCGCTCGAGGACGCCCTCAAGAACGCCTGACCCGGCTGGTCTGCCGCGCGTGATCCCGTCGACCCGGCTCGTCTGCCGCGCGTGATCCCGTCGACCCGGCTCGTCTGCCGGAGGACGCGCCGGGTCGGCTAGCGTCCCGGGGCGTCGAGCGCCGCGAGAGCCATCCGCTCGAGCATGGAGCGCATCTGCGCCTCCGATACGAGAGCGCTGTGGGGGGTGGAGTTGAGGAGGCCGAACACGGCGTGGGCCATGGCCCTGGCCCGGTCGGCCGGGAGGTCCCTGTGGACCGCGCACAGCTGGTCGACCCAGAGCTCGACGTACCTGCGCTGGAGGTTGCGCACGCGGTCGCGCGCCTCCTCCGGCAGGGAGGACCAGTCACGGTCCTGGACGACGATGAGGGCCTTGTTGGTGAGGGCGAAGTCGATGTGCCAGTTGACGAGCGCGTGCAGTGCCTCGCGGGGCTCCTCGGCCTCGCGCACGCGCTCCCTCCCCACCTCGAGGAGCTCCTCGCTGATCGAGACGAGCATCTCGGCGAGCATGGCGTCCTTGGACGAGAAGTGCCGATAGAGCGCGGGCCCGGAGACGCCGCAGGCCGCGCCGAGATCGGCCACGGAGACCCCGTGGAAGCCACGTTCGGCGAAGAGCGCGGCAGCGGTGGACAGGATCTGCTCGCGGCGAGAGGCTGCCATGGGGCCACCCTAGAGCACCTGGTTAGCGATCGTTCACAGGTCTCGCCGCGAACCAATTACCAGGGTATGCAGGGAAACTGTCTCTTCCCATGGCAAGTTCACCATGGGAAGAGACAGAAAGCCTGCATCCCTTGGTAATTGATCCACCGGTGGACGCCGCGGTTAACGATCGCTAACATCGGGCGGGAACCGAGCATGGAGGTGACGGTGGCCGCACCGGAGATGAAGGAGCTCGTCGACGAGCTGCGCGACCGCCTCTCGCGGGTCCGCCAGGGCGGGTCGGAGGCGGCGCGCGCGAAGCACCTCGAGCGCGGCAAGCTGCTCGCCCGTGACCGGGTGGACCGCCTGCTCGACCCCGGCAGCCCGTTCCTCGAGCTCAGTCCGCTCGCGGCGACCGGGATGTACGACGACGCGGTCCCCTCGGCCGGGATCGTCACCGGCATCGGGCGGGTCAGCGGCCGCGAGTGCGTCATCGTCGCCAACGACGCGACGGTGAAGGGGGGCACCTACTACCCGGTCACGGTCAAGAAGCACCTTCGGGCGCAGGAGGTGGCGCGGGCAAACCGGCTGCCGTGCATCTACCTCGTCGACTCCGGCGGGGCGTTCCTCCCGATGCAGGACGAGGTGTTCCCCGACAAGGAGCACTTCGGCCGGATCTTCTTCAACCAGGCCAACCTGTCGGCCCAGGGCATCCCGCAGGTCGCGGCGGTGATGGGCTCGTGCACCGCCGGCGGCGCCTACGTCCCGGCGATGTCCGACGAGAGCGTCATCGTCAAGGAGCAGGGCACGATCTTCCTGGGCGGGCCGCCGCTGGTGAAGGCCGCCACCGGCGAGGTCGTCACGGCCGAGGAGCTGGGCGGGGGCGACGTCCACGCCCGGAGGTCCGGGGTCGTGGACCATCTCGCCGCCGACGACGCGGAGGCCCTCGCCATCGTCAGGTCGATCGTCGACACCTTCGAGCGGCCGGTCCCGCCGAGCCTCGAGCAGCAGCCGCCGGAGGAGCCGGTGGACGACCCGGCCGGGCTGTACGACGTGGTGCCGACGGACTCGCGTACCCCCTACGACGTGCGGGAGGTGATCACCCGCATCGTCGACGGGTCGCGCTTCCACGAGTTCAAGGCGCTCTACGGCGAGACACTGGTCTGCGGCTTCGCGAGGATCTGGGGCTACCCGGTCGGGATCGTCGCGAACAACGGCATCCTCTTCAGCGAGTCCTCCCTCAAGGGCGCCCACTTCATCGAGCTGTGCAACCAGCGCGGCATCCCGCTGGTCTTCCTCCAGAACATCACCGGCTTCATGGTCGGCAAGGAGTACGAGAACGGCGGCATCGCCAGAGATGGCGCGAAGCTCGTCACGGCGGTCGCCTGCTCCGTCGTACCCAAGTTCACCGTGGTGATCGGTGGCTCCTTCGGGGCGGGCAACTACGGGATGTGCGGACGTGCCTACGACCCGCGCTTCCTGTGGATGTGGCCCAACGCCCGGATCTCCGTGATGGGCGGTGAGCAGGCCGCCTCGGTGCTTGCCACCGTCCGCCGCGACGGCATCGAGGCCAAGGGCGGCGAGTGGTCCGCCGACGAAGAGGAGGCGTTCAAGGCACCGATCCGTGATCAGTACGAGGAGCAGGGCTCGCCCTACTACTCGACCGCTCGACTCTGGGACGACGGTGTGATCGACCCGGTCGACACGCGCCGCGTGCTCGGCATGGGTCTCGCCGCTGCCGCGAACGCCCCGATCCCCGCGCCGTCGTACGGCGTCTTCCGGATGTGAGGACCGAGATGAGCAACCCCAAGCCGATCTCCACGCTTCTCGTCGCCAACCGCGGCGAGATCGCGGTGCGCATCATCCGGGCCGCCCGGGAGCGGGGCCTGCGCACGGTCGCGGTGTACTCCGACGCCGACCGCGGGGCTCCCCACGTGCGCGCCGCGGACATCGCGGTGCGGATCGGCCCCACCTCGGCAGCTGCGTCCTACCTGAGCATCGACGCGGTCATCGAGGCCGCCAAGCGCACCTGCGCCGACGCGATCCACCCCGGCTACGGCTTCCTGTCCGAGCGGGCCCCGTTCGCGCGGGCGGTCGCGGAGGCGGGCCTGACGTTCGTGGGACCGAGCGCCGAGGTCATGGACCGGATGGGCCGCAAGGACGTGGCCCGCGAGGTCGCGATCGCCGCGGGCGTGCCGGTCGTGCCGAGTGCCGAGCTGACCGGCGACGAGATCGACGCCGACGCCATCGGCTACCCGCTCCTGGTCAAGGCGGCCGCCGGGGGCGGCGGCAAGGGCATGCGGATCGTCCGTGACCCCGCCGACTTCGCCGAGGCCTTGGCGGCGGCGCGACGTGAGGCGGCGAGCGCGTTCGGTGACGACACGATCCTCGTGGAGAGGTACGTCGAGCGCGGTCGTCACGTCGAGGTGCAGGTGCTCGCCGACGCCCACGGCAACGTCGTCCACCTGTTCGAGCGTGACTGCTCCACCCAGCGCAGGCACCAGAAGGTCCTCGAGGAGGCCCCGGCCCCGACGATCTCCGAGAAGGTCCGGCGCGTCCTGACCGAGTCGGCGGTGGCCCTGGCCAAGGAGGTCGGCTACGTCAACGCCGGCACCGTGGAGTTTCTCGTCTCGGGGGAGGACGTGTTCTTCCTCGAGATGAACACCCGACTCCAGGTCGAGCACCCGGTCACCGAGCTGGCCGTCTCCGTCGACGGCGGCCCGCTCGACCTGGTGCAGCTCCAGCTGATGGTCGCCGCCGGGGAGCCGCTGCCGTTCGACCAGGACGACGTGCGGCTCGACGGACACGCGATCGAGGCCAGGGTGTACGCCGAGGACGCGTTCAACCGCTTCCTCCCGCAGGCCGGTGTGGCCGAGCATGTGCGCTGGTCCCCCAGGGCCCGCATCGACGCCGCGCTCGAGTCGGGACAGGTGGTCTCCTCGGCGTACGACCCGATGCTGGGCAAGGTGATCGTGCACGGACCCACCCGTGAGGCGGCCCGCCGTGCCCTGGTCACCGCGCTCGACGACACCGCGATCCTGGGTCTCACGACGAACCTCGGCTTCCTCCGCGGCCTCGCGGCCTCCGACGCGTTCCGTGACTGCGAGATCGACACCGCCTACCTCGACCGCCACCCCGACGTCGTACGCCCCGAAGGCGTCGAGGAGTCCTCCGTCCTCGCGGCCTGGGCGCTCGCCACCTCCCAGGCCGCCGACCCGACCCATCCCTTCGGCGTCGGCGACGGCTGGCGCGCCACCGGCCCCGCGGCACCGACCCCCGTCGAGCTCGTCGTCGACCACGAGACGGTCGTGTTCCGGGTGGACCCGGCCGGGTCGGTCAGCGCCGGCGGGAGGACGTGGACGGTGCACCCGATCGCGTCCGAGGCGGGCATCCTCCGGCTCGAGGTCGACGACCTCGTCCACGAGGGTGCGGTCCGGATCGGCCCGCACCACGTCGACGTCGCCCACCGCGGCAACACCCATGTCTTCGAGCGGCCCGACGCGTTCGGGCCCGGCGCGCACCACGCGGCCTCCGACGGCACGGTCGCGGCCCCGATGCCTGGCACTGTCCTGCAGGTCGGCGCCGTGGTGGGTCAGGAGGTTGCCGAGGGCGAGACACTCGGTGTCATGGAGGCGATGAAGATGGAGCTCTCCCTCAAGGCCCCCGTCGCCGGGACGGTCGTCGAGGTGGGCGCCGCCGTAGGAGACCAGGTGGCGCTGGGTGCGGCCCTGTTCGTCGTCGAGCCGTCGGCCGAGGAGGAGTGACATGCGGACACCCCAGGTGGTGCGCGACCCGAGCCTTCCGGAGCGGGTGAGGATCTACGAGGTGGGGCCCCGGGACGGGCTCCAGAACGAGGCGACCGTCGTCCCGGTCGAGACGAAGGCGGAGTTCGTCCGCCGCCTCGTCGACGCCGGCCTCCCCGTCGTGGAGGCGACCAGCTTCGTGCACCCCAAGTGGGTACCCCAGCTCGCCGACGCCGCCGAGCTCCTCGACCTCCTCGGCGATCCCGGCGCCCAGGAGGTGCCGATGCCGGTGCTCGTCCCGAACGAGCGCGGACTGGACCGCGCGATCGAGAAAGGCGTGCGGCACATCGCGATCTTCGGCAGCGCCACCGAGACCTTCGCGCAGCGCAACCTGAACCGCAGCCTCGATGCCCAGTTCGAGATGTTCGAGCCCACCGTGCGCCGTGCCCGCGAGGCGGGGATGGACGTACGTGCCTACATCTCGATGTGCTTCGGGGACCCGTGGGAGGGCCCCGTGCCGGTCGACCAGGTGGTCGCCGTCGGCAAGCGGCTGTTCGACCTCGGCGCGTCGGAGCTCTCACTCGGCGACACGATCGGGGTCGGTACGCCGGGGCACGTGACCGCCCTGCTGCGCGGGTTCAACGACGCCGGCCTGTCCAACGCCCGGCTCGCGATGCACTTCCACGACACCTACGGCCAGGCCCTGTCGAACACGCAGGCGGCGTTGCGGGCGGGGGTCACCACGTTCGACGCCTCCACCGGCGGCCTCGGAGGTTGCCCGTACGCCGAGAGCGCCACCGGCAACCTCGCCACCGAGGACCTCGTGTGGATGCTCGACGGCCTCGGCATCGAGACCGGGGTCGACCTCGCGAAGCTGGTGGACACGAGCGTCTGGATGGCCGAGCAGCTGGGCCGTCCCAGTCCTTCGCGGGTCGTCTCGGCGCTGTCGGGCGGCTGACCCGGCTCACCAGGGGTAGGGCACAATCTCTGCATGAGTCGTGTCGTCTACCTCCACGTCGGGGCGCCCAAGACCGGCACGACCTATCTCCAGGACCGGCTCGCCGCCAACAGCGAGTCGCTGGCCGAGCACGGCATCCACTTCCCGCGCGGCCCGCTCGGCCGGGACCCCGGGCACACCCACTTCCGGGCCGCGCTCGACCTGCTGGGTGAGGACTGGGGTGGGCCGGCGGGACACGCCGAGGGCTACTGGGACGCCCTGATGCGCAAGGTCCGGCGCACCAAGGGCACCGTGATCATCAGCCACGAGATCCTCTCCGCTGCCCCCGCGGACAAGGTCGCCAAGGCGATGGCCGACCTCGAGGGCAGCGACGTGCACGTCGTCTTCTCCTCCCGTGACGTCGCCCGCCAGCTCCCGGCGTTCTGGCAGGAGAGCATCAAGCAGGGGCGGCGATGGACCTTCGAGAAGTTCCTCGCCAACGCGCAGGCGAACCCCGAGATGTGGTTCTGGCGCTCGCAGAGCCTCCCCCAGGTGCTCAGCCGATGGGGCACCGGCCTCCCTCCCGACCGGGTCCACGTCGTGACGGTCCCGAAGCCCGGGGGGCCGCCGGAGGAGCTGTGGCTGAGGTTCTGCCGGGCGTTCGCCATCGACCCCGCCTGGGCTCCGGAC